>JAZQFS010000064.1:0-80882 GCA_045539625.1 Eubacteriales bacterium | reverse complement strand
TTCAAGGGCTTTGTTTTCTCGTCTTTCGTTGTTCAATTTTCAAGGTCCGTTCGCTTCCCGCTCTCGCGGACAGCTTTGTTATTATATCACAACCTTATCTCCTTGTCAAGTACTTTTTTTATTTTTCTTAAAAAAGTTTTTGACTCGCTTCTCGGTTGTGCCAGCTCTCTCGAGCGCTTGAATATATTACCACAACAGCCATACATTTGTCAAGAGTTTTTTTCGCTTTTTTGCCGATTTGTCAAAATGGTACAAAACTCAGCTTCCCAAAATGTGCATTATTTGTCAAAAAATGTCATTAGCAGCCCCATTATGCCAATCACACTCGGTATTATATTCACATTATCAGTATCTTTCCCGCTTGTGGCTTCTTTTATACATTTATTATTATATAAATTTCAAGCTGTTTTTTATTGACAAATCCCGCCGATTTTAGTACAATTATTGCATACTTAATATCATATATGAAAGGATTACCCTTATGAGAATCTTTTGCCCTCAATGCGGAACGGAAAATGACACCGAAAAAGTCAATTTCTGTCCCAACTGCGGTTTCAACATTTCTACAATAGTTATAAAACCTGCACAGCCTGCAACACCCAATGTGCCTGTTCCGCCTGTTCAGACTCCTCAGCCTGTACAGCCTATCGTTGTACCTGTCGCACAACAGCCTGCTCCCGTTTGTGCCCCCTCGGAACCGATTACGGCACAAGCCCCCATTCAGGCGCCTGTGCAGGCACCTGTTCAGCCTGTATCTCAGCCCACACCTCAGCCCGCGGCACCTGCCGTAACCGAGTACGAAAGCTTTGTTACAATGTCTTCGCCCGAGGAAGAAAACACAATCCCCGTCTGCGAGCCCGATTCAGACGGTGCATATACACCCGTACCTCAACCTGTGCCCACAGCCCTTCCCGACACATCTGCCGACGGCATTTATGCTCCTGTTCCTTCCCAAAACGGACAGACAGCTTACAGGTCGGTCAACGACGGACAATTTCCCGCCGAAATGTATGCAGAGCCTGCGGGCGGAAAAAATAAGAAAAAGCAAAAAAAGGAAAAGAAGCAAAATCCCAACGGCAAAAAGCACAGAGTTCCTTGGATTTTCCGTTTTATTTTTGCAAATATTATAATTTTCGGAGTTCTGTTTTTCATATGGTTTGCCGCAGGAAACTACGTGACTCTTTATCTGCACAGCGAAGATGTTGTTGAAACTCTCAACAGCGGAAGCCTTGACCTTGACGGAACACAGAATGCTTATGATGAGCTTCCCAATTACATCAAGGATATGATGAGCGACGAGCATTTCAACAGCGATTACGGTCCTATTACAAAGACAGTTCTCCCCTATATTCACGCCGAAAGAAAGAGCATCAACGGTCTGTTCGGTGCTTCCTCGGTTACATACAATATCACCGCTCCCGACCTTGAATTCTGGCTACTCAGCATCGATCCTGCAAGCGTCACTGACGAAAATCAGCTTCTTGCAATGCTGGAGCAGTACGTTGTTGATGCACCAAGATGCACCTCAACCGTTGAAATTCAATATGCACGCAAGCACATTTTCTCCATCGACTGGAAGGGCAACTACTACACTCCCGAGTTTACCGATGCCGTGTGCGGCGGCTTTAACAGCGGTTACAATATAATATATCAGCGTGCTATGGACGAGCTGAATGAGGCGATGTTCGGAAAGGCGGAACAGCAGTGATGAAAAAAAGATTTATTTCACTTTTACTTGCTTTTTGTATGGTATTTATATGTGCCGCACCCGTTTTTGCTGATGACGGCGAATACCCTCTTCGCAAATACTACAATCTTAACGTTGTCCACACCGACAATTATTCCAATACCTTTACAAGCTCCATTGACTTTATGGTGCTCCGGTCATCTGCCAAGGATACAGGCAAGGTTTACATAAAAGCCGAGGACTTTTCACTTGTCACAGGCGGTGACTACAGCTACGAATACAATCAGACCGTTACCGAATGTGCATACGTTTCGGACTCCACGGGACACGTTGTACGTTTTATGCTCAATTCCGACAAGGTTTCCGTAATTTATGTGGGCGACAACATTATGTACACCGCCCCCTACGATGTTTTATACGAAAACGGAGTTACGTGGCTTCCCTTTGAATTTGCAGTAAAGCTTTTCCACCTTCAGGCAATGCCCGAAAACGGAACAATCCACATCACCTCTTCAATGTACAATCCCATTTCCATTGCAAACAAAGCACACAACGAAGTACGCAATCTGGGCTTTGACTGGATTGACGAGGTAGGACAGTCGGTTGGCGGTTACATTGTTGGCGTGACAGGTGCGACCTTTGCTTCCTGCACCAACAAGCTTCTCAGCCTTGAACCAAGTGCATGGGGCTGCATGATGGCGGCAAACTTCAACAGCTACTATGTTGATGCGGGCTACGCCGAGATTATTGCAAAGGCGTTTATTTCTCCTTCACAGCAGGAAATAAAGGAAACCGACAAGCAGTTTGTCAAGATTCTTGCAAATTCCGCCGATGCTTATGACAACTTTATGGATATTAACGAGCATACAAGCGATATTCGGGATTATATAACCATAAAAGATATCAAAACACGTCAGTTTATTGACAGAGTACTTGCAGAACACCCCAAGCTTCAGAAGAGCAATGCCGTACAGAATGTACAGAAGGCAATGAAGGAAAACAAAAACAACTTCAACAAGCTCGCCGACGAAATTTTCACCGAAATGGGCAAGCAATACGACAACTTCGGTGATTCAAGTGCAAAAATACTTGACGGCTTTTTAACCTTTGTAAGCGTAATGGAAAACTATCTCGTCTTCCTTGGCAAGAATGAGCGTGCCGTTTCGGCGCTTCAGATTTATGTCAAGGACAGCGACTACGAGGAAGCCGACGTATTTGAAAGATTCGCCACAGCCGACAACGATTTTGTGGCGGCAGTACGTGAGGTTGCAAGAGATACCGTCAAGGACAAGGTTGACGGTGCAATAACGGCAGGTATGGGACTGTTTGGTACAATGCTCGAAGCAGGCGGCTTTGTATGGGACTTTGTTTCAGGCATAGGTCCTTTAAAAACGGGAATTGATGCCGCAGAAAACAGAATGATTTCAGAGTACGCCATAAGATATCAGGACGACGCCCTGGGCATTTACTACGACTACCGCAACAAGGTAACGGCGGCAGGCGGTGCAAACGAAAAGGCTCTTGACGAAATGGTAAGTGCACTGTATGCATATCTCAAATTCTCGTACATAGCAAGAAATACGGCAGCCGCTTCCTTTGAGGACACCTCAAAAACCGCTTGGTGGAAGGAAGGCAGAAATAACGCTGCCAACAGTGCAAAGGTTCTGCAGGACAAGAATCAAAAGGTTGCAGAATATCTTGTTTGTATGGAAAAGGACATTTTTACCCCCTCCGAGGCTTCAGCCTACAAATGGGACGACACCGTTTATGCCGATGTACTTAAAACGCGCGGCACACCAATAGAAAACCCCACACAGGACACAGTTCCCGTATTTGAGTTTCCCGAATTTCCCGGCACAGCAGGAATTGAATACATTACCGAAGAAGAAGCAATCGACCTTGCAAAGCGTGTTATTGACAGGTTTACGGGCGGTATGCTTAACGGTATGCTTGGTGACATTCTCGAGGAAGCAACAGGCGGCGAAGAAATATACACCTATGAAGTAGTGGACAACTACATAAACGGTGAGGATATGGCGTATGTTGTACAAATGTACACAGGCGGCTCGCCCGATGCGATGTTCTTTGTTTCGGTTATCGGAACCGAAGTATGGCTTGGCGGACCTGACGGCTCAGGCGGCTATTTTGTATACACCGACCTTGACCTTCTTCACGCAGGAATGGGCGACCTTGTAGGCGCAATCGGCGACCTTTCGGCAACCCTTGTGGGAGAAATAGTAAAGGAAGAATACGGCGATACGGCAACGGGCGCCGGCGGCGGAGGCTCTGCAGGCGGACGTTAACAAAAAAACTCAAAGCTCAACCGTTCAAAGCGGTTGAGCTTTTTTATGCGTAAAAAAGGCTGTCGCAAAACCATTATGAAAGTTTAGATCACGCCTTTTCAAAGGCTTGCAGTTTCCAAAGACAGCGTCTTTGGTCGCCGTCCGCAGACGGCGAAACTCCTTATGCTTCATAAAGCGCAGGAAAGGTGAATTTTTCGTCCTAAAAGGACGAAAAAGAGGAAAACCCTCGCCGGGGGTTTTCCTCTCGATAGATTAAACTAAATATAAAAACAAGGGACGGTACAACGCGATTGTCAAAAGCGTTTTGATACAGTCCCTTTAATGTTATTAAGTTAAATCTTACTGCTGAAGAAGCTCAAACTTATAGCCTACGCCCCATACAGTCTTAAGTGTCCACTTGTCGGAAACGCCTTCAAGCTTTTCACGCAGTCTTTTTACATGTACATCTACTGTTCTTGAGTCGCCCAAGTAATCAAATCCCCAAACCTTGTCAAGAAGCTGGTCACGTGTGAATACTCTGTTGTAGTTGGAGGTAAGGAAGTAGAGAAGCTCAAGTTCCTTGGGAGGAATGTCAACTGCCTTGCCTGCAAGCTTAAGCTCGTACTTCTGAAGGCTGATTTCAAGGTTATCAAACTTGATAACTTCGCTGTCATCGTTGTCATGTCCCGAATATCTTCTGAGAACTGCCTTTACTCTTGCACTTACTTCCTTCATATCGAAGGGCTTTGTGATAAAGTCATCCGCACCAAGCTCAAGACCGAGAACCTTATCAAAAACGTCGCCCTTGGCTGTTACCATAATGATGGGCTTTGAGGACATTTCGCGGATTTCGCGGCAAACCTGCCAGCCGTCTTTTCTGGGCATCATAATGTCGAGAAGCACAAGGTCAGGCTCATAAATCTTAAATGCGGAAAGAGCCTTGATGCCGTCATTTGCGGTTACGATTTCATAACCCTCGTTTTCAAGATAAAGCTTCAATAAATCGCAGATATTGGTATCGTCGTCTGCTATGAGAATTTTAAGTCCCATTTTTGTTCATCCTTTCTGTTACTAAATCTATGTGAATTTGCAATTTGTTAAACAAATCTCTTGCTTACGTTAATTATATTCCAAAATTAAGTAAACTTGTTTAACATTCAATGAACAATTGTGACTTTATTTATTAACTATCGGTGTAATGGCGCTGAAAAATTCAAGTTGTGTAAAAATCGGCGGTCAATTCTCCTAAATTTACAGACTGAAAGGGCCGTTTTTTACCTGACGACGCCACAATAAATCCCACCGAGCTCATAAGTGCCGCAAGTCTCCCGAGAGCCGTTGTCACATCGCTGGGCAAATTGAGAACAAGGCAGTTTTCATACATAACCGCCGTTGCCCTTGACGGAAAGCACTTTACCGTTTTTCTCAAAGTCGCATCAACGTATTCTTCCCCGCACAGCCCATTTACAAATGGCGTTACCGTACGGTCTGAGATTTCCAAGATTACATCGGGCAGTACGTCCGAGCTTCTGAAGCCTTCACAGCCGATTGTCACAACAACATCGTTACACAAGCAAAGATTGATTATTCTTTCCTTAAGAACGTCCTGCTGTTTTGACGGTGCTATACAGGAATAACACCCTCCCGTAGCAAAGCCTTTTTCGTTAAAGTATCTCATAAGCCGTCCGCCGCAGCATATTGCACCTGACAGCTCAAGTGCATTTTCACCTGTACAAACAAAGCCCGCTTTTGGCATTTCTTTCATATACAAAACCTCCGTGTTGTTATTTCAATATAATTATAACGCCGTTTGTCAGGCACTTTCAAGGCTTTTCGGTCGGGAGTTTTCGCACATCTTCCGTAACTTTGCTCATACTTCGACAGCAAAACAAACAAGGCGTGCCTGCTTGACACGCCTTTGCGGAAAATGTAATCAATTCTTTTCTTTGTCAGTCATAGAAAAACAGCACGCAGGTGAATTTCTCACAGGCGTCCGTCAGCATCTGCTTTTGGGTATCGCCGTCGGCTGAGTCAAATTCAGCCCCGTCTATGCAAGACCACTTCATATCCGAATCGTAATTCTCAGCCAAAAAACTTGTCATACAATCGTCATAGGTCTGTTTATCAACATCTCTAAAATTGCCGTTTTCCTTTACATTATAAAGATGCTCTTGGTTTGCTTCATCTCTTTCATCGTGGTATTCGCCGAACAGTATTTCGGTGTGTATTCCATCGGGGGCAAGGTACATTTTTCCGTAATCCAAGGTATATACACCTGTGGAAATGCGGGTATAGTTTTTACAAAAGAAAAACCGCAAATTATCCGACACACCCGAAAGAAGCCGTATCTCATCTTCAAACCGCCCGTAATCGTATCCGTTGCCGTTTTCCATATCGTCCGCAGGGATTATTTCCACCTTGCGGCTATCGCTGTTTATTCTGTAGTATTCATTGTAACTGAATCTTCCGCTGCCGGCGTTGACATTCCTTATAAGCTCACACACTCCGTCAAAGTCAAGGTCAAGCAGGCAATAGGAATACCCCATCATAGGAATATGGTCACCGTCATACTGCCACAATTCCTTTTGGGAAAGATATATTTCTGCTGTTTCCTGCGAGGAAAGAACCTCTTGTTCCCGTGGCAGCTGTTCTTCTATCACGGAAGAGTCCTCCATCACATCATCTGCAGGTATTTCTTTTTGCACACAGCCTGTAACAAGCACCGTAAAAAGTGCAAGCAGCAAAAGCGTCTTTTTCATATTTTTCTCCTTAAATCAAAGCGCCCGGCATAAGAACAATCTTTCAAATGCCGGGAGTTTTCACAGTAAATTAAGCTTATTTATTCTCTTCAACGTGAGTAATGCCAAGCTCGTCAAGTGTCTTTTTATCAACGGGCGCAGGACACATAGTCATAAGCTCTGTAGCATTCTGTACCTTGGGGAATGCAATTACATCTCTAAGGCTCTCGCACTGAAGCATCTGCATTACAAGTCTGTCAAGACCGATACCCATACCGCCGTGAGGAGGTGCACCGTACTTGAAGGCGTCTGTGAGGAAGCCGAACTTTTCATATGCTTCTTCCTGAGACATACCGAGAAGTGCAAACATTCTGTTCTGAAGCTCAGGGTTTGTAATTCTGATAGAGCCGCTGGAAAGCTCAATGCCGTTGAGAACAAGGTCGTATGCCTTTGCTCTTACCTTTGACTTATCTGTTTCAAGGTATTCAAGACATTCATCAAGAGGAGAGGTAAAGGGATGGTGCATTGCAAGCCATTCTCCGCTTTCTTCATCATATTCAAAGAAAGGAAATTCTGTAATCCAGAGAAGGTTATAGCCGTTCTTTTCAATGCCAAGCTTATTGGAAACCTCGGTTCTGAGAGCACCGAGCTGTGAAAGCACCTTATTGGTGTTACCGTCGGCAATAATCATTACAACGTCGCCTGTTTTTGCATCCATAGCCGAAGCGATGGCTGCCATTTCGTCCTCTGTCATAAACTTTGCAAAGGAGGAAGCGACGCCTTCTTCGGTGTATCTTATCCATGCGATACCCTTACCGCCGATACCCTTTACAAACTCAGTAAGCTTATCGATTTCTTTTCTTGTAAGCTTTGATACTGCGCCTTCCGCCTTGATTGCACGAACAGAGCCGCCGTTTTCAATTGCGCCCTTGAATACAACAAAGTCGCTTGACTTTACTACTTCGGTAATGTCGGTAATTTCCATACCGTATCTTGTATCGGGCTTATCGCTTCCGAAGCGTTCCATTGCTTCCTTGAAGGTAAGTCTTGGCAGAGGTGTGGGAATATCAACATTAAGAATTTCCTTGAACACTCTCTTCATAAAGCCTTCGCCGATAGCCAGAACGTCTTCCATTTCAACAAAGGACATTTCAAGGTCAATCTGAGTAAATTCAGGCTGTCTGTCAGCTCGAAGGTCCTCGTCTCTGAAGCAGCGTGCAATCTGCATATATCTGTCAAAGCCTGCAACCATACTAAGCTGCTTATAAAGCTGAGGTGACTGAGGAAGTGCATAGAATGAGCCCTTATGAACACGGCTGGGAACAAGGTAGTCACGTGCGCCCTCGGGGGTTGACTTGATAAGCATAGGAGTTTCGATTTCGATAAAGCCGTTTTCGTCAAAGTAGTCACGTGTAATCTTTGCCACCTTATGACGGATAAGGATATTCTTCATAATATCGGGACGGCGAAGGTCGAGGTATCTGTACTTAAGTCTCAGCTCCTCGTTGGACTTACAGTTTTCCACAATTTCAAAGGGAGGAGTCTGGCTTTCTCCCAAAATTTTAAGCTCGGTTACGTAAATTTCAACATTACCTGTGGGGATATTTGCATTCTTGCTGTCTCTTTCACGTACAGTACCTGTAGCAGCAAGAACGTATTCACTTCTTGCACTCTTTGCCTTTTCCATAACGTCGGCACTTGTACCTTCGTCAAATGCAAGCTGAACGATACCCGTTCTGTCTCTCAGGTCAATAAAGCAAAGCACACCCAGGTCTCTTGCCTTCTGCACCCAGCCCATAACCGTTACTGTTTTCCCGATATGACCGTCACGGACGTCGCCGCAATAGTCTGTTCTTTTTGTATTTCCTAAAAATTCAGCCATTTTGAATAGCTCCTTTCGTTTTCTGCTTTAAAATTCAAGACAAGCAACCTTATCCAGCTCAACTTCTCTGCTGTCATCTCTGTTGCTCATATTTTTCAAGGTCGCCTTGCCCTCGTCAAGCTCATTATCGCCCACAACAAGAACAAATTTTGCACCGATTTTATCTGCATATTTCATCTGCGCTTTAAGGCTTCTCTTAACAACATCACATTCTGCATACAGTCCCTTTTCACGAAGAGCCGTAACCGTCTTTATGGCATACGCCACACCTCTGTCTCCCATAGGTGCAATATAAAGAACAGGTGAGGGATTCTTAGGCAGGTCAAGCTCGCCCTTTTCTCCCTTAGCCTTCATGGCAAGAACTATTCTTGTAAGTCCCATACCGAAGCCTATACCGCAAAGCTCAGGTCCGTCAAGCTGCTGCACAAGTCCGTCGTATCTTCCGCCGCCGCAGACCGTGCTCTGTGCACCGATGTCATCGCTTATAAATTCAAATACAGTTTTTCTGTAATAGTCAAGTCCTCTTACAATTCTGGGGTTGATGCTGTATTCAATTTCAAGGCTGTCAAGTGTGCTCTTTAAGGTTTCAAAGTGAGTGCTGCAATCTTCGCAAAGATGGTCGATTGTCTTAGGTGCACTGTCTGCAATGGCAGAGCAGATGGGACTCTTACAGTCCAGAATTCTCAAAGGATTCTTTTCAAGTCTTTCCTTACATGTTCCGCAAAGCTCGTCCTCACGGCTCTTGAAGTAATCACGAAGTGCATCGTGGTACTTAGGTCTGCAGCAGGGACAGCCTATGGAGTTAATATTAAGGCTCGCACGAAGTCCCAGCTTCTTTATAACTCTGTCGCCAAGAGCAATAACCTCAGCGTCAGCGGTTGCGGTTTCAGCTCCGAACATTTCTATACCGAACTGATAGAACTCACGGCTTCTTCCTGCCTGAGGCTTTTCATATCTGAAGAACGGACCGAGATAATACAGCTTCAAAGGCATCGGCTCATTGAAAAGTCCGTTTTCTATAACGCTTCTTACAACGCCTGCCGTTCCCTCGGGACGAAGGCAAAATTCCGTTCCTTCCCTGTCATTAAGGGTGAACATTTCCTTCTGAACAATATCGGTTGTATCTCCCACACCTCTTTTGTACACGCCCGAAAGCTCGAATGTGGGAATTCTGATTTCACGGAAGCCCGCATTTTTTGTACATTCTCTTACTACTTCTTCAATCTTATGCCAAATGGCAGTTTCTTCCGGCAGAATATCTACCGTTCCTTTTGGTTTCTGAAACATTTCGTCACCTGATTCCTTTATGTGAAAATTATTCTTAGCGTTTATCTATGCTCCTTGAAATTAAGCAGATAGTCTACAAAATCGTATACTGTCTTCTTCTGCCCACGTGACAGCTTATCGTAAAGGCTCTGGATATCAAGGCTTTTACTTTTTGTGCGTACCTTTTCTTTTTCGCCTGTTTCCTTTTTATCCTCGCCGCAGGCGAAAAGATAATCTTCAAGCTCAATTCCGCCCTCGCTGTTTTCCGCAAGCTTTATGAGAAGCGTTCTTCCGGGAGGATTATCCTGAAGTCCCATTTCCAGCTTATGAAGCTGAACATAGCTGATGGAGCAATCCTCGGCAAATTTACGTGTTGTACGTTCTCCCTTTGCCTTTTCCAGAAGCATTACAAATATTTTTTTATTGAATCCGTTATTCTTTGTTCTCACGTCTGCCTCCAAGGTACATCTTAACCAAGTTATTTTATCACACAAATACGTTTTTTGCAATATGTTTTTTTGATTTTTCCTATCTTTTATAAAAAATGCTCTGCACTGCAGAGCAAATACCGTTATTCACTATAATTTTCAAACAAATCGTTAGGCGTACACTCAAGTATATCACACAAAGCCTTCAGATTCTCAAATTTTATTGCCGTTGTCTGATTGTTGACCAATTTATTGAAATTCTGATAACTCAATCCAAGCTGTATATACAACCAATACTTCGTTTTTCCTTTTTGTTCAAGAATTTCCAAAATTCTAAGCTTCATTGTTTCACCCACCATATATTATGTATACATCAGTCATTTATTCATATATGATAAGTGATTTTCTGTATTGACAAATAGACTTTCACATTATATAATGTATACATTATATATCAGGAGTGGTGATATGCTCAACATATTTACCGTGTCTTTTTTCGGACACAGAGATTTTTCGGAACATCTGAATTCAGAAAACACACTTGAACGCATTCTAAAAAAAATAATATGTGAGAACGAATATGTTGAATTTCTAATCGGTAGAAACGGCGAGTTCGATCAATTTATTTCATCTACGCTCCGCAAGCTCAAATCTGAATATTCCCACGGCATTGAACACGTTTTGGTGCTCCCTTATTCTTCTGCAGAGTTAAAAAACAATGAAAATTCTTTTTGCCAATACTATGACCGTATTGAAATATTTTCATCTCCATCCGTCACTCACTTCAAAGCACAAATCCGTGCCAGAAACAACTCCATGATTTTGCGTTCGAATCTTGTCATCTGTTATGTAACCAAGAAATCCGGCGGTGCATATAACGCACTGAATTTTGCTGTCAAAAACAGAATTCCCGTTATAAATCTTGCAGATTATATATAATCATAACAAAAAAGAGAGGTCGATGTTTTATCGACCTCAAATCGCTTACTGACGCAAGCATCAACCTCTGCAATATATGTGTTATGCCATTTAACGTGATAGCTTTTCGACAAATATTTTTCTCATTCAAGTACAGAATTTACCAGTTCACCGATAACCTCTGCCATTCTCATAAATCCTATGTCATTGGGATGACAACCGTCGGAAGTGCAGGAGTTTTCAAATTCACCTTCAAAAAGACTGTCGCCGGAGATGAAATAAACATTATTATCGCCTTCGCTTTTTGCTCGTTCATAGCATCCGTAAATGATATTAAAGCGTTCAACATCACTTTGATAAGGGTTAGTACGTCTATCGGGACGGCTGACAATAATATACGGAATATCGGGGTGCTTTTCTCTTACTGCCTTATAAAGAGGATAGTAGGTATCCCTCAAAAGTTCAAGAGTATAGGCGTTATGGTCATAATCGCAGACAAAAACACTCATGTCAAGGCTTGCAATATACTTTGCCATAGCCTCCTCGCCTCTTGCACAGCCTGAAAAACCGAGGTTTACATAGTCAAGGTTATATTTCTGTGAAATAAAGTTTTCATACGTATTACCGGGACGTCCTGCCGCAGCACCGTGAGTTATGGACGAGCCGTAAAATACAACAGGCTTTCCGTCATTTCGATACTTTTTGCCGTGACTTAGCTTTTTATTCTTTTCAATACCGATATACAGCTTTTTGATTGCGCAGAAATGTGGAAAATTAAGTGTGTACTGCGTCAAAACACCGTTGTTTCTTGTCTGTGCGGTATAGTCGCAGTTTTCCTTGTTGAAATCTGCCGGAGGACGGTATGCCGCAACAAAGGTTTCCTCCCCTTTTTCGTCGGATTTATACAAATCAAAGCCGTAAACCACAATATGGTTACAAACAGTAGGAAGCATACCGGGTCCATATTCAACCCTTAGCGACACAAAGGAAGAATCTGTGGAAAACAAAAGTCTTGCGCCTGCACCGTATCTGCACATGGTTCTGACTCCGCCATTTACATCTTTCGCCACATCATCAGGCATACGTCTTGAAAAAAAGTCACTTTCCTCCTTCACCAAACCGTACAAATCAAATTCCTTTTTTGTAACCTCATACCAATCCGTCTTATCGTCGGACATAGTTTCATGACGGGTAAAGTTTTCGTCGTAATTTTTATCCTGTTGCATAAGCTATTCTCCTTTACATATCACGAATCATCTGGTCATATTCAAGAAAATCATATCCCAGACTTTTGTACAGCTTAACCGCCCTCTCATTTTCCTTTTCCACCTCAAGGCGATAGCGCATTGCAGGGTGATTTTGCTCGACAAAGGCAAAGAACTTTCTGCCTATTCCGTGGCTGCGGAATTGTTCACGGATATACAACTCCTCAAACCACACCATTTTACCGCCTGCCTCATGGCAGTAGCAGATGTTGAGAAGACCGAAGCCTGCGGTTTCGCCGTCATACTCGATGATGTAACATTCAAGATAGTCACGGCTTCTCATAAGCTCATTAAAAGCATTTGTGTGAAATTCGGGATTTATCGGTGCAAGAACTGCGGGAGAATTGTAAAACTCCTCGGACAGCTCAAAAAACAATTCTTTATCTTTCTGTTCAATTGCTCTGAAATTTATCATATTTACCTCTTAACAAACATGATTTCTACAAAATAGTAGGGGTCGATGCCCACATCGACCCGCTGAATATATTTTAATTAAAAGTCAAGCTTTGATTCAATATAAGCCTTTACATCTTCAAGCTTAATTCTTTCCTGAGTCATGGAGTCTCTTTCTCTGATGGTTACGCAGCCGTCTGTTTCTGTATCAAAGTCAACGGTAATGCAGAAGGGAGTACCGATTTCGTCTTCTCTTCTGTATCTCTTACCGATAGAGCCTGCTTCGTCATAATCAACCATAAAGCTCTTCTGAAGGTCGTGGTAAAGCTCTGTTGCCTTATCGGAAAGCTTCTTGGAAAGAGGAAGAACTGCAGCCTTGAAGGGTGCAAGTGCAGGATGAAGTCTGAGAACTGTTCTTACATCTCCGCCTTCAAGCTCTTCTTCGTCATAAGCATCGCAAAGGAAGCTGAGGAAGCATCTTTCAACACCGAGAGAAGGCTCAACAACATAAGGAATGTATCTTTCGTTGGTTTCGGGATCGAAGTAAGAAAGGTCCTTGTTTGAAGTGTTAATGTGCTGGGTAAGGTCATAGTTTGTTCTGTCGGCAATACCCCACAGCTCGCCCCATCCGAAGGGGAAGAGGAATTCAAAGTCTGTTGTTGCCTTTGAATAGAAGGAAAGCTCTTCGGGATCGTGGTCACGGAGTCTGAGGTTTTCTTCCTTCATACCGAGGCTGAGGAGCCATTCCTTGCAGTAGCTTCTCCAGTAGTCAAACCATTCAAGGTCGGTGTCGGGCTTACAGAAGAATTCAAGCTCCATCTGTTCAAATTCACGTACACGGAAAATAAAGTTACCGGGAGTGATTTCGTTTCTGAAGGACTTGCCTATCTGTGCAATACCAAAGGGAACTTTTCTTCTTGTTGTTCTCTGTACGTTTGCAAAGTTTACGAAAATACCCTGAGCTGTTTCAGGTCTGAGGTATACGGTGTTCTTTGCGTCCTCGGTTACACCCTGGAATGTCTTGAACATAAGGTTGAACTGACGGATATCGGTGAAGTTGTGCTTGCCGCAGGAAGGACAGGGAATGTTGTGTTCATCGATGAACGCCTTCATTTCTTCCTGACTCATTGCGTCTGCACTTGTGCCAAGCTCAAAGCCTGTTTCTGCACACCAGTCTTCGATAATCTTGTCAGCTCTGAATCTTTCGTGACACTCACGGCAGTCCATGAGAGGATCGGAAAATCCGCCGAGGTGACCTGATGCCACCCAAGTCTGGGGATTCATGAGAATAGCCGCATCAAGACCTACATTGTAGGGGTTTTCCTGAACGAACTTTCTCCACCATGCCTTCTTTACGTTGTTCTTGAGCTCAACGCCGAGAGGACCGTAGTCCCATGTGTTTGCAAGACCTCCGTAAATTTCACTGCCTGCGAATACGTAACCTCTGTTTTTACAGAAGGCTACAATTTTGTCCATTGACTTTTCTGTGTTCTTTAACATTGTCTTTACTTCCTTTTTATATGATAATTTTTTTATTTTCTTATATATCGTTTCTTACAATATCCCGCAGAGTTTCTCTTTTTACCCCGATTTCCGCCTTGTCTTTTGAAACAAGCACAAGAGCAGGCTTTAAAAATCTGTTGTAATTTGACGACATACTGTAGTTGTATGCACCCGTTACACAAACAGCAAGAATATCGCCGTAAATCGGCTTTTGGATATCCACATCCGGCTGTATTATATCTCCGCTTTCACAGCAGGAGCCTACAACGTCTGCGTGATAATCCATCTTTTCATTTGCCTTGTTTGCTATAAGACAGTAGTAGGGAGCTTCATAAAGAGCATATCTCGGATTGTCCGTCATACCGCCGTTTACGGGAATGTAGTTTTTATATCCCTTGATTTCCTTTACGTGTCCCACACTGTAAAGTGTAACGCCCGATGCTGCAACAAGACTGCGTCCCGGCTCAAACATAATCTTTGGCATTGAAAGACCGTTTTCTGCCACGGTTTTCTTGACGGTTTTTGCAATTTCGGAAATCATCCACGCAATGTCAAGGTTTTCCTGTTCGGGAAGATACCTTACTCCAAAGCCGCCTCCAAGGTCGAGTACCTTTATTTCATAGCCTGTTTCGTCCTTTATGGCTTTTGCAAATTTCGCCATAATCTCACAGGCATCGATGAAAGGCTGAGGATCAAAGCTCTGTGAGCCTACATGGCAGTGTATACCGAGAAGCTCTAAGTTTTGCTTTGACAGTGCATGCTTTACAAAATCCATAGCCTGTCCCGTCTCTATTGCCTCGCCAAACTTTGAGTCAACATTTCCCGTTGCAATTTTTGCATGGGTATGAGGGTCAATGCCGGGGGTGATTCTGAGAAGCACCTTTTGAACAACGCCGTTCTTGTCTGCTGCGTCATTGATAAAATCAAGCTCCTCGCAGTTGTCTGCGACAAAGCAGCCGATTCCGTTTTCAACGGCAAATTCAATATCTTCTTTCATCTTGTTGTTGCCGTGAAAATATATTTTTTCTTTGGGGAAGCCTGCGCTTATTGCCGTGTAAATCTCACCTGTTGAAACAGCATCGACGCACATTCCTTCTTCTGCCGCAATTTTGTACATTCCCTTAAAGGAAAGTGCCTTGCTTGCATAGAGAATGTCAAAATCCTCAAAATTATCCGATGCCGCCTTTCTGTATGTTCTGCACATTTCTCTTACCTTGTCTTGGTCTATAACATACAAGGGCGTGCCGAACTTTTCCGCAAGAGAAACGGTATCGTGTCCGCAAACCGTAAAGTGTCCTTTTTCATTTACGGAATAGTTGTCGTGTAATAAAATCGTGTTCACTTTTCTTAGTCCTTTTTTATTGCTCGGCGTTTTGTGTTTTGTCTTCCTCCGACAAAATCTCTTTACCGCCGACAAAATCGCAAAATTCATTGATAATCTTCCAAACTTCCTCTGCTCCCTCTCCTGTCTGCGAGGAAAATGCAATAACCTCGGCATCTTCGGGAATAAGAGGATGTTTTCTTATGCTTTCAAGGTTTTTAAGCTTGTTTGTTTTATTGAGCTTATCAGCCTTTGTACATACCACCGCAAAGGGCAAATCCATCGAGGTAAGAAAGCTTACCATCGCCTCGTCGTCCTTGGTAAGTCCTACCTTTAAGTCAACAAGCTGAAGATAAAGCCGCTGACCGGGTGTTTCAAAATATCTGTCAATAAGCTTTTTCCACTTTTCTCTTTCCGAGAAGGAACGCTTTGCGTAACCGTAGCCGGGAAGGTCAACAAGATACAGTGATGAGTCAACGTCATAGCAGTTGACGGTCACGGTTTTTCCGGGCTCTGCACTGACACGTGCAAGCTTCTTTCGGTTAAGCAGCTTATTTATAAGTGAGCTTTTACCTACGTTGCTTCGTCCGCACATGGCAACCTGAGGAATTTCATCACGCATAATTCCGGGAAGCTGGCTTGGAAGACCTGCCGTAAGTATTAAGTTTGCGTTGTTTAAATTCATTTTATCCGTCCTTTATTTATATTTGTGCACGGACTGCCTGTGTCACACTGTCGGCGGGAACAACAAAGCTTTCTTCCGACGTCACTTCTCCTGCCGCATCTTCAAGCACAACCTCCAGCACCTCGCTTACGTGCTTTACGGGAACAAAGGTAATTGCATCCTTCACCGTTTTGTCGCACTCTTCAAGGTCGCTTATGTTGTCATAGGGTATAACTGCAACCTTCATACCGTTTTTGTATGCCGCCATAGTCTTTTCACGAAGTCCGCCTATGGGAAGCACTCGTCCCGTAAGGGTAACCTCGCCTGTCATTGCAACATCACATCTTGCCTTACGTCCGGAAAGCTCGGAAACTATGGCACTTACCATGGTAACGCCCGCACTTGGTCCGTCCTTGGGCACAGCTCCCTCGGGGACGTGAATGTGAATGTCGGTATCCTTATAAAATTCGGGATTCTTTATACCAAGCTCAAAGGCGTGCTTTCTTATGTAGCTTTCAGCCGCCTGTGCCGACTCCTTCATAACATCGCCTAATTTTCCCGTAAGCACAAATTTTCCCGTTCCCTGCATTGAAACAACCTCAACCTGAAGCATTTCTCCGCCGAGACTTGTCCAGGCAAGACCGTTTACCACACCTACCGTGTTTTCCGAAAGCATGGGATCGGGCTTGCTCTTTCTTGCACCCATAATTGTGCTTATATCCTTAGCCTTAAGTGAAAAGCTCTTCTTTTCGCCCTCGGCAATCTTCATTGCAATTTTTCTTATAAGGGACGCCGCTTCTCTTTCAAGATTTCTGACTCCCGCTTCCTTTGTGTATCCGTCGATAAGCTCAAACACCGCATCGTCCGACAGTTTTAAATTTCTCTTTGTAAGACCGTGACGCTTAAGCTGCTTTGGAAGCAGATGATCCTTGAAAATTGCCGCCTTTTCATTTCTTGTGTAGGACGGAAGGTTGATAACCTCCATTCTGTCATACAGTGCATCGGGAATGGTTTCGGCGTTGTTTGCCGTTGCAATAAAGATACACTCCGAAATATCAAGGGGTATTTCAAGAAAATGGTCACGGAAGGATTTGTTCTGCTCGGAATCAAGTGCTTCAAGAAGTGCCGAAGCAGGATCGCCGTGGGCATCTCTTGACAGCTTGTCAATTTCGTCAAGCAGCACTACCGGATTCATACTCTTTGCTCTTGTCATAGCCTCGGCGATTCGTCCCGGCATTGCACCGATATAGGTTTTTCTGTGACCTCTTATATCAGCCTCATCTCTTACACCGCCAAGGGAAATACGCACAAAGTTTCTTCCCATCGCCCTTGCAATGCTTGAAGCTATTGAGCTTTTACCTACACCGGGAGGTCCTACAAGACATATTACCTGTCCCTTAAGAGAAGGACTTAACTGCTTTACCGCAACATATTCAAGGATTCTTTCCTTAACCTTTTCCATACCGTTGTGGTCTTCGTCAAGCACCTTACGTGCCTTTTCAACGCTGAAGATATCCTTGGTGTAAACCCCTGTGGGAAGCTCTAAAATTGTGTCAAGGAAATTTCTTATAACACTGCTTTCAGACGAGCCGAAAGCCATTTTTGAAAGCTTGTTTGCTTCCTTTGTGAGCCTTGCCTTTACTTCATCGTCAAACGCCGACTTTGCAATTCTTTCATGGTAGCCGTCCTCATCGGGATCGCCCGCCATACCAAGCTCATCGTGAATAAGCTTGAGCTGTTCCTTGAGGAAATACTCTCTCTGGTTGTCGCCCAGACGTTCCCTTACCTTTTCGTGCAAATCGTTTTTGAGAGACAGCACTTCCCTTTCCTTTTCAAGAATGACAACAAGTCTTTCAAGTCGCTTGAAGGGATCGCATTCCTCAAGAACTGCCTGCTTGTCTTCGTATCTGAACAGCACGTTTGCCGCAATAAAGTCGGCAAGAAGTCCCGGATCGGTTATTGCCTGTATGCTTACAACTATCTCGTTGGAAATTTTGGGTATAAGCTTTATATATTCCTGAAAAGCAGCAAGGGCTTCCGCCACAAGTGCCTGAGCCTTTATTCCGCCGTTATCGGGAAGGAATATGCTTTTTGTAAGAAGATTTACAGTAATATATTCTTCGTCACGGACAATTTCTGCTATTTCTGCTCTTGTGATTCCTTCGACAAGAAGCCTGTAATTGCCGTCGGGAAGCTTTAACGACTGCTTAACTCTTGCAACAACACCCATAGAGTACATCTCAGGCTTTTCGTTGGGCTTATCCATATTCTTTACACAAGAAAGAAATACGCTCCCGCCGTACATTGCCGCCGCCTTCATGGCAGCAACAGACCGCTTACTGTTTATTTCAAAGCTCGTCGGCACTCCGGGGAAAATGACAAGTCCCCGCATGGGAATGGCAGGAAGTGTCATATTTTCTACTTTTTCTATGTATCTTGACATTTTTCTCTCCGCTTTTTTCAAATAATTATACCATTTTACCTTATAATACGATATTCCGTTACATTATATCACAAATTGTACACTGTCAACAAAAAACGTGACAATGTTTATATATTATTTACAAATTTTCATTTTCAGTCTTTTCTTTTTTCCACAGCCCTCCGATTCTTACAATACCGTCAAGCTTTTTATACGGTACAACAAAACAGCAAGCACCGTATTTTGTCTGCCTCAAAGTTCCCGCATCGAAAAAGAACACCACTCCCGACGGCGAAGCAAAGCAGTTATTGAAGCAAAAATGATACTTTACGCGCTTTTCCACATCGGGATAAAACTCCTTGTTTGCCTTTGTGCTCATATTTTTCGCCTGCTCTGTCACAAGGTCAAAAATATACTTTTTGTTTTTTGCCGACAAATCAAGCAGCTCTCCCGTTGTCATAAGCTTTGCTTTTTCCTTGCTCCACATCTGTGTAAACCGCCGCATACGTATGTTTTTCCCCTCCGAGCAGCTAAGGTCAAGCACCACGCTTATTATTCCCCCGTCGTTTTCCACAGCGGTATATTTCATACCCATACACAACGGCAAACGGCATTTTTTCGCCATACGTCCCACCTTTTTTGAAAGGATTTTTTCGCCGTAAGAGCTGTATTTTCTTGCTGTTTTTTCGTAAAATCCGTTCATTTTGTCAGCCAGCTTTTCCATATCTTGCTCACGGCTTTCAAAAAAAGGGTACTTAATGCTTTGTATTATTCCCGTTTTTGTACCTACGAGAGTTTTTATATCAATCCTTTTTTCGCTTATTTTAAAAGCTTGCACAGGCACACCTCCGTTTTTACAGTTTATGCCGTGAATTGTCTGATTATAACAATAAAAAAGGAGGCTGATTATCTCAACCTCCGTCTTGCATTATTCTGTTAATTATCCCTGCGAAAAATCACACAGCGGCGAAAGCTTTGCACCGTCAAGTACCATAGTCTTAAAGCTTACCGCACCCTCGGGCATATCCTCGCTGAACTCAGTATAGCTGCTTGTTACATTCTTTATTGAAACGCCCACGGTCTTGCCGTCCTCGTCATAGTAGGTAATCATAAGGGATACCTGCTTGCCTGAGTCTTCCTCATCTCTGAAGACACTTACGTCGCAGGTGCCGTCATATTTCTGATTTGCACCCACAAAGGTGTCCTCTGCGTTGATGATGGTAAGATGAATCTCTCTGCCTGCACCCGATGAGCCTTCATAACCCATAGAAGCACTGAAGCCTTTGCAGTAGTCGATAATTCCTGCGTTGTACCCTGCTTGTATTACATCACCGAGATTGCCTTGAAGCCAGCTCAAAAGTGTTGTGGCATAATCCTCAAAAAGTGTCGCCTTCCATACTCTGCCGTCCACCGCTTCTTCCAGCAGACTGCTGACAATTTCACCTGTAAACTTATCCTCTGTCAGCTTGTGGTCGCCGAAAACGTGGTCAAAATATCCGCTTGTGCCGCACTTGTCGCAGGGTGTCTTAGGAAGGCTGTCGGCATAAAAACCTTCCTTTGGAACGTGGTCCTCTTTAATTGTGGCAAGGTCTCTTGCAAAATACAAATGGTACACGTCAGAGCCCTGGTCGTCCCAGGTAACGTCGGTATAAACGCAGTTGCCGTCAAGCCACATAAGTGTCCACTCGTGAGGCTCGGCAGTACCGTTCATGGAATTTTTTCCCATGCCCTTCACAGCCCACGATTCTATTCCCGCTTTTCTCAGCAGTACCTGATACAATTCGCAGTAGCCTGCACAGACGGCACGTCTGTCTATAAGCGCACCGTATGCTGTCTGATGGTTTGGTCCCTCTTCGTATTTTACGGTTTTGGCAACGGTATCGTGAAGCCAAAGAGCCTTGTTGTACTGGGTTTCGTACAGCGACGCTTCTTCCTTTACCTCTCTATTCATACGTGCAATGATTTTGTCGGTTTGACGGTCAAACTTTTCCCGTAACGCTTGTATCTGCTCTTTTGTAAGAACCTCACCGTAAAGACCAAGCTCGGGATATATCACCGCTACTGCGCCGTTGCTTGAATAGGGAGTATAATCGCATGTGCCGTCAAACCAGAAGTTTTCGGGATAGTCAGAAAGATAAACCTCAAGCACGAGATTAAATTCTTCCTTGGAAATA
Source organism: Eubacteriales bacterium (assembly GCA_045539625.1). Classification (GTDB taxonomy): domain Bacteria; phylum Bacillota; class Clostridia; order Oscillospirales; family CAG-382; genus UMGS1387. The sequence goes on along the minus strand of JAZQFS010000064.1, from coordinate 59,939 downwards.
AAGTAATTACGTCCGTCTGACAGCCATATTTGGCTTTCCATATTTTCAAAGCCGTCAACCAGCTTATCGTATGCATAAAGCATAGCCCCGGCATTTTCCACCTTGGCAAGGCTTTGTCTTCCGAAGCGGTTTTCAGGCTCGCCCATAAGTGCACCTTGCTGTGCTTTGGGTGTTTCTTCAAGTGTTATTTCGGTAATTTCGGTTAATACAAGTTCTCTTGCCGATGCTGCCGCCGTAAGCAAACAGCACAGTATGACGACTGTAAGCAAAAATACATGCTTAAAAAATGTCTTTTTCATAACAACCTCCGATTATTTACAAACTTCAACAGATTTATGACAAATTTCACTGACTACATTTTATCACTTTACTGTGCAAAAGTCAATACTTTACAACCACTTTTGTCACAATCCTCACTTCTGCTTGTTTCCGTCGGAATTCTGAAGCAGCATAACGCTTTTTTTATAGCCTGTGGGAGAAAATCCCGTACAGCTTTTAAAGGAACGGGTAAAATTATGTATTCCCGAATAGCCAAGCATATCGGTTATCTGGCTGACAGACAGGTTTTCCTCACGAAGCAGCTTTTTTGCCTGTTCTATCTTAAGCCATTTGAAATAGCTTATGGGACTTTTGCCCGTATATTCCTTGAAAATAACGCTGAGTCTTGATTTACGCACATAAAAGGTGTTGCATATATCGGCAAGAGTTATATCGGTATAAATATGCTCTTTTAGATATTCTATTACAGCATCAAGTGTTTCGTCGGTGCCGTGAAGCTTATACGCCGTCTGTCTGTCCTTCTGCTTTTCGGGGGTACTTCTTCTGTACAGCTTAATGAGAAGCTCGGTGAAATGAAACTTCATTAATTGACTTGCACCAAACTCTTCCTCGGAAAAATCAAGGCTCCTCTTATCGTAAAAATCTCCCGTTATGTGTCCCAGTGCATTCTTTGCCTCATCGATAAACAGAGAAAGCAGCATTTTTTCGGTTTTGTCAAGTGTAAAAACCTTTCCTGAAAAAAACTGTGCGTTTTTGCTTTTGCAGGAAAATGACACCACCAGCATATTGTTGGCAACCTCTTTGTTTGATACGTGGGCGTGAAGCTCTCCCGGACCGTGGAAAATCGCCTGACCTTCTTCAAGCGTGCAGATGTTTCCGCCTGTATTTGCAAGAACTCTGCCCTTGTCAACATAAACCATCTCCCAGTATGAGTGCTTTTCGGGGGCGTGATGATGGTATTTGCCAAATTCAAAATAATATACGTTATGAAAACCGTCAAGCTCTATGGTTTTATTTACGGCGGTAAGAGGAAACATATTTCACCTCGTGGAAAAAATGATAAATATTCGCAAAATTTTGCTAAAGACATTTGTATAACAATATTTTATAATATATATAAGTAGATGTCAATAATCAATTGGCGGAAAAAATGTTAAATTCGTATCATAAATCTGAAAGGATGATTTAAATGAAAGTTCTTATGATAGGCGCTCATCAGGACGACAACGAATTCAGATGCGGCGCTCTCGCAAGCAAATTTGTAAAAAAGGGCTATGATGTACGCTTCTTAAGTCTTTGCAACGGCTGCGGCGGACATCACGTAATGACACCCGAGCAAACAACGGCAAAGCGTGCCACGGAATCTGCAAACGTAGCAAAGCTTCTTGGCATAACCTACGATGTATGGGATATTGATGACTGCAACATCGTTGCCGACCTTGCAACAAGAAAACGTCTTATCCGATATATTCGAGAGTACTGTCCCGACCTCATTATAACACACCGTCCCAACGATTACCACGCCGACCACAGAGCGGCAGGTCAGCTTGTTCAGGACGCTTCCTACCTTCTCACCGTTCCTCACGAGTGTCCCGACGTGCCTGCAATGAGGTTTATGCCCGTTATCATGTACAATGAAGACAGCTTCAAGTATCCGCCTTTCTGCGGCGACATTGTTATTGACATTGACGATGAGGTTGAAACAAAGTACAGAATTGCCGACCTTAACGACAGTCAGGTTTATGAATGGCTTCCTTACACCTACGGCACACTGGACGAAGTGCCATCAGACAAGGAAGAGCGTTACAAGTGGCTTATCGGCAATGAAATAAACGAAAACTCCACCGATGAAGAAATCCTCACCACAAATGGCAGAGGTCATGCCCTTAAGTTTGCAAAGACGGCTTCACGCTTCAGACGTGAGCTTATCCAAAGATACGGTGAGGAAAGAGGCAGAAAAATCCATTTTGCAGAAGCTTTTGAAGTGTGCGAATACGGCGAGCCTCTTACGGACGAGCTGAAAAAAGAATGGTTTGATTTTTAATACATTACACAAGGAGAATGAAAAATGGATTTTAACAGTACAGTAAAAGGCAGTCTTCTGGAAGGCTTTTATCCAAAAGGCTGGGATATGGAAAAAATCGACAGATGCTGTGATATGGGCGTTAAGCGTGAAGACTTCTGGCACAAGGATTTCAACCCCATAGAATGTGAAACCTTAGGCGAATTTGACACCCTTATGGGACATGAAATTGCTCTTCAGATAAAAAAAGCTAAGGACAACGGCACAAAAATTGCCCTTATTCTTCCCGTAGGACCTATGGGAATGTACAAGTGGGCAGTATACTTTCTTAAGGAATGGGACGTAAAGTGCGACCACGTTTACACATTTAATATGGATGAGTGGTCTGACGGCGAAGGAAACACTCTTCCTTCCGACAACCCTGCATCCTTTGAGTACAGCATGAAGGAAGCCTTCTTCAACAAGCTTGGCGACAACACCGTTCCTGCATCTCAGAGAAACTTTGCAACAAAGGACAATCTTCCCACATATCCCGAAAAGATTGCTTCTCTCAAGGCAGAGGGTGCAAAGCTTGTGCTTGTATTCGGTATAGGCAGAATGTGCCACATTGCTTTCTGGGAGCCTCACTTCGGCGAAGAATTCCCGACGGTTGAAGAATGGAAGAAGCAGTGCTACAGAATAGGTGCAAAGCTTCACCCCCTTACAATTGAGCAGAATGCCATAACAAGCTTCAAGAGCCGTACAACTCTTGTTCCCTGCCGTGCCAACACAATAGGACCCGGTCTCTTCCTTCAGGCTGACTACATCATCGGCGGTGCAGACGGAGCTTTGGGCAGAGGAATGCAGTGGCAGGGTATGAGTTTTCTTACAACTCTCCATTACGGTCCCGACAAGAACATCACATCGACCTTTATTCCCACACTCCCCGGACGTCTCTTCTATCTTAAAGAGCTTGCAGGTCCTCTTAACGCAGAGTGTAACTGAAATAGTTTACAGTACAAAAGCCGTCTCATAACGAGGCGGCTTTTCTTGCGGCAAAATCTGTTATTAAGCTCATTGAGGAGCATTTTTATTAATTGTTCGCTGTGTTTTTCCAATATTTATGAATGTTTCCTTCTGAAAATCAGGCTTTGTACAACCCTCCACAGCGGCAGAAGATACAGGAAAAAGCCAAAGGCTATTGACGTCTGCGGACATGACACTGCAGAAAGCGCAACAGACGATGCTATTGACCACGGCACAAGGCTTGCAGTAACAACGGCGCTGTCTTCAATGTTCAGTGCAAGACGGCTGTTATCCTTTTCGGTGTCACTGCAAAGCTGATGGGTAAGCATAATTGACAAAGTCTGGTTGCAGGCAATCATACCCGTTACAGCAGATGTGAGCAATGCGGCAATATAGGAATTCGTTTTTTCCGAAACTGCATTTACGGCACTTTTTGCTCCGTTGAGAAGTCCCGTTTTCCTGAAAATATCCGAATAGGACGAAGACAGACAAACAATGCACATAGGCTTTAACATTGACACAATGCCTCCGCCGTTCATCATTGATGCAATTTGTGTATCCTGAGACGTATAGCCGAAAACGGCAAGGTGCGGCAAGGACACAGCATCGCTTCCCTGAAGCAAAATACAAATGGGCACGGCACACAGTATACTTGCCCCCATTGCGATTTTTACATTGACCTTCAACAGCGACAGCACAAGTATAAGCAAGGCAGGCAATACACACACAAGCTCCATTTCAAAGTCCCGTGAAAATATGCCCGTAAGATCGGGTATGCTGCCCTTTGCCGAAAAAGTCTTTCCCAGAAAGCCGTACAGCACACATGAAAGCAAAAAAGGTACAACTGCCGACCTTGCCATATTTTTAAGATTGCAAAACAAGTCAGATTTCGTAAGCGTGCTGACAAGAATGGCACTTGTGGATATGGGTGAGCACCTGTCACCGAAATAGCTGCCTGCAAGTATTGCTCCACCCGTAAACAAGGGCGAAATACCGAGAGACACCGCCATGGTAGAGCAGATAACTCCCATTGTCGCCGCCGTACCGAAGGCTGTTCCCGTAAGGAAGGACACAAAGCAGCACAGTAAAAATGCGGCAAGCAAAAACACAGGCGGGCTTATAAGCTTTGATGCGGTACTGACAATAACGGCAATTGTGCCTGCTTCACGCCAGAGAGCCGTCATAATTCCGATAAGCACAAAGGTTATAAGTATGTTTTTAACGGTATTAATTCCCGTGAAGGTCATTTTGAGAAGGTTCAGCGGCGTAAAGCCTTTTTTTAATCCGTACAGCCAGAAAAGGCAAAGACCGAAAGCAAGGGCGATAAGTATTGAAGAGTCCGAAAGTATGCATATTACAAGCGACAGACAAAACAATATAATAACACAAAGCTCCATTGTCCGTACCTCCTTTTCCGTATGCCTATAATATACAGCTTTATCGGCAAAAAGTCAATATCCATAACAACGTAAAAGATTACATTTTTACACATTTTCGGCTGTTTTAACTTTACCGCAACCGATTATTTGACACTTTACACATCTTCAAAGCAATGTTGCAGGTTTGCTTTGTCAATTAATTATAGACGTTTTGGCAATTAACTATAGACGTTTTATATAATCTTTTGTCTTACGTGTTGATTTTTGAAGAAAATCGTGTAAAATAAAATCAGAACACTGAGAGGAGGAAAAAATGTGACACAGCCTGCAAAATACGAAAACGAGCTTTATCTCAATCCGCAGATAACCGTTGCTCACGAGCGTGATTTTCCTCTTCATCAGCACAGGCACATTGAGCTGATATGCGTAACCAGCGGAAGCATAGGTGTCAACATCAACGGCAGAACAACCACCTTAAATGAAGGCGATGCGGCATTCTTCGTTCCTTACGTTCTTCACGGCTACAGCGTTGAGGACGGACACAAGCCATTTTTATTCAAAGCACTTTTCGAGCCTGAAAGTCTGGGAGCAATGGGAACGCTTCTGCTTGAATATGTTCCGAAATCTCCCATCATAAAAAACGAGACAATGAACAGTCTCTTTCCAAACCTTTCGGAAAAGCTGTCGGGGCTTTGCAAGGGCTTTGAAAACAATCAGGCCCCTGCAAAGTATATGAGGTATTTTTCGGAGCTTGTTTCTTTTGTCAGCGACATTCTCAATGTGACGCCCCTTGAAAAATCCGACAAAACCGACACAAGTCTGTTTATACGTGCCGTAAGAATATGCTGTGAAAAATACACCGAGGAAAGCTTTAACGTAACGGTGCTGTCACGTGCTCTGGGAGCAACTCCCGCAAGACTTCAGCAATTGTTCTCCAAAAATATAAATCTTGCCGTAAAGGAATATATCACCTTACTGAGAATGAGCAAAGCCGACTCCTATCTAACCGATACCGATATGAACATACTTGACATAGCCTATCATTGCGGTTACGGCACTGTGCGTTCCTTCAACAGAGCATTTATGAAAACTCACGGTGTTACGCCGTCGCAGTTCAAAAAATCACACGGTTCGGGAAAAACCTTCAGTACGGTGCGAAAGGTGCTGTCAAATTTTGACTTGTTCTACACCACCGATAAAAAGCCCGAATACTTCTTCGCAGGTCTTGAGGACAAAAAGAAATAACAATAATAAAAAAAATTCCGTCCTTTGCTTTCGTAATGGACGGTTTTTTTATATCAAGACAAGCTCAGATGACCGCCGTACATCGGCGGTCATCTTTCAGTTTAAATTTAAAACAAGTCAATCGGCTTTTCTTTTTATTACGCAAAAATTGAGTCAAGAGCCTGCTTAATGTCGTCAATAATATCTCCTGCATACTCAATACCCACGGAAAGTCTGAGAAGATCGGGGCTTGTTCCGCAGTCACGAAGCTGCTCGTCGGTAAGCTGGCGGTGTGTTGTGCTTGCAGGGTGGAGAATACAGGTTCTTGCATCGGCAACGTGTGTTACGATAGCTGCAAGCTTCAATGCGTCCATAAACTTTGTCGCTGTTTCTCTGTCGCCCTTTACACCGAAGGAAATAACACCGCAGGTGCCGTCAGGCATATACTTTACGGCTCTGTCATGGTACTTGCTTGACTCAAGGCCGGGATATTCTACCCATGCAATTCTTTCGTCGCTTTCAAGGAACTTTGCAACCTCAAGAGCATTGGAGCAATGTCTTTCCATTCTGAGAGCAAGTGTTTCAAGACCGAGGTTGAGAAGGAAGGCATTCTGGGGCGACTGGATTGAGCCAAGGTCTCTCATAACCTGTGAAAGTGCCTTTGTGATGTATGCGCTCTTGCCGAATTTTTCGGTATAAACAATGCCGTGGTAGGAATCGTCGGGAGTTGTAAGGCAGGAGAACTTTTCGGGGTACTTGCTCCAGTCAAAGTTACCGCTGTCTACAATACAGCCGCCAACACTTGTGGCATGACCGTCCATATACTTGGTAGTGGAGTGTGTTACAATGTCAACGCCGTATTCGATGGGACGGCAGTTGATGGGTGTGGGGAAGGTATTGTCAACAATAAAGGGTACGCCGTGTCTGTGTGCGGCAGATGCAAACTGTTCAAAGTCAATGATGCAAAGTGAAGGGTTTGAAATACTCTCTGCAAACACAGCCTTGGTGTTGGGCTTGAATGCCGCTTCAAGCTCTTCGTCGGAAACATCGGGTGTTACGAATGTAAAGTCAATACCCATTTTTCTCATGGTTACGTTGAAAAGATTGAAAGTACCGCCGTAAATTGCACTGGAGCAAACAACGTGGTCACCTGCGTTACAGATGTTGAAAATGGCATAGAAGTTTGCCGCCTGACCTGAAGAGGTAAGCATTGCGCCTACGCCGCCCTCCATATCGCAGATTTTTGCCGCAACCGCATCGTTTGTGGGGTTTGCAAGACGGGTATAGAAGTATCCGCTTTCTTCAAGGTCGAAAAGTCTTCCCATCTGGTCGGCAGACTCATACTTATATGTTGTGCTCTGCACAATAGGCAGAATTCTGGGCTCTCCGTTTTTGGGTGTATAGCCCGACTGAATACATTTTGTGTTAATGTGGCTCATTGTTTTATCCTCCGTATAATTATTTCTTTTTAGCCGTAAATTTTCGTTTTTTCTTTTTCTTCTTTGCCGTATATGTGTGAGAATCCTCAGCTTCCACGTCCTTGTTTTCCGCTTTTTCGCCTGTAGGCTTGCTCTTTTTGAAGCTGAACTTTGATTCTGTTCCGTTTGCAAGACGTCTTAAGTTTGTATGATGCTTACATATAACAATCATTGCCATAATCAAAGCACACACAAAAGCTATTCCTCCGCCCGGAAAAGCAGGATTTCCCACAACGTGGTAGAAGGTGAGAAACGGGAAAAGAGCCGCACCGAGACATGAGCCGAGAGATACGTATCTTGTGAGAACAACCGTCAGTATAAATATTCCCAGCACCACAAGGCACACAAGCGGATCAACCATAAGAATTACCGCCGCTGCCGTTGCAACACCTTTTCCTCCCTTAAAGCCGTAAAACAGCGGAAACACGTGTCCGATTACACAGCAGAGTCCTGCAAAGTATCCGCCGCCGAAGGCAGCTCCCAAAAGAAAGCTTCCCGCAATTACCGAAAGCAGACCTTTGCCTATATCTCCAAGAATGGTAAACAGTGCCGCCTTCTTGCCGTAGGTACGCATCATATTGGTAGTACCTGCATTTTTACTGCCGTGGTCTCGAATGTCCTCGCCGTACATTTTCTTTGACAGGATAAGTGCAAAGTTAAATGAACCGAGAATATATGCTATAAGTGCCGTCAGCACAATTCCCGCACACAAAAAGGGTGTTCCTATTGTACTTTTTGCCGCAATGTCGGGGAAAAGTCCGTTTACGTAAATATCACCGATTTTTTCAAACATAGCTTATTCGGCACAATCGCTGTGCCTCCTCCTTAATCCAATGTTATTCTTTTTCTACGGTATTTACTACCTCGTATTCATCATCGTAATCATCGTCGTCATCATCAAAATCAAGGGGATCTTTATATTCCATCACCGTAACCTTTTCGTCTGTCACGGTAATACCCTTAGCCATCAGCACGCTGTTACAAATTTTGGTGAGCAGCATCTGTACAAGTGCAAAGAGAGGAACGGCAAGTATCATTCCCACAACACCGTAAAGTCCGCCCATTACAAGAAGACTTGTAATAATCCAGAAGGACGACACGCCGATGGTTTGACCTAAAATCTTGGGACCTATGAAGTTACCGTCAAGCTGCTGAAGCACAAGCACAAATATTGCAAACCACAACGCCTTTACAGGCTCATTGAGGAAGACAATTATAAATGAAGGAATTGCACCCATAAACGGTCCGAAATAAGGAATTACGTTTGTAATACCCACAATAAGGCTGATAAGAGGTGCATAGGGAATCTGCAAAATCGACGTTCCCGCAAAGCACAGAATACCGATAATCAAGGAATCAAGGAGCTTGCCGTTTACAAAGCCGCCGAAAACCTGATGTGTTTTTTCAACGGCACGGCAGATGCTGTGTGCTCTGTTTACGGAAAAGCAGGAGTAAACAAGCTTTTTGCCTGCTCTCATAAAATTCTTTCTTTCGGCAAGAACGTATATTGAAATGATAATACCGAGAACTATATTCCACACGCCCATTGCAAAGCCCGAAACCTTGTTGATAAGCACAGGGCTGTACTCCGTCACAAGCTGCAGCGAGCGTTCAACAAAGCGTTCCAGCATTGAAACAAGTCCCTGCTCCACGTTTTTAATCACATCGGCAGGAATAAAGCCGAACATATCGCCAAGGTCACGAAGAAAGGCATCTGCTCTTTTGATATATATTTTGTAGTTGTCGTAAAAGCTGTTGAAGCTGTCGGAAATCTGGGGGATAACTATATAGAACAGTCCAACCAGCGCCGCCACAAACAGAATGTAGGTAATTACTATACCGCCGCGCTTTGCTATTGGATTCAGCAGATATTTATGGATTTTTTTATCTCCCTTAAGTTTATCCAGCAATCTGTCAAAAAAGTTACACGCAGGGCAAAGAATATACGCAAAAACTATACCGTACAGCACAGGTGAGAGAATTGACGTCACCTTTGCAAGGAAGTTTCCTATGGGTGTACTGTACACTGTTGCAAGAATAAAACACACAATAATCAATGCCACGCACAGCGTATACAAGGCTATTGTATTATATTTTTTATTCATTTCGGGTCTTACTTCTTTTCGCACAGTACCACTCCCCCACGTTAATATCGGTTTATTATAACATATTTTTTTGCCATTTACAACAGTTTTAAAGCAAATAATGTAAATTCTTTATTATTTATTTTAAAGATACTTTAATGTCAGGCAGGGAGATTTTGTCTTTGCGGAGGCGAACAGCTAAAAAAGAAAAAATCTGCCTCACCAAAAAGTGAAGCAGAAAAAATCATATTTTCTTTGCGATAAAGCTTGTCCCGTACTGATTGAGAAAATCCTCGGCTCTCTTTTCGCAAATCACAAACGCCTCATCACCCTTGAAAGCAAAAATCATACCCAAGTTGGCAAAGTACTTGTCTATAATCTGTACCCTGATTTTAAGCTTGTGCTCCTCGCACCACTCGGCACTTGCGGCACATTTATACCTGTTGCCGCCACATTCAAGTGCTCCCACCTCATCGGAATAGCCTTCCTCGGGGAAAAGTCCGAATTCATTGTGACCGAAACCGAAATCAATTTTCATTTCGCCTCTGTCATTGACATATGTAAGAGTACCCTTGTCGCCTTCAAAATCAAAGCGGAAGCTTTTCATAAGGTCGTTGTCGCTTGCATAAGTTACACCGTTTATCTTTTCACGTGTCACACTGTCACACGGTCCTGTCATACTGAAAAGCTCACGGCAAGCAACATAGTCGCAAAGCTCTTTGTAATCTTCGGGATTTTCTTCCATAGGCTCGCCGGCGTTGTCAACGATGATGTTGTAAAAATCACTGAAAACAAGGTTGAGTGCCATATCGTTGCCCTGTGTATCCTCGTTTATTTCAAAAATTATATCGGTGACAGGATCATATACGCAATACTGACCGCCCATACCGTTGAAGAAGAAGCCGTCATTCTTTGTCTTCCATATCTGATAGCCGTAGCCGTAGGTGTTATAATTCTTAAATCCGTAGGTGTTCTGTGTTGACTGTACGGAGGTTGCGTCGGTAAGGTACTTTTCATTCATCAGACGCTCGCCGTTCCACACGCCCTTGTTTGCAACAAAACGGACGGTTTTCATAAGGTCAATCGGCTTACACATAAGTGCCGAGTCACCCCACGAGTATCCGCCGGGAGCTTTCAGGCAATAAGCTTGCTCACTGCAGCCGATTTTTCTCATAAACTTGTCCTTCAAGTATTCCATAAAGGGCTTTCCGCACAGCTTTTCCGCAACTACTCCCAGCATATATGAGCCGTCGGAGTCATATTCATAGAAGGTGCCGGGGATTCTGTGGTGTCCCATCATAAAATAAATTGCCGTTCTGTCGGGCTTTTCCATTTTGCGAACTTCTCCAAACCAGTTGAGCCCCGCTTTTCTTGAGGTGCTCATTTTAAGCATATCACGAAGTGTCAGCTCACCCAGGCGGCTTTGCTTATCGTATTCATACTCAGGAAAATAATCAACCAGCTTATCGTCAAGGCTGAGCTTGCCTTCTTCTTCAAGAAATCCTATTGCAAGTGACACAAAGCTCTTTGTCACCGAATACATTCTGTGCAGATAATCCTTATGAAAAGGTGCATAATAACATTCACAGAAAAGCTTATCCCCTCTTGAAAGGAGAATATTATGCACAGCAAAGCCCTTTTCTTCAAGAGCCTTGATAAATCTGAGAACTTTTTTTGAGGGTATGCCCGCACTTTCGGGTGAACAGGTTTTAAACATCGCAGATACTCCTTTTTTGTAAAATAAAAAAGCGGCAAAAAGCCTTATTTCAAGGTCATTTTACCACACTAAAGATTTTTATGCAACGATTTTTCCAAAAAAACAAAAAGTTTATCCGATTTTAACACTTCAGCACTTTTTTTCATTCTTGTCTGCGTTATTATCCGCATTTTTGGGCTTTACCTCTTCTTTTGGAGCACACATCTGAACACTTCCGCAGAATTTGCAAACCTTGGCATTTATCTGTATCTTACATTCGCAATTCCAACAGCTTTTCATTTTAGTACTCCATTCATAATCATACCTGTTTTAGTGAATAATATCACAAAATGACACATTTGTCAATATCTCATATTGAGATATTTTATAATGAAGAAAAAAAGCGGGAGGCTTCCAATGAGAATAAGGGATCTAAGAGAGGACAGCGACCTTACCCAAAAGCAAATTGCCGAATATCTTCACATCAAGCAAAACACCTACTGTCAATACGAAAGCGGAAGGCGTCAGATTCCCATAGAGCTGCTGATTGCCCTTGCAAGATTCTACCGTGTTTCTACAGATTATATATTAGGACTTACAGACGTTAAAAAGGCTTATCCCGGTAATTGAGATAAGCCTTGTTTTTTTATATAAAAATATGTAATTACATTCCGCCGAATTTTGCTCTTGTTTCCGCCATTGCATCAACGCCTTCAAGATGATGTTCTTCAAATTCAGGCATTGTAAGCTTCCACGGAGCCATAAAGAAGCCAAGAAGCTTATCATCGGAAATATGCTTTAAGCAATGGTCAACGGTAAGCTCAAAGTTATCACGGTGAACATAGTTACTGCCTGTGGGCACCTGATCATAGCCGTGCTTGTCAAGAAGCTCGTATGCCTTATACGCAGGATAGTGCCAGTCATTTTCGGGATCGTTGAATCTCTGATAATACCAATTGCTGAGAAGTGCTTCGTGTGACATATGCTCGAGAAAATCTTTTTCTTTTTCCTTGGTATGCCATACGTAATCCGCCCAAACCCAAGGTCTTGCTCCTCTGTCCTGCACAAGCTTGAACAGATAATTTACATCATGCCAGAAAAGCTCGCCGTGTCTTATAATACAAATAGGAAGCTTTTGCTGAATTGACAGGCATTCCTCGTCCATACCCAGATGGAAAAGCTCGGGATTTGAGAAAAGCTCGCTTACCTCGTCTATAACGTCCTTACAGAAGGCATAGTACTGAGGAGTAGATAACATTCTTGAATAAATTCCCATCCACTTATCATGACCTGCTGAGAAGTTGAGCTTGGGATAAACCTTGAATCCAAGAGAGCGGAGTCTTGCAATTTCATCTGCAAGCTTTTGCTTTGACCAAGCACCGTTTCTTACGATTTCAGGGTGTGACTCATACTGAATACCGTCGCCGATGTCAATAACAAGAGTGTTTGCAGCATTTGTTTCAACAAGTCTGTCAACGATTTTGTTCCATGAGCCATTGTTAAGTCTTAACGGATTGTTGTCAATACATCTTCCGCCGTCGCCGGGCTCGTAATCTCTCCACATACCGTCGCCAAGCTGCATAAAATATACCCACATTTTATTTTTCATTTATCTTCACACCTCTTCACAATTTTATATAAGCTGATTTGCTTAACACAAACATAACATAAAAGTGCACGGCTGTCAAGTGCAAAATCAACCGAAAAATTGTACTTTTCGATTTTATTTAATTTAATGTGTTTTTTTGAAAAAAACTATTGACAATCAAAAAGTTTTGTGATAAAATAGTTGCACCTCTGTTGGAGAGTTTTTTTGTTATGCCCAAAAATGGGCAGGCGAAAACTCCATGTCGAGGGAGGTAAAAACATTTATATTTACCGGGAGGTGTAGAAATGAGAGTGAAAATCACACTCGTTTGCAGCGAATGCAAACAAAGAAATTACGACACTACCAAGAACAAGAAGAACGATCCCGATCGTCTTGAGTTCAACAAGTATTGCCGTTTCTGCCGTAAACACACCCTTCACAAGGAATCCAAGTAAGGATTCGTAATTGAAAGGAGGAAAAAACGATGGCAGATGAAGTAAAGGTAAAGAAGGAGTCCAAGGTTAAGAAGTTTTTCAAGGACTACAAGAGTGAGTTCAAGAAAATCGTTTGGCCTGACAAAAAGGATACCCTTCGTCAGAGCGGTGTTGTTGCCGCTACTATCGCAGTAGTTGCATTAGTTGTGTTCCTGCTCGACACAGGCTTCACAAAGCTTTTGCAGACCATTGCGGCTCTTGTCTGATTTAACCCGTAAAGGAGAATTCAGATGTCTAACGAAGCACAGGCACTCTGGTATGTGGTTCACACATATTCGGGCTACGAAAACAAGGTTGCCGAGAACATTGAGCGTCTTGTAGAGTACAGAGGACTTGAAAATCTCATTTTCGAGACAAGAATCCCCACCGAAATAGTTGTTGACTCACAGGAAGAGGCAGACGATTATCTCTATTCCTCAGAGCCCGAATACGATGATGACGGAAACGAAATCAAGAAGGCTCCCAAGGAAAAGAAACCTACGGAACACAAGATGTTCCCGAGCTATGTACTCGTTAAAATGGTTATGAACGATGAAAGCTGGCACGTTATCAGAAACATCAGAGGCGTTACGGGCTTTGTAGGTCCCGGAAGCCGTCCTGTTCCCCTTACGGAGGACGAGGTGGCAGCACTTGGTGTTGACGTACGTGTACGCGAAGCGGCTTACAATGTAGGCGACAGCGTTATCGTCGTTGCAGGCTTCCTTGCAGGCTCTATTGCCACAGTCAAGGAAATTGATTCCGCTACAGGCAGAATCAAGGTTGCGGCATTAATCAACGGTAGAGAAACAAACGTTGAAATGAACGCAAATGAGGTTGAACCTCTGAAGGACTAAGTTCTTCAAAAAATAATATTTACACTCGCAGTTATGCTTTCGGCTTTTTGCCTGCTGAATGCAAATTGTAAAGGCTGTGAGGGACAAGACTTGTTCTTGTCTGTGGGAGGGTAACAAAACCCGAATCATTTACCACATTTGGAGGTGTAAACAAAATGGCAAAGAAAATAACAGGTTACATTAAGCTTCAGATCCCCGCAGGAAAGGCTCTTCCCGCTCCTCCTGTAGGTCCCGCACTCGGTCAGCACGGTGTTAACATCGCCGGCTTCTGTAAGGAATTCAACGAAAGAACAAAGCAGGATATGGGTCTCATTATCCCCGTTGTAATTACAGTATACGCAGACCGTTCATACTCATTTATCACAAAGACTCCCCCCGCAACAGTTCTTATCAAGAAGGCTTGCGGAATCGAAACTGCTTCAGGTGAGCCCAACAAGAACAAGGTTGCTACAATCACCAAGGAACAGGTTCAGAAAATCGCAGAACAGAAGATGCCCGACCTCAACGCAGCTTCCCTCGAAGCAGCAATGAGCATGATTGCAGGTACTGCACGCAGCATGGGCGTTGTTGTTGCTGACTAAGGGAGGTAAGAAACATGAATAAGGGTAAGAAGTATCAGGAAAGTGCAAAGCTTATCGATAAGACAAAGCTTTACGAAACAGTAGAAGCTCTTGACATGGTTTGCAAGACTTCTAAGGCTAAGTTCGATGAAACTGTAGAAGTTCACATCAAGCTCGGTGTTGACAGCCGTCACGCTGACCAGCAGGTTAGAGGCGCTGTTGTTCTCCCCCACGGTACAGGTAAGACAGTTCGTACACTTGTATTCGCTAAGGGCGACAAGGCTAAGGACGCAGAAGCAGCAGGTGCAGATTATGTAGGTGCTGAAGATATGGTTGCTAAGATTACAGGCGAAAACTGGTTTGAATTCGACGTTGTAATCGCAACTCCCGATATGATGGGCGTTATCGGCCGTCTCGGTAAGGTTCTCGGTCCTAAGGGACTTATGCCTAACCCCAAGGCAGGTACTGTAACAATGGACGTAGCTAAGGCTGTTGAAGATGCTAAGGCAGGTAAGATTGAATACCGTCTTGACAAGCAGAACATCATCCACTGCCCCGTTGGTAAGGCTTCCTTCGGTGCGCAGAAGCTCACAGAAAACCTTGACACTCTCATGGCAGCAGTTGTAAAGGCTAAGCCCGCTGCAGCTAAGGGTCAGTACATCAAGTCCTGTGCAGTGGCTTCCACTATGGGCCCCGGCGTTAAGGTTAACGCAGCTAAGTATCTTTAATTGATATTTTAGATTCATCAACCGTTCACTTAACCGTGGACGGTTTTTTTATGTTGATTTTTATTTATCATTATGATATAATGATTTTAAGCAAAGCTTGAAATCAGCGATATAAATCTCTTGCGAGATTTTTGATATGTGCTGTTGCACTCGATATACCTCGTGGCTCGATATGTTGCTGACTCAACGAGATTTATATCATATCGAGTTTGACAGAAGGGAAAACATATCGATTTTACGAAGTAAAAATATCGAGCAAACTTTAGTTTGCATATCGACAAAAATTGCTTGGCGTCTAAAATGTTCACTAATTCTATAATAAAATAAATTCACGGCGAGAAGAGGTTATGTATATGGAATACGGCATAAACATCAACTATTTCAGAAACACAGAGTTTTCAAAGGCGGCAGAGCTTATATCAAAAGCAGGCTTTACCTGCGTTGACTACACACCGCCCGTTGCAAAGGACGATTGGCAAGATATTATGAAAAACTCCTGCAAAATCTTATCCGAACACGGATTAAAGGTTAATCAGACTCACATCCCCTTCAACCGTTACGGAAGCTGCGGAGAAAACCACAGGCTATATGTTGACAGAGTACTTGAGGCTACCGCTTTTATGGGTGCAGAGCACGCTGTCGTTCACGGCGACGAGTTTGATTTTGACAATATGCAGTACTCCCCCGAAGCGGCACTTGAATATAATCACAACTATTTTCTGAACGATGTAACTTTTGCAGAAAAGTCAGGCTTTAAACTTGCATTTGAAACGGTATTCAACGACCACCCCGTTAAAACCAGATTTACTTCAAAGCCCGAAGAGCTGCTTGATTTGATAAATTCCTATAACAGTAAAAGCGCCGTTTGCTGCTGGGATTTCGGTCACGCCAACGTATCATTCCGCAAAACGGCACACCAGTGGATTGTAAAATTCGGCTCTCTTATTGAGTGTACCCACGTTCACGACAATGCAGGAAACGACTCCCACCAGATGCCCCTGACAGGCGACATAGATTGGAAGCAAACTATGGGCGCATTCAAGGAGACAGGCTACAACAATGTTATGAGCATTGAGTATGCCCACGGCAGTATCCCCGAGCATATGATTTGCGATTACATAAATCTTACTTACAAAGCAGTTGACCATCTGTGCAGCTTATAATTTTTGCACTCGGTCACAATACTATACAATCAACGAGGTAAATAATGGCACAGACCTACAAAACAGTGCGGGAAAAATACGCCGAGGACTCATTTGTTGAAAAAAAGAGCGAGTTTATATCCTACGTTGCCCGTGTTGAAAACGAAGACGAGGCAAAGGAGTTTATCGCTTCCATAAAGAAAAAGCACGCAGATGCTACCCACAACTGCTATGCTTACATTCTCAAAGATACGGAAATAGCCCGTTTTTCCGATGACGGAGAGCCGCAGGGTACGGCAGGTATGCCCATACTTGATGTTATCAAGCGTGAAGGTCTTGTGGGTGTATGCGTTGTTGTCACACGTTACTTCGGCGGAATACTGTTAGGCGCAGGAGGTCTTGTGAGAGCCTATGCCAAGGGTGCAAAAATCGGCATTGATAAGGCAGGAATATCCGCTTTCTGTCAGCACGTCACCTTTGACTTTGAGGTTTCCTACAGCGACTACGAAAAAGTATTACGTGACCTTGACAAAAACTCCGTTCTCTGTTCGGGCACGGATTTCGGCGAAAACGTAATGTTCCACCTATCCTGCGTTGAGGCAAATTATCAAAAGTTTCTTGCCTATGCCGCTGACCTGACAGGCGGCAAGCGTTCCCCCGTTCTCACAGGCACAACCTTTGCCCCGGCAGATTAGCAAAAAGGCCGGGCAAAAAACTTTTTTCAAAAAAAATAAACTTTTTTTCAAAAACCTATTGACAAAATCGAAAGTTGTTGTTATAATAACTTTGTAATCAATACAAAAGTGAATTGCACATCACTTTTGGATTACATAAACTACCAAAAAATAAATTATATAATCAAAGGAGTTATGGATTATGAAAAAGTTTGTATGTTCAGTATGCGGTTATGTTCACGAAGGCGATGCAGCACCCGAAAAGTGCCCTCAGTGCGGAGTTCCTGCAAGCAAGTTTAACGAGCAGGCAGGCGAAAAGACATGGGCAGCAGAGCACGTTGTAGGCGTAGCTCAGGGCGTTAGAGAAGACATTCTCATGGATCTGAGAGCTAATTTTGAAGGCGAATGTACAGAAGTTGGTATGTACCTTGCAATGGCAAGAGTTGCTCACAGAGAAGGCTATCCCGAAATCGGACTTTACTGGGAAAAGGCAGCTTACGAAGAAGCAGAACACGCAGCTAAGTTTGCAGAGCTTCTCGGCGAAGTTGTAACTGATTCCACAAAGAAGAATCTTGAAATGAGAGTTGACGCTGAAAACGGTGCAACTGCAGGCAAGTTCGACCTTGCTAAGCGTGCTAAGGAACTTGGTCTTGATGCTATTCATGATACAGTTCATGAAATGGCAAGAGACGAAGCAAGACATGGCAAAGGCTTTGAAGGTCTGCTTAAAAGATATTTTAAATAAGATAACCCAACCCACCAACCACCAATCATTTTAGGTTGGTGGGTTTTTTATTTCTTTTGTTTCTTTTATGTGTATTTTTGTTAAACCATTGATTTTTTGACAAATATGTAGTATAATTTATGAAACAGTATATTAAAATTAATGTTAGGAGTTAATTGTATTATGAAAAAAATATTATGTTTGCTATGTGTTGTATTATCTATTTTTATGATGTCATCTTGTGGTAGTGATAATAATGTACTTGATTTCAAATTTGATATGTCATACGAAGATATTGAAAAGTTATGTTATAATGATGAGTTTTTTGGAGAAGATAAAGATAACAATATGGTAGGATATAAAAGACAAAATGTTGAATTCTTTGAAAATGAAGATGTTATTTCTGTGTTCTATTTTGATGATGATTCTCTTTCAAGAGTTATTTATGATGTATCGACTTGCTCTACCGAAAATATAGATGAAATGGTTGAGTATTTTGATGATAATTATAAACAAACTACCAATGAAAACAAAACAATAGGGAAATACCCATTAACTCATATTGAATGGGAAGGAAATGATATTAAAATTACATATGAAAAAATGACCATAGGCAACAAGTCACAAATTAAGTTTTATTTCAACAAAAAAGATTGATAATTCCCATAGTAATTAGAAGACAAAACATTAACATATTTTGTGATTATTTTTCAAAATGGTGGGCTAAACAAAATGGTGGGCAGTTGGTGGGCAAAATGAGAAAAAATTACAGGAACCCAGTAAAATCAAGGGTTCTGTAAACAAGTCCCATTGTGAAGCTCGCCACGGCAAAGCGTTTGAAGGACTCTTAAACCGCTATTTTAAGTAAGATTAGATACAAATAGATACGATTTGATACGGAGGTTGAGGTTGCTCAACCTCCGTTTTTATGCGTTTTTATGATGAGAATGTTTCGTGTACTTATCATCACTTAAGCGATTAAATGAAAATAACAGCTAAAATTTTGTGTTCTCATTTCAAATTTTGACTAAAAATTGAAATAAGGCTCGCCTTGATAAAGCTGTTACGCAATTTTAAGTACAGATAAGTATTATTGAATTTGGAATTTATATATAAATATTTCCACAGTACCCTTGGGAAATTACTTCTGTAGAAGCATGGCGAAATATTCTTAATTCGGTAAGACAGTAAAAAAATGACCACTGACGGGCTTGTCAGTGGTCTGAAGGAGCATTCAAGTGCTCCTTTTTTTAGTCAAATATATCTTCTTTTTCTTTGTCAAAGGACAGAATACTTCCGTCATCGGCAGATACTTCAATGTCGTACTCATAGCTGCCTGCTTCAAACTCGATGTCGTAGTAAAGTACTCCGTCATCTCTGTCAAGCTCGACTTTTACAAATTTTGCATCCTTTGCGGCAACGCCTGCTTTTTTAAGAGCAAGCTCCTTTGCCTTGTCCTTGGTGATGCTTTGCGTCTGCTCTGCCGATACGGGCTTTTGCACCACGTTTTTTTGATCTGAGCTGCCGCTTTCGCCTGTAACAATAACGTCGGCATCGGTGACGGTGGATTTTTCGTCCTTTAATTCAATTCTCTTGTCATCTTCATACCAGTATACCTTTTTGCCCATAATCTCTCCGATTGCACGGACGGGAAGATAGGTGGTGCCGTCGTGAAGAAGAGGATATACAACCTCACCGCTTGCATTTTTAAAAACTTTTTCTTCGCCGTCAATTTTTACGGTGAAGTCTTGCCTTATCTGCGCCGAAACTTCTTTTATCTTGTCTGCGGCAATGACGCCTGCGGTAATTCCGAACACAGTTGTCAGCCCTGCAGCCAATGCGATAAAACGTCTTTTCAAGTGTAATCATCTCCTTTACAGTTTTTTACTCACCATCGTTTGTAATCGATATAACATTGTAACGATTACAATTAAAATATATCACACATTTTTTTATTTGTCAATAGTTTTTTGAAAAAAATAAAGCCATAGAAAAAATCCATGACTTTAGTATATGACAAAAGTATTATGTTATTCGGCGGAAAGCTCCTTGGCGAGTGCTTCGAGGCAGTCAAGACTTTCTCCGTTAAGAGCCGAGAGAATTTTTACGCTGTTTTCGCAATATGTTATATCCTTGCAGCCTTCAAGCGCATCACGCATAAGCTTTGCGGCAACAGGTGCCCATGAGCCGTTTTCGATAAGAGCAACCTTTCTGTTTTTGAAGCCTCTTTCGGTAAGGCCGTTTATAAAGGTCTGCATAAAGGGGAATATTGCACTGTTGTAGGTGGTGGTTGCAAGAACAAGCTTGCTGTATCTGAAAGCTTCGCTGATTGCAAGGAACTTGTCGCATCTTGCAAGGTCATAAACGGCAACATTTTTGCAGCCCTTTTCTTCCAGCTTTTCCTTTAACAGCATAACCGCCTTTTTGGTGTTGCCGTAAACGGAGGTATAGGCAATAACGACGCCGTCCTCCTCGGGAGTGTAGCTTGACCAGGTGTTGTAAAGACCTATGTAATGATCAAGGTTTTCTTTGAGAACGGGCCCATGAAGGGGGCAGATCATCTTAACGTCAAGAGCCAAAGCCTTCTTTAAAAGTGCCTGCACCTGAGAACCGTACTTGCCTACAATGCCGATGTAGTATCGTCTTGCTTCATCGTCCCAGTTGTCTTGTGCATCAAGGTCGCCGAACTTGCCGAAAGCATCTGCCGAGAACAGAATATTTTCAAGGCTGTCGTATGAAACAATAACCTCAGGCCAATGTACCATAGGTGCGGTAAAGAAGGTGAGAGTGCGGCTTCCAAGCTCAAGAGTGCTTCCGTCGCCTACGGTTATCTGCTTTTCGGAAAAATCATAGTCAAAGAACTGTTTCATCATACCGAAAGCCTTTGCGGAGGCAACGATTTTAGCATCGGGATACTCTTTCACAAAGTCCATAATGCTTGCCGAGTGGTCAGGCTCCATATGGTGAACAACAAGGTAGTGGGGCTTTTTATCGCCGAGAACAGCTTTGATGTTGTCAAGCCAGACCGACGTAAACTTTACATCGATGGTATCCATTACTGCGATTTTTTCGTCAAGTATTATGTAGGAATTGTAGGAAATACCCTGTGGTACGGGATACTGTCCTTCAAATAAATCAATTATTCTGTCATTGATGCCTATGTATTTTACGGTGCTTGAAATTTCCATGTTCTTTCACTCCTTGAGCTTTTTGGCTTGTCCCGATAATTATACCATTATCCGGGATAAAAGTCAAGCAGCCTGCGATAATTCACAAGCTGCCCGAACATTGTTATTGTGTGTTATTATTCTTCCTCAAAAGCGTCCTTGTCAAGTCCGCAAACGGGGCATACCCAGTCTTCGGGAAGATCTTCAAATGCAGTACCTGCAGCAATGCCGTTTTCGGGATCTCCTACTTCGGGATCATACTCGTATCCGCAAGGGCAAATATACTTTTTCATAATTAAATACCTCCAAAAATTATAATTTTAATTAAAGTACAAGCGAGGGAGCAGTGTAGATTCTTGCAGCATATTCGCTGTCAAGGCTGTAAAGACCTTTGGAATCTGTGCCGAAAAGCTCCATTTTCTTAATCATATCGTCGGCGTTCTTTTCTTCTTCAAGCTGTTCC
This sequence comes from Eubacteriales bacterium, assembly GCA_045539625.1. Taxonomy (GTDB): domain Bacteria; phylum Bacillota; class Clostridia; order Oscillospirales; family CAG-382; genus UMGS1387. Next base: position 38,398 of record JAZQFS010000064.1, on the reverse strand, counting down.
TTTACAAACCAGTCAAGGAATTGCATTGTTCTGAAGTCTTTTGCAGTATATGCAGCATCGTAAATTGTATGTATAAGACTTGTTACGTACTGCTCGTGCTCAAGACCTGCCTTTAAGGGATCCATAAGAGCCTTAAGCTCCTTGTCGGGTTTGTCGATGGGGAGAAGAGTTACCTTTTCGCCGTTAAGCTGAAGATACTTTAACATAAGCATCGCATGGTCTCTTTCCTCCTGTGCCTGAACCATATACCAGTTAGCAAAGCCGTCAAGACCTTCTCTTTCATAGAATACTGAAAAGTCAAGATAGAGATAAGCTGAGTAAAGCTCCTTTGCTATCTGCTCGTTGATTAACTGTGAAACCTTTGCGTCCAACATTTCTGTCACCTCATTATATTGATTAATATTAATTGTCTGCGGTGTCAAGAGAGGTTGTTTTCTCTTTACGGTACTATTATACTATGTCTTTTTGCAAAAATCAATGTACAAATTGTAAATTGTAACGATTACAAAAATGAATTGATGCAATTATGAATATGATTAACTTTATTATAAAAGCCCTTGATTTTTGCAAAAATACGTGCTATAATACGCAAGGAAATAAATATTGAATCTGCCACCGGGTAGAAAAATGCAGTCAGGCATTCGTTTTCACATCGTTAGGTCTTAGAAGATGTGAAGGACGGATGCTTTTTTTTACGGAGGATTTTATGAATACGGTAAAAAAGATATACGGCAGTTTTACAAAAACGGAGAAAATTCTGTGGACGGTGTCGGTGCTTCTGATAACCTTGTCCTATCTTATTTTTGACAGAGGAAGCACACTTACGCTTATAGCCTCCCTTGTAGGAGTTACGAGCCTTATATTCTGTGCCAAGGGCAATCCCTTCGGACAGGTGCTGATGATAGTCTTCGGTTCTTTGTATGGGGTTATATCTTATTCATTTTCATATTACGGAGAAATGATAACATATATCGGTATGACAGTGCCTATGGCGGTGTTTTCGCTTGTGTCGTGGCTGAAAAATCCGTACAACGGCAACAGGTCTGTTGTCAGGGTTAACAGGATATCAAAGAAAGAATGGATATTCCTTTCTTTTCTCACCCTTGCCATGACGGTGATATTTTACTTTATTCTTAAAGAGCTTGGTACAAGTAATCTTGCCCCCAGCACCGTTTCGGTAACAACAAGCTTTTGTGCCGCTTATCTTACCTTCAGAAGAAGCCCTTACTATGCTCTTGTTTATGCACTTAATGACATTGTTCTTATTGTTTTGTGGATAATGGCATCCTTTTACGATATATCCTACGTTTCGGTTGTTATCTGCTTTGCGGCATTTCTTGCAAATGACCTGTACGGCTTTTACTGCTGGATGAAAATGGAAAAAAGACAAAGTGGCGGCAAGTAAAATTTGAATGTTTTTAATAAATTTGAGGGCAGCCTGAGCTGAAATGCAGAACGATATTAATATCTTGTAATTGACATTTTTTTGTAGTGTGTTAATATATATTTGTGTTTCAGTATACATATATTTGTTGAAAAGGAGAAAACAAATGAAAAGATTATTTGGTATGACAGTTGCACTTGTTATGTGTGCTGTGCTTGCGGTATGTGCCTGTGCAATTACCGTGGATTTCGACGACGGCGCAATGGGATATGCCTCTATCGGCGGACACACAGCCAACGGCAAGGTTGAAAACGGTGTTCTGACCTTTGATATGACAGACGCCGATCCTCAGATTTATATCAGCAGACCGTATGATCCCGTAAAATCACCTTACGGCGTTGTAAATGCAGATAAGTGCAAGCAGATTGAAATACGATTTGCAACCGAGATCACAAGCGGAACTCTTGAAATATTCTTTACTTCCAAGAATCCCGAGGACGGAAGCTGGTTCTGTAAGCCTTGGGAAAAGGGAGACACCGGCGAGCAGAGCTACGTTGCAAACTCAAGAAGATTCAAATTCCAGTCAAGCGGCAGTCTTGATGATTTTGTAACACTGACAATTGACAGAGATGATGTTCCTTACTGGAAGGGTATTGTTACATCTTTAAGAATTGACCCCGAAAACGGCACGGGAAAAAAGTTTGCTCTTGACTATGTAAAATTCCCCGGTGAAGAGCCTGAGCCCGAGCCTGCACCGACTCCCGAGCCCGAAACTCCTGCCGTTCCCGTTAAACCTCAGTGGGTGCTTGAAGAAGAAAAGCTTTACGGCGAATGTCTTTTGTTTGACGATTTTGAAAGCTATGAAATCGACTCCGTTCCTTCAACCGTTTACTACTGCAAGGCAGGCTCAACAGGTATGGCACCTGCTGACCAGTGTAAGTCCTATAAGGTTGTAAACGGAACAGGCACTAACACAACAAAGGTTGTTGAGCTTATAAGTAAGGGCTCATACAAGTATCCCTTTATCAGTGTTGGCTATAAGCTTGAGGAACCGGGCGAATTCACAATGCTTATGGATGCGTATACCGAAGTGGAAACTGCACAGAAATGGGCTTTCCATAACGGCTTTACCTGCAATCCTGCAGCATCCGGCGACAACCGCTACCGTGACGAAACCAACATCATAACAGCAAAGAGATGGCAGACGCCCATGGCGGTTCACGGAACAAATGAAAAGCCAAATCTTGTGTCCGTAAATTATTTCAGATTCGGCGGCTCAAATCTTCTTGAAGATGAAAAGATTTACCTTGATAATATCCGTGCTTACTTCAAGCCATATATTTATGCAACGGTAAATGCAGGCGGTGCCGAGGGTACGGTTCCCGAAATCTGTTTTGTTAAAAACTCGGTTTTGACCTTGCCCGAATGTACCCTTACAAAGGAAGGCCATACCTTTGACGGCTGGAAGAACAGCATTGATACCAAAATTTACAAGGCAGGCGAAAAGTTAAGCACAGGCGACGCCGATTCTCTTACAATTACCGCAGTCTGGAGCAAGTTCCGTCCCGTAACAATCAGAAAGAACAGTATCCGTACACAAGGCAAGCAGGGTATGAGATTTGCAGGCTATATTACAAACGAAAATAAGGCTGATGCAGACGAGTACGGCTTTATCGTAACAAGAAAATCTCTCCTTGGCGACAATCAGCTTGTATTTGGCACAAACACAAGTGACACTTCGGGCACAAGTCCTGACGGAGTAAAGTATGTTTACGGTGCGGCTTACAATAAGGAAAAGGGTATTGATGAAGTGTATGCAACAGACGGCTCGGTGTTCGGCAGTGCTTACTGGAAGGACGTTGAAGGCATATTCTTTACAGGGGTGCTTACCGAAATCGGCGAGCCTGCATATCAGAATAAGCTTGTTGTAAGAGCGTATGCAAAGGTAGGGGAAAACTACTCCTACGGAGATGAAATCGTAAGAAGTATCCGTGATATTGCACAGAACGCATACGATGACGGTAACAGAGAGGAATATGTAATGAATATTCTTAACAAGACAAAAAATCTTCCCAATAAGACGGTATGCTTCTTCGGTGACAGTATTACCCAGAACGGCACCTACATCAAGGAGCTTTTCCAGGTTTACCTTGACAGCGACAAGGAAATGGGAAGAATTGAAATGTATAACGTAGGTATTCCCGGAGATACTGCGGCAGGCGGTCTTAACAGAATCGATTCTGAGCTTATGGGCTACAACCCCGATATCGTTGCCATTATGTTCGGTATGAATGATATTTCGGGCGGTAACTATAAGAAGGGCGAGTACAGCGAGGAAATAGAAGCAAGAAGACAGGCTCAGCTTGACCAATATGAAGCAAATATGAGAGCTATTGTTGACAAGCTTCTCGGCTACGGCGTTGAGGTTATACTTTGTACACCCACTCCTTATGACGATGTGACAGACACCGTATACGAAAGAAGCGTGGGACTTGCAAAGTGTGCCGAAATAATTAAGGAAATTGCAAAGGAAAATGACCTTAAGGTTGTTGACCACTTTGGAAATATGTATCCCATCTGTTCTCAGAAATATATAAGCAATGACTTTGTTCACCCCAATACCTTGGGACACCATCTTATGGCGCAGTCATTTATGTATTCGTTAGGCTACATTGACGAGATGGAAACAGATGTTGCCATGACAAAGTTTGACGAGGACAATGCAGCCCGTCACACCCTCGGATACAACTATCAGATGATGTTGATGGTTGAAAGAACCGTAACAAGTCAGGGCTACACCGAGCTTGAAGCAAAGAAGCAGCGTGCGGCAGAGCTGCAGGCAGCTCAGACAAGCGACCACTGGAGATGGATTTATCAGAATTATATCGACAACATTGGCAGAGCTGCCGAAATGCTTGAAGAGGTTATTCAGGCTACCGAGGAGCTTTCCTATAAAAGATAACTGAATTTTCGCAAAAACAAAAAGACTGTCTTTACTCGTAACAAGGTAAAGGCAGTTTTTTGATGCAAAAAAAGAAGCCTCAAAATGAAGCTTCTCGATTTTGTTGACGAAAATGATTTATAATCCTGCAGCGCAGAAGATCGGTGTGCAAACCACAAGTGAAACTAAGGACAGTGCCGTTGCAATAATGCCGAGGATAAAGCCTGCCTTTGCCATACTTCCGTTGTTGCCCTTGTTCTTTGCGATGTATCCGAATACAATAGCCAATACGCCCAAGATAATACCGAAGCAGAAAAATGCAACGATACCGCAAACCATTGAAGCAATGGCAAAGCCTTTGGCAGGCTCGTCTGCAGGTGCTTCCGCCGATGGCATAGTATATGCAGGAGCAGGATTTACCTGAGGTGCAACAGTGGGAGCTGCCACGGGTACGCTGTTTTCGGGAGCCTGAGACTCTGCTTTTAAAGAAGCGCCGCAATTGCTGCAAAAAACTGCATCATCGGCAACCTGTGTGCCGCAGTTGGTACAAAAAGCCATAATAAAATACCTCCAATATATTTACTGACTAAATTATACATAATATGTCACACTATGTCAATATGTATCACAAAAAACGTCATATAATTATTCGGTAAACCCAAAAGAGTGTGGCAGCCGAAAGGGAGATGGCAAAGCTTGTCCGTAGAAAGTGTTTGCTTTTTACAAAGGATACTTTATCCGATATGCAAAGGATGCAAAATTTGTAAAAGTCGAGCTTGACAGAGATGACGGAGTACTTTACTACGACATCGAATTTAAAGCAGGCAGCTATGAGTACGACATTGAAGTATCTGCCGAGGACGGAAGTATTCTGTCCTTTGACAAAGAAAAAGAAGATATATTTGACTAAAAAAAGGAGCACTTGAATGCTCCTTCAGACCACTGACAAACCCGTCAGTGGTCATTTTTTTACTGTCTTACCGAATTAAGAATATCAATTGCAGGTGCAGGCAACCGTCCAAGTCCGTCAGGACCTATGTTAAGCAATAAATTTGCACCGTGAGACTTGCATTTATCAAGAATTTCTTTGACTTTATCGGCACTTTTCCATTCATTGTCAAATGACTTGTATCCCCAGGTTTTATTAAGGGTGATGGGGGATTCAATAAGCTCATCTGTCATACTTGCATCGGGCAGCTCATTGTCACCGCAGGAACGGTAGTCGCCCATTCCGTTACCTATTCTGGAATTTACAAGACAGTCGGGCTGATAATGCTTAACCATATCCAGCAGCTCCTTTGAGCACTGTGCGGGGATCCCCACCGAGCCGTTGTCGAACCATATAAGACAAAGGTCGCCGTACTGTGTCAGAATTTCCTTAACCTGAGGCTTTATTTTCTTCTCATAGCACTGCAAATAATCCTTTTTGCTTTTTTCGGGAAAGTCCCAGTCGTTATCCCAGCTCATACCAAAATTGGCTTTACGGGATTCGTAGCCTCCGCCGTTTTGCTCATGCCAGTCAAGTATCTGTGAATAATACAGTCCAAACTTCATATTGTGACGAGCACAGGCATTGGCAAGCTCATACACAACATCCCTCTTAAAGGGCGTTGCATCTACCACATTATACTTGTCAACCTTCGAGTGAAACATAGCAAAGCCTTCGTGGTGCTTGGACGTAAAAACCATATATTCCATACCTGCATTTTTTGCACTTTTTACCCATTCCTCGGCATCAAAATATATAGGATTGAATATACCCGCAAGCTTTTCGTATTCCTTATTTGGAATACGGTATTTTGACATTACCCATTCTCCGATATAATCCATTCTCTGTCCCTTCCACTCACCGCCGAGAAGAGAATACAGCCCCCAGTGAAGCATCATTCCGAAGCCCGCTTTTTTAAACCATTCCTTGTTTGTCATTTTTATTTGCTCCTTTTTTGTGAAAAATCTTGTACACATCATTTGCCTGTGTTATAATTAAGTGTAAAACAAACAATGACACTTGTAAATAACTGCAATTGTAAATACCATTGTTCAAAATCGACTTTGAGGAAGTGTTCTTATCAAAGTAAATGTAAACTTACTTGCCTGCGGCAAGTGTAAAGCACCTGTAAACTGGCTTACTCAGGATATACCTACACCCTACAGACTCTATTATGTAACAGGCGGTTCTGCCTATTTCCGCACAGGCACCGAGGAAGTCTTGTTAAAGCACAATCATTTCTACCTTTTCCCCTCCACACTTCCTTTTATAATCAGACAGGATCCAAATGACAGGCTTGACCATCTTTTTTACAACTTTATAATGACTCCGTCAGCAGTATCTGCATCCTTTATCTGTGCATCAATTGATGAACACCCTCTTTTCCCCGTTTTTCTTCATATAATGGAAAGCACAGCAGCAAATTTCAAGGCATCACCCATTCAGCAAAACAAAGATATCGCCGCAAAAGCGTTAGAGGCTTTTTTGACTTTGTTTTTATCGCTGCATCCCGTTTCTCAGGTGCAAAGCACCGACATTACCGACAGTATACGGTACATAGAAAAAAATTATATGAACGATATAACCGTGAGAGAAATAGCACAACACTTATTTCTCAATGAGGACTATTTTATCCGAAAATTCAAGAAGGCTTTCGGCATAACACCTCACGTTTATTTATCAAGACTCAGGTTAAGCATTGCAAAGGAGTTAGTTTCAGCAGGCTCATCACTTCAGGCTGCAGCAGATATGACGGGGTTCAAATACGCCTCATCTCTTAGCCATGCGCTGAAAAAAACACTCAGATGACTGCTCTTTTCTGATTGACAAAACCCATTATTTGTATTATAATCAACTTATCAACAAGGAAAGGCGGTATCATTATGTCTGTTTTATATAATTACCCCGAAAAGTATAACAAAATTTCCGAAAATCTTAGAATCACCTGCGAAGGCAAGGAATTGAAATCCATAACCACTCCTGTCTCCGCATATCCCATAAATCAGGTATGGCCGGGCTATCAAAGACCTATTGAGCAGACCGAGCCTACAAGCTTTGTTTCTCTTGGAGCAAGCGGAGAAGTCACTCTTGAAATCACCCCCGAAAAGGCATTTTCCAAGGTAACAGTCCGCCCTCTTTCAAAGAATGTTGCAGCAAAAGTGGACGGCAACACAGCAAGCATAACCTTCCCCGGTGTCGGTCAGTATTCCGTTGAATTTGACGACACACACAATGTTGTTACGGTATTCATCGATCCTGAAAAGGAATTTTCCGTTTCGGAAAATGATGACAACGTAATCTACTTCGGTCCGGGTGTTCATTATCTTGAAAAACAGCTTATACTTGAAGACAATCAGACCGTTTACGTTGACAAGGATGCCGTTGTTTACGGCGGCTTCGGCGCAACTGAAAAAAAGAACGTCACAATAATGGGCTACGGAATTGTTGACAACAGTCTGCTTGAGCGTGGTCAGGGTTCAATTGTAAACTTCAGAAAATGCGAAAACGTACACGTTGAAGGTATTGTCTGTGTTGATGCAAGTGCATGGAGTATGCACTATGAGGGCTGCAAGAATGTTGTTGTTGACAACATCAAGCTTTGTGGCATGTGGAGATACAATTCCGACGGTGTTGACTTCACAAACGCAACAAACTGTATTCTCAGAAACAGCTATCTGCGTAACTACGATGACTGCATCGTTGTAAAGGGACTTTGCGGAAACACCACCATGCCCGTACAGAACATCTATGCAGAAAACTGCGTGCTGTGGTGTGACTGGGGCAGAGCAATTGAGCTTGGTGCAGAAACCTGTGCACCTTCCTTCTCGGGAATCAAGTTTAAAAACATTGACATAATCCACGGAATGTCTGTTATGATGGACGTTCAGCACGGCGACAGAGCTGAGTTTTCCAACATCTATTTTGAAGATATCCGATGTGAGTACACAGCAAAGTGGTACGCCTCTGTTATGCAGCAGGAGGTTGGTCAGGTTTATGTAAACCCCAACGAAAACTTTATGCCTTATCTTTGCGTTGTTGCAACCCAGAGAACAATGTACTCAAAGGACGACAGGACAGGCAACATCAAGAACGTATACTTCAAGGATATTTATGTTACAGACGAAGCAGGACGTACACCCGCTTCATACATAAAGGCAAATGCCCCTGATACTCACATTGACGGCGTTCACTTTGAAAACATTGTTATCAACGGCAAAAAGATGGAAAGCCTCGATGAACTTCGTATTGACACAGGCGAAAGAGTTACCAATGTTACTATAGAATAAAGGGAGTTTTGTTATGGCACACAAAAAGGTAGGCTTTTCCATCGGCGGTCTTCAGAGAAAGTACGGCGACGAGGAAGCGATAAGATTTGCAAAAAGCATAGGTGCGGATGCTGTTGACTTTGACACCTGCCACCCTCACTATGACTACTGCAAGGAAGACAGCATTTTTCACAAGAGCGATGATGAAATAATCTCATATTTCACAGGAATAAAGAACATTGCCGACAGCATCGGTCTTGAAATAAGCCAGACTCACGGCAGAATTGAAGGCTTCACGGACGACCCCGAATGGAACGATGCAATGGTAAAAAACGCAAGACTTGACTGTCTTGTTGCAAAGACTCTTGGTGCACCCGTTTGTGTTATGCACTCCGTCACCACCTGCAGAATGGGTCCCGATTGCGATCCCAAGCTTATGCGTGACTTAAACTTTGAAATGTTCTGCAAGTACCTTGACTTTGCAAAGCAGTACGGCATCAAGATTGCTACCGAAACCTTCGGCGATGCTCCCAGCAAAAAGTGCTGCGACTTTTTCGGCAATGCAGATGAGTTTTTAAAGAGCTACAACCGTATTGCCGCTTACGGCGACAATGCAGACTACTTTGTAATGTGTGCCGATACAGGTCACTCCAACAAGGCTTTACGTTTTAACAATAACCCTTCCCCTGCCGATGTTATCAGAATGTTGGGAAGCAAAATTGAAGTTCTGCACCTTAACGACAACGACACCTTAACCGACCAGCACAAGATTCCTCTTACAGGATGTATTGACTGGAACGATGTATTTGATGCACTTGATGAAATCGGCTACAAGGGTGTTTACAATATGGAGCTGAGTCTCGGTCATTTCGGCAAAGACTTTGAAAAGCAGACAGCAGAATTTGCAGTAAAAGTAATGCGCCATTTTCTTGATACAAGATACGGTGCGTAAATAATAGGAGGTAAATATTATGCCGGTAAGAGTAGGATTAAAGGTTATTGAGCTTTGGATCAGCTCAATGGAAAATGTTGTACAGGAGTACGAAAAAGAGCCGATAGAAAAAGGAAAAATCGTATTTTACGGTCCGTCCAACTTTACAAGATGGAAAGAAAGCTGGGGCATGACTCCACTTGAAGAAGCGTTAAAAGGCAAAAGCGGTGCAAAATGCTGTATAAACCGCGGCTTTGGTTCAAGCGGTGAGGAGCATCACGTATACTATTATCACAGAATGGTACTGCCTTTAGCACCAAAGGTGCTTGTTTACAAGCCTTCGGGCAACGGCGGCTGCTTCGGATATTCCACAGAGGAATGTTTTGAACTTGCACAAAGAGTGGTTGCGTATACAAGAGCTGATTTTCCCGACACACGCATTTACTTATGCTCATCCTGCCGCAGAAAAGAGGAAACACCCGAAAACCTTGCAAAAAAGCGTGAATATGACAGCCTTTTAAAAGAACTTGCTGAAAACACGCCCAACTGTTTCTTCCTTGATTTGCATAACTACAAGCCTTTTGAAAATCCTGACATTTTTGTACAGGACGGTGTTCATTTCAACAAAGAAGGCTACGATATTTTTGCTGATTACTTCAGAGAAGCACTTAAAGAAGAGCTTGACCAATTTTAAAAAGCATATAACAAAAAAGAGAGCCGAGGCATTTTGCTTCGACTCTCTTATTGTTTTACGGTAATTACTTTATTGTTTCAAATGCTTTTAACCATTCTCTTGCAATAAGCTCATGTCCCATAGGTGTGGGATGAACGCCTTCCTGTGTCCAGTAGGGCTCAGGCTGCTTTGCAATAGCTTCGTCAAAGCGTTCCTGAAGAGGAACATACACAAGTCCGTGCTTTTCGGCAAGCTTCTTGGCAACAGCTGCTCTCTTTGCAACTTCTTCCGAGAAGTAGTCCCATGCTCCCTCTGTTGCCTTGCCCTTTGTTACATAAGCACCCAAAAGCATAATCTTTATGTTAGGAAGTGCTTCCTTGATTTCAGTAAGAAGCATATCATAAATCTTTTCAAACTTTTCGGCATCTACGCCGTTCTGCCAGCCAACCTCGTGCCACACGTCGTTTACACCGATAAGAAGGCTCATATAGTCAGGCTTTAAGTTGATGATATCAGACTTTATTCTTGCGTATACGCTTACAATTCTGTCGCCGCCTACGCCTCTGTTGATAAATTCATATTCACCGGGGAAGTCATAACCCAGCACGCCCATAACCTTATTGGGATAGCCGTGTCCCTTATAGCCGTCATTATCTCTGCTTCTTCCGCAGTCTGTTATGGAGTCGCCCTGAAAAAGTATTTTCTTCATAATAATCACCTTTTTAGCTGAAATTTGAACTGATTTGTCAATTCACTTGTATTATAACACTACATTTTTCAAAATGCAATAGAATAAGCAAAAAAAGACGACTCTTTCGAGCCGTCTTTATATATGGAATTATTGTCAGTCAACAACGGTAACTGTCATATTGTCAACCAAAGATATTAAACCAATATCATTCAGAGGACTTACAAACATACCGATTACATCGCCGCTTCTGTCAGCAGAAGATGCATCAACTGCAACCTCTGCTTTACAATGCTTCCATTCGCCTGAATTGATGCTTGCTGCGAACTTCGTATGATTTTTCTTATCATCATTGTAAATGACATTTTCAAAGCAGCCCGCTTTTTCTACTGCTTCACCGTTAAAATTGCTTACAACATAAATATCAAACTCAAGCTGATAGGTTTTTCCGGGAGTAAGTGTTACCTTCTGAAGCAGAGATGTGTAAATCTTGCCTTCCTTGGTAGGCTCAATTCTCCAAACGTGGTTCTTTGGATTGGTGGGGTCTTCAACAATGCTTACCTTGTTGCTGCCGTACATTGAATAGAAGGCTGTGTCATTGGAGGTATCCTCGGCATCACCGTTTATCAACACCAATTTTCCATCGGCACTTACTGCAGGCTTCTGAGGCTCTGCGGGAGTGGAAGGAGCAGGTGTAGACGGTGTCGCAGGTGTAGAAGGTACAGGGGCAACCACACCACCCTTTGGTGCATAAAGCTTAATATAGTCAACATAAGCCTTACCTGCACAGTTATAGGGGTCTATACGAACGGACTTGATTGCACCGTTCCAGCCTGTAAGCTTGGAGGTGTCAAATGTAACCGTGTAATAACCTTCTGAATCAGCCTTAAGCTTCGAATAGCTTAATGAAAGACATCTGTCAGCAGAGTAATTTGCGTCGGGAGTAGCAAAGTAAAGCTGAATGCCTTCATTGCCTGAAATACCCTCAAGCTTTAATCTTACAACAACCTTACCAATGGTTGAAGCATCAAAGCCTTCCTTAACATTGATGATGGGGTCATACTTGCCGTTATCCTTTGGTGTGGCTTCCATAACAAGGTGACCGTTTTCATAGGCTGCGTTTGCTCTTGTCATGGAAATAATCTTTGTGTCAACCTCTTCGTCAAAGTTGTATTCTTTAACAGCAACTTCTTCGGGTTCCTCGTAGATTGTACCCTCGTCAATACCTGTATCTTTAAGGTTACACTTGATGTAATCAATGATAGCTGTTGCACCTGAAGATGAGGGGTCAAGTCTCAACTCTGTGATAGAGCCCTTCCAGTTTTCGTTGGTTGTCATATCAAAGGTGAAGATTGCCCAGCCTTCTTCGTCGATTGGAGCCTCTGAATATCTCTGACCGTTAACCTGTCTTGATGCTGCAAAAGATGTGTCGCTGCTTGTATTGAAGAACAGCTGAGGTGTAAGTCTCCATGCTTCAGGCTCTTCGCCTTCGGCAAACTCGAACTTCATTCTTACGGTAATTGTGTCGCAGTTTGTTGCAACAAGAACCTCAGGTCTTAGCTTTGTTGTGCTGAAAATGGAGTCAAACTTTCCGCCTGACTGCTCAAGGGGAACAACCACTGCCGCACCGTCAAGAACAAAGCCTGTTGCCTTACCGAAGGACCAGCCTTCAAGGTCGCCTGCAACATTAAAGTCATACTGATGTGACTTTCTGCTGTCAATAATTGCCGTGAAATCCACGCCTCTGATATCGGTCTTGATGCCGTTTGTTTCATCATAGGTGTACTTGATACCCAAATTGTCATATACAAACTTTAAGGGAAGCACGGGAATTGCATCATAGAGATAGAATTCCTTTGCAAGTGTCTTTTCCGTACCGTTAACAAGCGCTGTCTTTGAGCCGACGGTGAATACTATTTCCTTAGCGTTTGCACCGTTGCCTGCCTTGAGGTAAAGCTTACCTTCGCCGTCAAAGCGGTACCACTCGTGATAGATGTTTGTGCAAGCATAGAAGCCCTGTACGGGAAGTGCCGCAAGGTAAACTTCGCTGCCGTCATCGTTAATATAACCCTTGCTGATGTCAAGCTTTACGCCGTCAACAAAAATGCCGTATACATCTGTTTCCGCATTTGACTTGTCGCCGTAGGTCATAAGCTCGATAGTGTCGCACTCATAAGTACCGTAAGCACCGTTAAAGAGGTTAAGACGCAGGTTACTGAGCTTACCCTGCCAGAAGGGAGATTCACGAAGGTCAATGTAAATATCCTGCCATTCGCCGGGTGTTGTATACTTAGCCTTCATGCTCTTTGCTGCGGTGTGAGCCGCATCATAGTCAAAGGTGGGATATATGATTATATTTGAAGCATCTGTCGCCTTCATTCTGATATGAAGTGCATCAACCTTGCTTGTATCAATACCCTTGAACTTATCCGTTCTCATGATACTGTCGCCCTTGGTTGTTTCACTTTCTGCAACAATAGTAACCTTGCCGTCTGCAAAGGCGTGAGAGTCTGTTCTTGTGAAGTTGAAGGTCTTCTGATGTTCTTCGTTTGTAAAGTCAACCTTTGCAACAACGGTTGTGGGGATTTCTTCCTCTGTGGGAGCTTCCTCGCCGTCGCTCTCTAAGAGCCATGCTCTTATCGGCACGTCAACTGCGGGATACATATAAGCAATTCTTGCTTTCTGACCTGCTGTAGGCTCAATGTCATAAACAGAAGTATCTACGCCTGTAAATACATTTGCCCAAGCGGAAGAATAATCGAAATAAGGACCGTTGCCGTTACGTCCTGTGGGTGCAAGCCAGTGACCTTCTGCGTATTCGTTCCATGTACCGAAGAATACAAGCTTTGACTGCCATGAGTCTGCACCGAAGTCTGCTTCTGCTCTCTTGAGGTAGTCATTCTTGATAAATTCAAGAACTTCTACGTGCTGTTCGTGTGTTGCGATGGGACTTCTTGTCTGTTCCCAACCGATGATGTTTCTGCCTGTGGAAGCACAGGGAACAATAAAGTTATCGCCCTCGCCCTTATAGCCTACGTTGTGCTGATTCTTAACAAATTCGGGATCGTGAGCGTTTATACCCCAGTGATAAGGAACATAGCCGTCAAACTTAAGACCTGCATTCTTTGCTGTAGTGTCATATTTGTTAGCATTATCGCTGTAGCAGTTAAATGTGATGATAATATCATCGTAGCCGTAGTTCTTAATGTCTTCTCTCATGAAGTTGAGAACTTCCATTGCTTCTTCACCGGAAGTAAAGCAGCTGAGGAACACGTCCATTCTGTAAATGGTAAGGAACGCCTTGTTATCAATTGTCAGATAGTTAGGATCTGTAAAGTAGTAGTCTACCCAGTAGTTCCAGAGAAGCTTTTGGAACTTTTCCTTTGTAAGACCTGATGTAAAGCCCTGGTTTTCCCACATGATACAGATATCAAGCATATCCTTATACTTTGCATTGAAGTAACCGTCATGGATAGCATACTGATTATTTCTTGCAATCTTCATGGGGTTATCGGTGGAGCTTGTACCTGCGTACCAGCAAGGCTGGAATGCATCGATACCGTGTTCAACCATGTACTTGATTTCCCAGTCGGCTGTCTCTACGAGACCTTCATCATAGAAGCCCATTATGGGAATAAGCTCATCGTAGGGAGCTACAAAGTCCCAGCCGTAGTGGGTACCCTCATGCCACAGTGAGCATACGCTCATGGTGAGGATGTAGTCGTCCATTTCATTAACGGCTACAGGCTGTGATACATAGTCAACAAAGTCGTATGTATTATATGCCTTTACATCGTCAAACCAAAGCTCTTTGCCTTCGTTTGTGATTGTGATGCTGTCTACTGCGCCGTTATAGTCAAATTCGTATACGTCCTTACCGCAAAGCCTTACAACAGTCTTGCCGTCGGAGCTCTTTTCAACCCTGACAATCTGCCAGATATCGCCGTGGTACTGCCATACCTTTTTGCCACCGATGGAGTATACGCCGTTTTCCATATCAATCTTAACAACGGTTTCAGTGCCATTCTTAAGCTCAACGCTTGCCTTATTTGTATCGCTTACGGGAAGAACATAGGCTTCAACAACAAAGCCGTTCTTTATTGCTTCAAAGCTCTTGGAAGCAGAAGAAGCACCGTTCATCATAACAGACTGAGAGTCAAAGTCGCCTGTTGTCTTGGTCTTTACAAGAACATTGCCCTCTGTCTTATAGCCGTAGGGTGCTTTTTCAAATGCTTCCCAGCGGAAGGAGTCAAACAGATTATAGTTCATATAAAGACGTGTTGTTACAAAGCCGAAGGACATCTTGCCTTCATCGCTTGTTGAGAAGCTAATCTCGTTAAGGCAGTCAAAGTCGCCGATTTCGCCTGTTGCGGCAAGCTCACCGTTAACAAAGAGAGTTGCCGACTTTCCTGCAAGGTCCATATCAAGCTTAAAGTCATTGATACCGTCTGCATAAGCTATCTTTGACATTGTGTTTGTCTTACCCAGAACACCCCAGTAGCCGTTCTCGGAAACAAAGCCTACAACAGGCTTTTTATCGGGGCTTGAAAGGTAAACGGAAAAGCCATCGCCTGCGTCAGAAAGGGAAATTCTTGTTTCAAGAACAACGTGCTGGTCTGTTACAGGTGTAATATAGCGGCGTACTGCAACAAGTGCATCGTCCTTCATATCGGAGAAAGATCCGGTTTGGTTTGCATTCTTATTGAGGGTGGGATTTCCTCTGTCATCAACATTCCATGCGTGGTTAAGGTCAGTTCCGCCCAGGTCGTCCTTACGGCCGTGTGTAATAGCGGTAAGGTCATCAATAAGAAGCACAGCCTGATCCATTCTGTCTGCGGTATACTCCTTAAGAGTACCGGACTTTCTTCCTTCGGGAAGGGCTGCTCTGTTGATAATGGCAGCTATTTCACTTCTCTTGATGGAATTGTTGGGGAAGAATGTACCGTAATTGTCGCTTCCCATTACAACGCCTGCCTTATAGAGCATAAGGATTTCATCGTAAAAATCGTCTTCGGGATAAACGTCGGGAATACTTGTTACGTTATTCTTTGCCGTATAGTGGCTTTCGGGAAGAGCGTTGGCAAACATGAGAGCCACCTCATATCTTCTTGCCGCTCTGTCAAAGCTGTTATAATCAGCCTTATCTATGATGCCGTACTTTTCTGCATAGTCAAGATAAACATCATACCATTTTGTGCCTGTCGTCTTTTCAAGCTCGCCGCTTCTGCCGTTATAAACAGCGTTTGCACGGGAAGCGATTGTCACAGCCTGCGCAACGGTTACCGTACCGTCGGGAGACATAAGTGTATCGCTTGTGCCGTTCATAAAGCCAAGCTCATATGCGCTCTGAATTTCAGATGCATACCAAGCCGTTTCCTTTACGTCTGTAAAGGAGGTATCGGCATAGTTGTTTACTTTTGCAAATGCCGAAGAAGCACCCACATTCAAGGACAATGCAAGTGTTGCGGTAGCAAAAGTGCCAAGTAAGAATTTTTTCATGTGTTTTCCTCCATATTTATTTCATTTCTGAGTTTTATTGATTCCGAATCCAAAAGTGCCTCATTAAGCATAAAAGTAAAGTTGGGAAGATTTTTTACACCCTGTTTTACAAAATGAAGCGGTGTTTTGTTATAGTATTTTTTGAACATCTTTACAAAGTAGCTTGATGATACAAATCCGCATTTCTTTGCCGTATCCGCTATTGACATTCCCTTTATCAGCTTTTCCTGAGCCTTTCTCATGCGTACACCCAGAATGTACTCGCCAACGGACATTTTCATTATTTTCTGGAAGTCTCGTGCAAGCTTTGTTCTGCTGACATAAAACTGTTCGGCAAGGCTTGTCAGCGACAGCTTCTCATTATAATGCTCAACAATGTACGACAGCAATGAGGACATATAGGCTTTTTCGTAAATGGGCTCGCCGCTCTCATAAATACGCACCGCATTTGTACTCATTTTTGAGAGCAAAGCAAACATTCTGTCAAACATACAGTCCAAATCTTTGCCATGTTCGTTTTCCATAGCAAGAATAAGCTGGAAAAGGGATACAAAAACCTTTGCCGAATGTTCGTCCACGCCAAAAGCGTACACTCCCGTATTATCCAGCAAATGACTGCAGCCGTTTCTTTCAAGGATATCGCCGTAGCAGGCAAGCAGGCATCTTTCATAGCCCTCTACCATATGATTTATCTGTATGTGGGGAACACCTGCAGGATAAACAACGATATAAGGTGCCTTCACTGTAAGTCCTTGCGCAACCGACGCAATTTTGCTTTTTCCTTTTACTACAACAAGCACTTCAACATATGTGTGGGAATGAAGTCTTGGGTCAAAGGCATAAGAACGTGCCATATTGGGTGCTGTTCTTGACATATCAGAATATGACAGTGAAATATCAGGAAAAGAAGCGTATCTTACCCCCTTGCTGTCAAGAGCAATCATTCATCATCACCCACACCTTCATAAAAAAGCAAAACCAAAAATGTTTCATACTATAGGTTTGGGGAAGAAGTACGTTTTTCAGTATTTCTCCCCCTGTATTCTTTAAAGCCGAATCTGCTGTCGAAAGCTTGGCGGATAAAAGGAGAGTAAACCGTCACATAAGACAGAATCGGCGAAAAGAAAGCTGTATTAGTTACTGTGCGTCATCAAAAAGTGACGAACCGTCTATAAGCACATCGCTTCCGTTTAAAATGTCAGCGTTTGTAAGTGCCGTTGTTGTGATTTCGGGAGCTGTATATTTCTTTTTCATTTATATTTCCTCCCGATATTATGCGTTTGCACCGCGAAGTGTGTCGATAAATTCCTTGTGGTTAACGTAATCATAAGAAGTATCCGTCTCATCGCCGCTTTCAGTCAGCCACTTCTGATAAAGCTTTTCAGCAACATCTGCGGGGCTTGTGATTATGCTGTTGCCGTAGGCATATGCACCGTTAATGATGGAATAAGGACGAATAACAAGCTCCATACCAGCCTTGTCTGTAGGAATACCTACAACAACTGCCGTAAAGATTGTATGTTGTGTCTCTTCTTCCATTTCGTAAACACGGTTAACCTTGGTGCCGTCTGACAACGTGCCGTAAGCTATACCTTCAACATATGCTGTCTTACCGTCGGCAAGCTTGAACTGATGGGTAAGCTCGTTACCGCCAAGCGTTTCGGCAAGTGCAACAATCCAGCCGTACTGTGTAAGGTTTGTGTTAGCCTTTACATCGTTATTCATAGCGGCTCTGTATCTGATACCTGTCTTGTTAAGCTCTTCATCGAACTTGATGGAGTTGCCCTCTCTCTTTTCGGGAGCTGACGCTGTGGGAACAAAATCATCGCCTTCCGAACCGTAGAATCTGATGTAGTCGATTGTTGCCGTATTACGTATGCCGGGAAGGTCAAAACGAATTTTTTCAACAGTACCTGCCCAGTCACTACGGGCAGCCGTATCGAACACAAATGTATAGTATCCATCATCATCCGCTTCAAGAGCTAAGAAATTAATCGTCATACATCTATCCGCATGATAATTGTCATATTCTTCATCATCAAGCTTATAATAGATTTGAACATATTCGCTCTTCAATTGATCAGCAGTAAGGGGAGTCGTGCCAACATAACTTGCATCTTTGATTATAGTAGTTCCGTCTTCTTCATACTGAACTTCACCGGCATCAGTAAACTTAGCCCTGACTTCAATCTTCTGCACTGCTGATGCAAGAAGATTAAGGTGATTATAATGCAAAATTCCGTCGTTTTTGCTCTCTACTAAATTACTTACAGCAACAAGTTTGCCGTCAACTACAGCGTCGTAGCCAAGTCTTGTATACAAGTAGCTCGCAGTATCTGTTGTATCAAAGTTGTCGTCGTATTCTATTGCATAAACCGTTTTGTCAGTATTCTTTACTTCAAATGTTCCGTATACAACGATATCTTCGTTCCGGAGAGGAATATCTGTAACAACCTCACCGCCCGGAGTGAGAGACCACGAATTTACGCCTACGGGGAATACGATACCTTCATCGTAATCTGCAGGATTAAAGCTACTGAGAATGTTGCCATTGCCGTCATCAAGGACATAAGCACTGCCAAGCTCAGTTGTGCCGTTCATATAGGTTACCTTGTAGTAAGGAACATACATAATGTTATCATAGTAATAATAACACTCATTGTCAGTGCCTTCCGCTGTTACAGTCTGAAGGTATGCAAGTCCCTTTGTTCCTGCGTCCTTATCCATAAATGCGGTGTGTTGCCATGCAGGAGTCTCTGAAGTCCCGTAAACTTTGTCTATAGGATTTGAAGCTGCTTTAACATTTCCTTCATGCATTATCCAGTTGGATTTGTCTCCACTCCAGTTATCCGACTGAATAATCATATCATAGCTTATAAACACAGGTCTTACATCATCAGGAGACTCGTGTGAATTAAATCGCAATTGAGGATAAAGCTTTCCGTCGGCTTTACACGTCGCGGTCATTTTAAGAACATTTCCGTCAGATGTTGGAACGGGAGACGCAACTATAGAAGAAGCGTACGTTGCAGACATTACTTTGCTTCCCGATGCATCCTTAAGATAATACTGACTGCCCTCTTGTGTCAGTTCAGTACCTGCCGCAACAGAGTTAAAGTTAAGCGCTTCCTCTGTACCGGTAAGAATATTGTAGCCGGGTGTAAAGTTGCTTTCATGTACCGCATAAACAACTATATCTTCGTTGTTAAGGGTGATGTTATGAGTAGGCTTACCGCCCGGAGTGAGAGACCATGCATTTGTTCCTTCGGGGAAAGTGATGTCGTCGCCGTCGTAGTCTGACGGGTCAAAGCTTTCAAGAATGTTACCATTGCCGTCATCAAGTACCCAAACAGGCTCACCAATCTGCTGGTCGCCGTTCATATAGGTTACCTTGTAGTAAGGAACATACAGTATGTCATCAAGCCATACACTGGGCTTAATACCTGTGATGTCACCTATATTTGTAGTACCCTTGGAAACGGTAAACATAAATACGCCGACCTTTGTGCGTCCCTGTGTTTGATCCATTACCCAACGCTGTTTAAATTGTCTGTTTGTTGTTTCTGCACTCTTGTAGGCGTTCATTGCCAAAACGCCGGCAATGGCACCGCTTCCCGAAATACTTCCGTTAGGGTTTATTCTTAATCCGTGTGCATTCGAAGCAGTACTGCATTCATCAATATCAGTAACCATACCCTTGGCACTTGTGAATATTGGTCTGCCGTCATCGGGTACTTTCACGTCGTTGAAAACCAAATAAGGATAAGATGAACTGCCCGTAAGATTTGTTATTCTCAACGCCTTGTTGCTGCTGTCAGTAGCAGGAGCTTCAACACTCATTTCGGTAGCATAACCAAGGGAGGTATTTAACACATTCCCGTCATCATCAATGAAATCAGTACCACTTATATTCATTCCTGTAAAAGGAGCTTCATCAAATGTCAAAGCATCCTTTGTACCTGTAAGAAGGTTATAGCCGGGTGTGAAGTTTCTTTCATGTACCGCATAAACAACTATATCTTCGTTGTTAAGGGTGATGTTATGAGTAGGCTTACCGCCCTTTTCAAGAGACCACGCATTTGTTCCTTCGGGGAAAGTGATGTCGTCGCCGTCGTAGTCTGACGGGTCAAAGCTTGTGAGAAGGTTGCCCGCACCGTCATCAAGAACATATGCACTGCCAAGCTCTGTATCGCCGTTCATATAGGTTACCTTGTAGTAAGGTATCATTACAATGTCATCAATATAATGATTGGGTTCTTTGCTCTGGTCTATAAGTTCCTTATTATTTAACAAATCACTTGGAATTTTCGCTGTCATATACAATTCAGTAAGTCTTGTACGTGACTCGCTGTTATCTGTATCGAAAATATAAGACCATGCTGAAGGAGTTTCAGATGCATTATACGCATTCATCGCACAATAGCCTTTTGAACTATAGCCAGAGCTATGTTTAAATCTTACTCCAATCGTACTACTGGCAATTTTACCGGCAGAATTACGGTAAAGATAATCAGCATTTGTAACAACCGATTTGAAACCAACAAATATCGGTCTTCCGTCTTCGGGAGGTTCGTAATTTCCGAACATTAAAGTAGGATAACTTGTTTGCGGAGAAGTATCGCCAATGAAATTGCCGTAGTCGCTGATTTTGAGTGCTTTATTATCAGTTTCACCGCTAACAGGCGAAGCAACAACCGATACTGTCTTTGAGTAGCCTGTACTATACGTCAAAACGGTAGCTCCGTTCTTATCTTTAAGAGTTCCGTCGCTTGATGTAATACCGTCATATTTTGCGCCGTCAAAGTCAAGCGCTTCCTTTGTACCGGTAAGAATATTGTAACCGGGTGTCAAGTTGCTTTCATCCGCCGCAAGATCGGCAGAGTCGTTTGCCAAAGCTCCAACTTCTTCGCTCACGCTCTCAACAGTACCCACCATAAGGGGTGCCGCAAGAGATGTGAACACAAGCATAAAGCTTAGTGTCAATGCGGTTAACATTTTAAATAATTGTTTCATAAATAACCCTCCGTTTTTTTCGGTTTTTGATTGAGGCCGTTTCAGCTCTCTATCCGTTTTAATTATATACGCATTCGCCGTGTATATCAAGAAAAAAGCGTAAATACATTGAGATAAAAATATAACAATCGTACCACATTAGAGGACTGTATAAAAGGACAATTTTCGCTCTTTTGTTCGTTTATGCTAAGAAAACGTGCCTATCATTGTGCAATGAGTACAAAAACCGATAAAAAATCTCTAAATCGACCGTTTTATGAACGCAAAAAAACAACTCAAGTACATTTCAGCGGATAATGTTAACATTTTATAGCTTTTCTCTGTATTTTTTTGGATTAAAGCTTACATAGTCATCAAACTCCGTCTTCTGATACGTAAGGTTGGCATAATCCTTTTTTGCCCTTACAGTCTCCATAAACTGTTTTGGGGTAATGTCCATAATTTTCTTGAAGCTTTGTATAAAATAGCTTGTGGAAGCAAAACCGCAACCAAATGCCACCTCGGATATACTCTTGCCGTCAACAAGCTTTACTCTTGCCCTGTCAATTCTTACCTTTAATATGTATTCACCCACACTCATGCCCATAACCTCGTTAAAGTCGGTTGCAAGCTTTGTACGGCTGACATAGAAAGTGGAAGCAAGCACACCCAGTGACAGCTTTTCGCCGCAGTTATCGGCAATGTACTTTAAAAGCGAGCCGAAATAGTGTTTACCGAAGTTGGTGACATCGCTTTCACGAAGGAGATTTTCCTTACACTTGAGCTTTGCCACACGGCGTATGAACATGGAAATCATTTCTTCCTTTGCTTCAACCTCATCTTCACCGAAGGTCATTATAAGGTTGCAGATGGCTTCAAGAATTTCCTTTTCCGACTCTTCAAGCTGAATGGCGTAAACCTGCTGCTCGTTGGCAATGGCATCGTATTCCTCGCCCGAAAGCCCGCTTCTTGCAAAAAACTCGTCAAAGCAGTTGATAAGGTATCTTTTATATCCGTGCTCGTAGCTGTTAATCTGAACGTGAGGCACGCCTGCGGGATAAACAACAAGAAAGGGCGCTTTGATTGAAATACCGTCATTCATGGATACGATATTAGCTTCACCTCTTACAACAAGCACAATTTCATTAAATACGTGATTATGCATTCTGTGGTGCTTTGTCAGCTCCACCATTTTGGGATCTACATTGTTTTTTGTCCCCGGCTCTTCCTCCGTCACCTGAACGTCCCAGATCGACACCCCTGAATCGGGGTTTCGTGTAACAACCTTGATATCCTGCTCAACCTTTGTCATTGCTTTGCACCTCTACCGTGTAAATTTGACACAATTATATCAAATTCTTTCACCTCTTTCAATACCTTTTTTCAAAAAAAGCCCAATTTTAACACAAAAATATAAAAATTGTTCTCAGTATTTCACAAGATTGGCACAAAAAAAGCACGAACCGAAAAAACAGTCCGTGCAAAAATCGTTATTTACCGCATACAGCCTCAATTATCCCCTTTAGATAGCCTATTGCAAAAAATCTTCCCAGAGCATCATAGCCCTGATTTACGCTTTGCTCCATAGGCATAGTCGGTACGTGGTCAACACGCACAGGTACATCAACGCCGTTGTCGGCATACAGCTTTAAAAGGTGCGCCATGGGCAGATCGCCGTTATCATGGAAGGTTTCGCGGAATTTGTCGATATTTCCCGTTGTGTTGCGAAAATGTACAAAGAAAATTTTCTCGGCAAGCTGGGGGATAACCTTGTTCAAATCCTCGCCCATAATGTGGAAATTTGCCTGACACATTGTAACGCCAAGAGCATCGCTTTGGCAAATGCCGTACACAGCCTTTTTGATGTTGTCAAGGCTTGTCATTATTCTGCACACATTGCCTAAATTTCTCGGCGGATCGTCGGGGTGAAGTGCCAGCTTTATACCGTATTTTTCCGCTGTAGGTAGCACTGCCTTTATGAAATACTCATAGTTGTCCCAAAGCCGGTTTTCGCTTATTGCGTGCTCTGTCGGTACATACTCCGACATATCAAAGCCCGTTACAAGTGCTCCTCCCCTTTCGGGAATTGTGGAGCTTGACCTGTACCAGCCCACGTGAGCCATCCAGTTAAAGCAGATTGTTCTTATATCAAGCTCGTCCATAACAGGCAGCATCTTTATTACCTTTTCGATGCACTCGTCACGCTTTTCGTCCCCTGCCTTGATATGGTCGTGAAGCTCGTTGGGCATAGGCTCTATAATGATGGGCTTTATGCCAAAGTCGCAAAAGTCATCGTATACCTTTTTCCAGTGTGAAATGTCGCAATAGTCAAATTTTCCGTCCTCGGGAAGACGGATTGTACCGTGCTCAACTCCGCACAGCCTTGCTATATCCCATGTGTTGTCCTTGGGGTATCTGAAATAATCTGTAAGAAGCATTTTTTCACTTTCTTTCTAAATAGTTACTTTATTTTTGACAGGAGTACGGTCACTTCTTGAAAGAAGTTCCGCAAGAACTTTATTTTGGCTGTCTCCGTTTAAAGCATTTTCGTCGGTTGAGCCGATATAAATTCTTTTGATTACTTTTTAAGAGAAGTAATATCCGTAAAGCATCAACAATCTACACACCGCTGAGTGTCAAAAATCCGCCGTCAACAGGAATTGTTGTGCCCGTCACAAAGGAGGAAGCGTTTTCATCGATAAGCCAGCGGACACAGCCTGTAATATCCTGTGCTTTGCCGAATTTACCCATAGGTGTATGACCTATAACCTGCTGTCCTCTTTTTGTAAGACCGTCCTCAACGGTACCAAGGTACGCCTTGCTTCTTTCATTTACAATAAAACCGGGAGCAATGGCGTTGATTCTGATTCCCGTATTTGCGAAGTATGCCGCAAAGGACTGGGTAAGATTTACAACCGCCGCCTTGCTCATAGCATATGCAAAGCAACGGGTTAAAGGACAGTAGCTGTTCATGCTGGCAAAGTTTATTATACTGCCGCTTCCTTTTTTAATCATTTGCTTTGCAAAGGCTTTTATGGGATAAACCGTACCCATGGTGTTAATTTTCAGCACCGATTCAAAAGCCTGCATATCAATATTGTAAAAGCCTTTGAAATCCTCAGGTCTTTCTTCCTGAAGCTCTCTTTCGTCAAAGGCAGTTACCGTCGGCATTGCTTTTGGATTGTTTCCGCCCGCACCGTTTATAAGAAAATCGCAGCCGCCGTATTCTTTTTCTACAGTTTCAGCAAGCGCTTCAACCGCCTTTTCATCTGTAACATCACATGACACACACATACAGGTGCCGCCCTTTTCTTTTATTTCCTTTTCAACCTTTTCAAGCTTTTCAGCTGTTCTTCCCACAAGCACAATCTTTATTCCCAGTCCTGCGAGGTCTCTTGCAATTTCAGAGCATATCGTTCCGCCTGCACCTGTAACAACTGCAACTTTTCCTTCAAAATATGTACTCATCTTGATAATTCTCCAATTCATTTAATGATAAATTCAGCAAAAATTCTAACCTCAATTATTCATTATTCATTATTCATTATTCATTATTCATTGTTCATTATTCATTATTTTCAAAGTGCCGTCTGTGTGTCGTTGGGATCGCCGTTAATGGCAAGGTCGTATTCCTTTGACCAATCAAGGTCACGGTACTGTTCGCCTCTTGGATCGGTATTAATCCATTCAAGAAGCATATCAAGCATTTCAACAGTCCAGGTGTTTCTGTCAATCTGAGCGGTTGTGAACTTATTCTGACCAATCATCTCAAAGCCGAAATCGTCCTTAACGTGAGTCTTTGCCGCACCTTCAACAACATCTGCAACAAGGTGGCTGGGAATAAACAGAACTCCTCCGCCTGCACCGAACACAACGTCACCGGGAAGACAAACAGCGCCTCCGAAGTTTGTAACGGAATTGAAGCTCTTCATAACAAACTCACGTATAGGTGTAGGATCTATGCCTCTGTAGTAAACCTGAACATCGGGCACCTTTTTCATCTGTTCCACGTCACGAATACCGCCCCAGATTACTGCACCGCCGTTTTTTGTTCTTGTCTTTATTGCAGTTGTAAGGTTACCGCCGAGAAATGTACCCTTATAGATTTTATCGTACATATCGGCAACAACAACGTCTCTTTCAACAAGGCTGTCAATAACCCATTGATTGTAGTTTCCCTTTCTGCCCTCATCTGCACCGATGCCGAACATGGTTTCGTGAAGGTCGGGACGTGTGGGACAGAATGAACATGTTACGGCTCTTCCGATAAGCTTTCTGCCGTCATCGTGGAGCACCTGAAGGGGATTTTCGCCGCCGCCCACAAACTGATTTTCGTATCCGAGAACATATATAGGCTTCCAAACCTCTTCAAGAGTCATCTTTTCAAGTGCATCAAGATGCTTGTCCGCAACCTTGGGACGTCCGTCGTCAAAACGCTCACCCTTCCAGAGAGGTGTAAGCTGGATTATTTCTTCTCTGTCATTGAACTTAATCATTATTTGCTCCTCCTATATTAACTCTTTTGCGTTTTTATAGCACATTTTCTCAACAATTTTGCCGAGTATTTTTTCGCTGTCAGCAAGTGCTCCATCTTTCACTTTTTTGCTTATGTACGAGCACAGAACACGCCTGAAATAGTCGTGTCTCACTATGGAAAGCAGGCTTCTTGAGTCGGTTGTCATTCCCGTAAAGGTGGACAGTACACTGTAGGCACAAAAGCTGTCAAGCATATCATTTATCCCCTTTAAGTGGTCGCACCACCACCAGGCAGGACCTCTCGACACAACGCTCATCACTCCGTCACGGCTGTAAGAGCCGCAAAGCGTGTCCATAAGTGCATTATCCGAAGGATTAAGATTAAACAGCAGAATTTTGGGAAGTGAGCCCGATTTTTCTATATCGTCAAGCATACGTGTTATGCTGTCGGCCTTCACACAGCTTCCCATTGCAGCATACCCTCCTGCAGGACCTGCCACATTTCTCAGACGTGTGCTTGTCTTGCGAAGAGCACCCATATGAAGCTGTACCGTGATGCCGTACTTTTCGTATATGCCGCACAGCTTTACAAGTACGTAGCAGTACAGCCTTTGCTTTTCATCAGCCGTCAGCTCTGAGCCTGACAAAAGCTTTGTGAAGCGCTCCTCATTTTTGCCGTCATCTTCAAAATATATAAAACCGTCGTCCACGGCATGGTCTGAGAATTTACAGCCGTATTTTACAAAAACCGCTGTTCTCTTTTCAAGTGCGGATATGTAGCCGTCAAGGCTTATTATCTTTACTCCCGTTATCCGAGACAAATCTTTGACCGTACTAACGCTCACATTTGTTCCGTCATCGCCTCTTAAGGACGGGTGGATATTGCAAAGTCCGTCAAACACCGAAAGGTCATCGCAAAAAGCGGCGCAAGGCGACAGGTACTCAATGTCAAAGCCGGAAAGAATTTGTTTTGGTGTAAGTGACGTCACCTTTTCGTTAAGTCTTTGCCACATTTCTTCGGCAGGAGTTTCCTTTTCAAGCTCATATAGCAGGTCAACACCCAAGACCTTGTCAAGCTCCATTACCGACCAGTCAAAAAGCACATTCCCTGCAAGAAGAGGCAGGCTTTCATACCACTTTTCAAACTTCTGTCCGTCATCTGCATTTCCCGTGATATACTTTTCCTCAACACCTAAAATTCTCATTGCTCTGTGCTTATAGGGATCGGAGGAAATCCACAGCTTTGTTATATTTTCTATTTTTACGTTATCCGAAATGCCCTTGACATCAAGGTGGTTGTGATAGTCAATTACAGGCAGATTTTTTGCATACTTTTCATACAGCGACAGTGCAAAACCGTCGCAAAGCATATAGTTTTCTTTCACGTTCGCCCTCCGTAAAGCTGTAAATTTACATTTTATGCTATTGACTTTATTCTAATTATATGCTATGTTTAGATAGGTGTCAATGCCGCAAGTTTACACAAAATTGCGATTTATTTACATATGGAGGTGAAGCTTTGTGTCAGATATATATCTTGCTCCCGAAGAGATGCTGCCAAAAATATCACTGTGCCGCCACTTCGATACAAGATTTGCTCCCGTGGGGAAAAGCAAGCAGCGTTATGCTCTTTGCTATGAGCTTGCTTTTTATTTTGAAGGTGAAGGCAGTGTTATTATAGACGGCGTGCTTCACAAAGTTCACCCCGGCGACATTCGTTTCTCACGTCCCGGTGATTTGCTTTGCAGTGTTCACCACTACAAGTGTTATACAATTTACTTTGACCTTGGCGAAAGTGGCACTGTATACACAAATCCCATTCTGAGTGCTCTTCCTAAGTTTTTTCACGCCTCCAATGCCTTTAAAGAGGATTTTGAGCAGATGGTGACCTTGTTCAGAAACGCCTCGCTCACCTCGTCGGTGATGCTCAATTCCATGCTGCTGTCACTTATCTGCAGGCTGTTTGACCACGTTGTTTCAGGTAAAAAATACAGCAGCTGTGTCAAAATCTGCCTTGATTATATGCAGTCACATTACAGCGAAAACATTGCACTTTGCGACCTCGGAAGGCTTTGCGGTTACTCCCATCTGCACGTTCTTCGTCTTTTTAAGCAGGAGCTGGGCTTTTCTCCCCACCAATACCTTACCGAGCTTCGACTTAACGCCGCAAAGGATTATCTGATTAACACCGATATTCCTCTTGACGAGGTATCAAAAAAATGCGGTTTTTCTTCAGAATCCCACTTCCATTCCCTTTTCAAGAAAAATACGGGCTTTACTCCCGGCTCTTACAGACGTAACTCTTATTGATAAATTTAATAAAGTTTGGCAAAAACCCTTGACAAACTTCCGATTTGTTGTTATAATAACTTTGTAATCAATACAATTATTACAAAGGAGTGTGACAAGCATGACCTCAGCAGAAAAACTGATGGAAAAAGGAATTCGTCCGTCGCTGACACGAGTAATGATATATGATTATCTGCTAAGTCACAGGACACATCCAACGGTTGATGAGATTTACAAGGAGCTTTCACCCAAAGCACCTACACTTTCCAAGACCACAGTATACAACACAGTAAAGCTGTTAAGCCAGGAAGGCGTTATAAAAATGCTTACCATCGAGGAACAGCAGGCTCGCTTTGATGCCTGTACCGACCACCACGGACATTTTCTTTGCAACGGCTGCAAAAACGTCTTTGACTTTGATGTTGATGTACCTGTTGACTGTTTGCCCGAAGGCTTTGAGGCACAGACAAAGGAAATCTTTTACACCGGTATGTGCAAGGACTGTGCTAACTGAATCCAAAACAAAAGAGCTGCTTTATGGTAAGCAGTTCTTTTTGTTATATAGCAAAGAAAAAAGGCTCTATATGAGCCTTTTTTCCAATTATTAACACATTTCTGTGTGTTTTTTACTTTGTAATACCGAGAGTGTCAATATAATCCTTATACTTGATGTAGTCGTCGTTTGTATCGTTTTCATCGGCGCCTGCTTCTACCCACTTGTCGTAAATCTTCTGACCTACTTCTCTGGGGCTGGTGATTCGGCTTTCACCGTATACATACGCACCGCCTACAACGCTGTAAGGACGTACTACAAGATACTTATCTGCCTTATCTGCGGGAATACCTGTAATTACTGCAGTAAATATCTTATAACCTTCTTCGGTTTCGTAAATCTTGTCTATCTTGTTTCCGTCAACCGTTCCGTATGACTTTCCTGTTACATAAGACTTCTTGCCGTTTGTTGACTTGAACTGATGTGTAAGCTCGCTTGTGCCCAATGTATCTGCAAGAGCAACTATCCAGCCGTATTCGGTAAGATTCTTGTTTTCTCTTGCTTCATCTGATATTGCCGCTTTAAAGCGTACACCTGTAGTTTCGGCATTGTCAACTCTCAGTGAATAGCCTTCTCTCTTTTGAGGAGCTGTGACAACGGGAGTAAATTCCGCTCCTCTGTTGCCGTATATACGAACATAGTCAACTTCCCACTTACTGAGAATACTTGTTCCGTCAAGTCTGAGCTCCGTAACATATTCATCAAAATTATATGCAGAACCGGTAACATTTACGTCGAAGATATAATAGCCGTCTTCGTCAGCCTGTACATCTCTGTAATACTTACTTACGGGATAAAGCCAAGCACTTGATGCAGACTTCATAATTATCTGGCATGAAGAAGCTGCAAGAGAACTTTCAAAGCTTGTTGACGACCAATCCTGGGTATATGTAGGCTTTTCTCCTGTTGTTTCATCGGCTTTATCAGATTCTTTTGTGTAGGTATCAAGCTGTGTGGGTCTGATTCTCACCGCTATTCTCTTAATATCTTTTATTTTAATCTTAGGACGTGCTGCATCACTATTCTCTCTGAAGTAAAGAATAGTATCCCAGTTGCCGGCGGTTGCCATTATATCACTCATAACAACTGCATTACCGTCATTATAAGTAACACCTGTGGAGGAACGAGTTGCATAAACGTAATCTACACTGCTTTCATCATTAAACTCATACGCATAAAGCAATTCATCATTGCTGTCAGGTGTACCTGCAACTGCATAAAGAACAATGTCTTCATTTTCCAAAGCCACCAAGCTTGCCTTTTCTCCGCCATCGGTAAGAGCCCAGCCGTTCTTTCCTTCGGGATACTCAACGCCCTGATTTGCAGGATCGAAGCTGTCAAGAATATTGCCGTTGCCGTCATCAAGAATCCACTTTGTATCAACAACGCTGTCGCCGTTCATATAGGTTACCTTATAGTAAGGATAGTAACCCATGTTATCAAAATAGTGATTGGGCTCGTTTTCGCCGAAGCCATCGTCTGTTTTAGCTCTGTACTGGAACTGAATATAGGACAAATCAGTACCGCCTGTTACACTGTCTTTTGCAAAATAGTGTCCCCAAGCCATGTTTTCTGCACCCTTATTATATACAGGCATATTCGAAATTTTGAGGGAATGAAGTGTTGATGCATTACCCTTGAGTACCCAGAAGGTTCCGCATCCTGCACCCGTATTATCTGCATTTGCAAGCAGTGTGTCAAAGGTTATAAATACAGGTCTTGAATCGGAAGGCTTTTCGAAGCCTGCAGTTTCAAAATGCACTGCAGTATACGACAGATTTGAGGTAACACCCGTATAATCGTAAAGCTTAAGAGCCTTGCCGCTTCCAACGGGGGACGCATCTACGGTAAGCTTAATATTATTGTCTCCTGCAGCTGCAACGGACATACCGTTTTCGGCATACAGAATATACTTGCTCTTATCATAGCTGATTTCGCCAAGATTTTCAAAGCCCTGAAGCTCTTCTGTTCCTGTAAGAATATTGATACCGGGTCTAAAATTAGCATCAACGGCATAAACAACGATATCCTTGTTTTCAAGAGGAATATTCTTGGAAGCTATGCCGTCTTTTGTCAGCGACCAACCCACCTTGCCTTCGGGAAGAGCAACTCCCTGAGCTGCGGGGTTGAAAACTTTAAGAAGGTTGCCGTTTGCATCTGCAAGCACCCACTTTGTATCAACAACGCTGTCACCGTTCATGTAAGTTACCTTATAGTAAGGATAGAAGCCGAGGTTATCCATATAATGACGTACAACATCTACGTCATCAGATGTATCTCCTACGGTTTTATTTGTAGCCTTGTTATATCCATCAGCATTAAGGTGTGCCGTAAGCTGAATGTTTGCAAGTCCCGCAGTGCCGCTGTTTTCATCAAGCACGTGAGCGTGAGTCCATGCAGGAGATTCATTATAAGCATAGCAGCTATAACTGTATGCACCGTTACCCTTGCCGTTAAGCTTGTCTCTGAACAAAGGATATGATGAGGTTGCACCGGTTGTATAAGCTGTGGTAGATTCATCAAACTGCTTCTGAGAGAAAATGTCGTACTTGATAAGAACAGGTCTTCCGTCTTCAGGTGCTTCATATCTTACTACGTCTTTTGTATAAAGCTGAGGATAAAGCTCGTAGCTTGTCTTAGCCTGTGCTTTTTCATAAAGATATCCGCTGAACATAAGGGACTTGCCTGTTTCGCCGGCAACGGGAGAATCTACAACACTGAGAGTAGATGTCTGTGCCGTGTTATAAGTAAAGAGCACTTTGCCCTCTGAGTCTTCAAGGCTTCCGTCGCTTGCTGTTGTGTTTGTAAGGTCATCAAAATCCATTGCATCTTCTGTACCTGTAAGCATATTATAGCCGGGCTTAAAGTTGACAGGTGCAACATAGCCGTAAATTCTTATATAGTCAAGAGAATACACAGCCTCTGCAATATTACCTGCATCAAGGCGCATACCTGTGAATCTGCCTTCCCAGGTACCTGTAAAGGTTGAGGTTTCAAATGTCAGAACGTTCCACTCATTTGTAGTGGAGTAAGCCTTCTGAACCATGTTTGCCGCATTGGCACCTCCGCCGTTACACATATAGAAAATCTGGAAGTTCTGACCTTCGGCACAGGACTTCTTTACCTTAACTTCAATCTTTGTAACATACTGTGTTTTCAAGGAAAGACTCTTGTTTGTTATTCTTGGGTCTCTGCAGTCTGCATCACTTGTTATGGTAAACAGACCGTTTCCGTCAATACCGCCGCTGTAACCTTTACCCACATCCTCAACATACCAGCCTTCGGCGTCGGTATCAAAGGTAAATTCCTTAAGAATAACCTCTTCGCCAAGGTCTTCAGCAGCAACAGTTGCTTTTTCCTCCTTCTCGGCAGATAACTGATTTTCTGTCAGGACAACCTCTGCCGCACTGTCAACAGTCCCCACCATCATGGGAGCAGCAAAGCTCACCGTGGAAAGAACAGTTGCAATTGCCAATAAAACACTTAAAAACTGTTTCATGATAGATTTCTCCTTTGTTTTTTTGTACAAATTAATTAATTTTATTCATACTACAATTGTATTTATAGCACAATTTACCAACATTGTCAACTCCTTTTCAGTTACAAAACGCGACAATTTTTACGCTAAATCAACTGATGGTTGTTTTATTTCTCGCAACCGCAAGCAAACTTAAACTTTAGTATCATTTTTCAAAAAAACAACCGCCTCATAATGAAGCGGTTTGGAAATATTCAC
The DNA here is from genome assembly GCA_045539625.1 of Eubacteriales bacterium. Taxonomy (GTDB): domain Bacteria; phylum Bacillota; class Clostridia; order Oscillospirales; family CAG-382; genus UMGS1387. The sequence continues at coordinate 5,982 of JAZQFS010000064.1, read as the reverse complement.
TGTATTTGTGCAAGTTTTTTTGTCTTTTCAAGAGCCGTTATCAAATTCATCTTATCGTCGCCCCTGTACCAGTTTTCAAACACACCGTATTCGGCGCATTTTCTGAAATCCAACAGAGCTTCAAGGCTTTGTACGGCAAGCTTTACCTTGTCCCCGTATTCCGTCAAATTCCTTTCGTCATAGCATTTCTTTGCCTCATAAACAAAGGTATACCACTTATAAAGATTAAGCATAATACTGCAGTAATTCTGCCATTTTGTCTTTACGTGAAGTGCTTGTGCATCAGGCAGCTTTTTTACAATTCCGTCAAGCTCCGAGAAGAGCTGTTCATATTTTGGAACGGCTTTCTTTATTGCCTCATAAATTTCGTTATGCACCTCTTCGCAGAGAGGCTTATTTATACCCGACACCAGCATATTTCCGTGGCGTAGTGCAAAGCAATCCTTTATAACACAGTTTTTCACGCCGTCGGCAATTTCGTCAATATTGTAATTGAAGTATTTTCCGTGATGCTTTGTAAGACTTTTGTTGGGAAGCGTAGCCACGCTATCAAAATATTTTTTTACAGCCTGTGTCACCGCATCTTTATGCTCACCGAAAGCCTTGCCGTATTCTTCATAATAAGCTTGCTTGTCAAAGCCCTCCATATTCCACATCATACTGCCGTATGCACCCAGCTCAAAGGTAAACTCACGGAAGGACGAGGAATTGAGAATACAGTAGGTGTTATCACCCTTGTCATAAGCTTTTTTCAGATTATAATGAAGCTTGTCGATACCTGTCATAGGCGCCATATGAGGACCGTAATCCCAGTACTGCACGTGATAGTATATTCCGTAGGTTGTGCCGTCCTTGCGGGGCACTGTGTGAAAATCGGGACCGTACATCTGATTTGGTCCGTTGTCGGCAAAAATCACCGTTACGTTTTGGGGAAACTGTACGGCATCCTTTTGTGCAAGAAGTGAGCCTTCCATCCAAAGAGTTGACGTAAAATACTGTGCTTTGCCGTTTGTCGCCTCAAGGATTATCTCTTTTTGCTTGCTGTAGGCATCTGATATAAATTTGCCGTATTCACGGAGCTTTTCGTCATTTGGCTTTGTGTCCTCTTCCCATATGGGACGGTCTGCAAGACCGCGAAGTCCTATCTGCCAAACAACGTTGGGGTATTTTGCCCAGATTTTCCCATAATACCTCCACATTTCTTCCATAAGGTCGGGATTCTTTATGTAGGAAAACTCTCCTGTTTTGCCAAACCTTTCGCAGTAGTTTTTAAAGGTAAAGCCCGACACTCCGACAGGTTCAAGATGATGCTGGGAAACGTATATTCCCCGTTCTGCACAAACGTCTGCAAGTGTCTTTTCGGGAGGATTGTCGGCATTGAGGAAGGAAGCGGGAATAATGAGGTTTAGCTTCAGGCGAAGTACCGTTTCGGCAATTTTTTCCATAGCCTCAGGCGCAACAACCTCGTGGTAATAAGGATAGTCCATATTTCTGTAGGTGCCGCTTTTTATCCAGCCTGTAAGCAAATCCTCGTCATTGATAAAAACGCCTCTGAAGCCGTAGCCCGAAGGTTTATCGGTAAGGTTTATTTCATCAATTTCAAGACTGTCACGTTTCGCCGTCTCAAGATCATTGAAAATATAGCAGGGGTCAACTCCAAGATACTTTTCACAGAATGTGTAAATTGCCCACATTGTGCCGAGATACCCGTCAGCTTTAAGATATATACTGCCGTTTTCCGTTGTAATTGAAAAGCCCTCGTCAAGCACAGGTCTTGCGGTTGAACGGGTATTTTCACATATTACAATACAGCCGTCCTCGGCTTTATCGCAAATTTCCGCCTTTACTCCCCTTGTGCTCACTCTTGCAAAGTCGTCTGACAAATCCCTTGCCGCAAGTGCTACATACGGGTTTTTATTCAACAGTGCGATTTTTATACAATAAGACTTATCAAAAAGCTTTATCATTTTCTTCAGCCTCCTGCCCTTTTATACCTACATTATAAACTGCACCACAATATATGTCAATGCCTGTTATTTGCAAAATAATGCGGAATATTTACACAAAAAAGCAAATCTGCAAAAAGGTAAAATGTGAAAATAATTATACTTTTTGTGCTTTTAGTACATTGACAAAAAAGAGCGGTTTATGATAATATAAAGAAAAAAACTACGAGAGGTGATTGTATGGAAAACCGCATTTTTTATAAAACTCCTGCCTCATTCTTCGAGGAGGCTCTGCCTTTGGGCAACGGTGCTTTCGGAGGTATGGTTTACGGCAACATTCAAAAAGAAAAGATTTCTCTCAATCTTGACACTCTGTGGAACGGCAAGCCCATAAGCGAGCCACAGGCTGACAAAACCGAGCAGTACAAAATTCTTCAGCAGCTTACTCGTGAAGGCAAAAGAGAAGAAGCCGACAGACACCTGGAGGTAAACATCGGACGCCCTCAAAGCTGTGCCTATCTTCCCATGGGCAATCTGTACATAGAAAACGACGGCTGCTATGAAGGAGAGTATGAGCGAAGCCTTGACCTTGAAGCAAGTCTTGCCGAAACCCTCATCAAGGGCGACAAGGGCGTGAAATATGAGTACTTCTTTTCATATCCTCACAAGTGCTTTGCGGTAAAAATTTCTTCAAAGATAAAAAGCAATATAAAAATATCCTTTGAGACGCTTCTTCACAACGAGCAAAGCTTTGACGGCGGTATCTTTGTTGTAAAGGGTGCAGCGGCAGACAAGCTTGTGGGTGTTGCTTCTGTAACAAACTCCGGCGTTCTTGATGACAGCGAAAAGACGGTCAAATTCGTTATGGCTTGTCAGTTTATTTGCGACAAAGCTCCGTCTTACACAGAGGGCAAGGTTTGCTTTGACGGCATAAACGAGCTTATCATTCTTACCGCCGCAAACACAACATATATTGACCAAAGCACGCTTATGCCGCTGAAAGAGTGTACGGACAAAACACTTTCACAGCTAAAGGCTGCTTTATCGGCGGGGTATTCGGAAATAAAAAAGGAGCACATAAGCGACGCAGGTGCTCTTTACAACAGAACAGTTCTCAATCTTGTTGACAAGCCAAGCGATATTGATACCGTCACAAGACTTGACAACCCCGACGGCGACATCGGTCTTTGCGAGCTTCTTTTCAACTATGCAAAGTATCTGACCATAGCCTGCTCACGTCAGGGCTCTCAGGCATCTAATCTTCAGGGCATCTGGAACGAGCGGGAATATGCCCCTTGGAGCTCAAATTATACCGTTAATATCAACACAGAAATGAATTACTGGCCTTGTCTTATGATGGGGCTTGACGAGTGCTACGAGCCTCTTGTGGGACTTGTTAAGAAAATCAGCAAGACAGGTGTTGAAACGGCGAAAAAAATCTACGGTGCCGACGGCTTTGTATGCCATCATAACATAGACTTATGGGGCTTTACAGAGGCAACGGGCAACTATACAGGTTCAGCTTGTTACTGCTTCTGGAGCATGGGAAGCGGCTGGCTTGCAAGAATGCTCTATGACTACTACGAATACACCCTTGACGAGGAATATCTGAAAAACACCGCACTTCCTCTTATGAAAGAGGCCGCACGCTTCTATCTTGATATTCTGACAGAGTGCGACGGACAGCTTGTAATCTTCCCCTCAACAAGCCCCGAAAACAAGTATCAGCTTGTGCCCGACGGCGACAAATTTGGCTCTGCACCCTATACCTGTATGAGTCAGAGTATCTGTGCCGACCTGTTCAGGTGTATAATCAAAGGACTTGAAATTACGGGCGATGATGACGAGTTCAAGGCAAGACTTGAAGATGTTATTCCCAAGGTTGAATTTTTCAAAACAGACTCACAGGGCAGACTTGTGGAATTTGACAAGGAATATGTTGAGCCCGAGCCTTTACACCGCCACGTTTCTCACCTTTACGGTCTGTTCCCGGGTGAAATAATATCAGAGGGCAAGAATCCCGAAATTGTTGAGGCTGTACGCAAATCTCTTGATGCAAGAGGTATGGCAGGTACAGGCTGGAGCATGGGCTGGAAAACAAATCTTTGGGCAAAGCTGAAGGACAGCGAAAAAGCCTTCCACTTTGTAAAGTCACTTCTCACTCATATTGCCGAAGGCTGGGACGGCACCTTCAAGCAGGGCGGCGGTGTTTACACCAACCTGTTTGATGCACATCCACCATTCCAGATTGACGGCAACTTCGGCGTTGCAAGCGGCATCGGTCTTATGCTGGTGCAGAAGGAGGACGGCATTATTAAGCTTCTCCCCGCCCTTCCAAAAGAGCTGTCAAGCGGCAGTCTTTACGGTATGAAGCTTAAAGGCGGTATCAGTCTTGATATGACATGGTGCGACGGCAAGGTAACAAGTGCTTTTCTTACCACAAAGAAAGATTGCACACAAAAGGTACTGTGCGACGGCAAGCTGACAGAGGTGACACTTAAATCAGGTGAAAGAATAAAAATTATATAAAAAGGATGGTAGTATTATGAAAAAACATTTTATTATCCCATTGTTCTTGGTTCTTGTAACACTTTTAATGGCATCATGTGCAGGCATCTTCGGCAACAATGAAAACTACGAAGAAGATTATTATGAAGAAAATGATTATTCTTCAGACAACGGCAATGCCCGCGACTCTCTTTTGGTTAACTCCATCAGCTTCAATCTTGGTGCAAGCGAATACGAAACACAATATGTATACCCGGTAAAAGAAATGACTTTTGACGGCAGCTTTTCCAATGAATCAAAGGAAAGCTTCAAAAAGAATAGGTATGTTATAAGCGAAATACTTGTGGAAGAAGGCGAACAACTGTGTCTCGGCGGATACACAGCCGGCGATATATATATAACTGTGGGAGAAAAAGAGTTTGATCTCAGACCCAAAGCCGTTGACATGGGAGATACATTCATTATATACGGATACAGACACTTCTTCAAAGACGGGGTTGAGCTTGTTTTATCAACAGATAAGCTGTACAATGTAATACGGGAATGTCCAAAAGAACTGATAACCATAGATTACATTTACAAATAATTTATAACACAAAAAAAACACATCCGCCGTAATAGCTGTTACGGCGGATTTATTTGATATAACAAAAAGGCACTTCGGTTTAAAATCTATTCTTTTCTGTTTTATATTCTACTTTTCCACATCAAAGAGCTTATCCACAGAAACGCCGAGAATTTTCGCTATCGCCGCTATTTCAATATCGGTCACAGCACGAAGTCCGCTTTCAATCCGTGATATCGAGCCTCTGCAAGTGTACACCGCCTCAAGCTCAAGCTTTTCGGAAAGCTGTCTTTGGCTTAAGCCCGCCTGTTTTCTAAGCTTTTTGATTTGAGGTCCGATTATATTCACTTTATCATTATCTAAAATTCTTTTCATAAAATTACACCTTTTGTCTTACCAACAATATTATACAGCAAGGAGCAGCCCAAAGCCGCTCCTTTATCATCATATTCATTTCTCATCGGCGACAGCCAAAATAAAGTTTTTGCGGAGCTTTTTTCAAAAAGCGACCGTCCTCTTGCGTGACATAAAACTAACTATCTGTCAAGATAACTGCAAGCCGCAAGAGCAGCAACAGCACCGTCAGAAGCGGCTGTAGCCACCTGGCGGATTTTTTTCTGTCTGCAGTCGCCCGCAACAAAGATACCATCGGTGTTTGTGATACAATCTTCGCCAAACGCCGCATATCCTCTTTCATCAAGAGTAATAACATTGCTGAAAGGCTCGTTTTGAGGAATAAGACCGATTGCAACAAATACACCGTCAACATCAAGTGTTTTCTTGCCGTCTGCTGTGTTAATCACAATGCCGCAAAGCTCGTCTTCTCCCACAAAGGAGTCAACAGTAGCACCGAGAATGATTTCAACATTTTCCTTTTCAACAAGCTTGTCATAAAGTGTCTTTTCGCCTGTGATAAAATCAAGATTTTGCACAAGATAAACTTTTCTGCTTGTTTCAGAAAGA
>JAZQFS010000063.1:0-4651 GCA_045539625.1 Eubacteriales bacterium | reverse complement strand
GCAGTGCCTGACATTATGTACTACCCGACTGTCGGAGTCCTTAATCTCCGACGGTCGCAATTAGCACAGAGATAACTCCCCCGACCGAGCCATCCCTCCGTTGAGGGGGCTGCTTTGATACTTTCTCAGAGGAGAAAGTATGACTCGCTCGTCGCAACGAGCGAAATTCCTTACCAAACATAAAGTAACTTAATGCATAAATACGCCGCCTGTGTCGGCTACACCTCATCAGTCTCGCTAAGGCTCGACAGCTTCCCCTCTAAGGGGAAGCCGAAAAACAGTGCAGAGAGCGAAATTCCCCTGCGTTACATTAAGTAACTAAAAAAAAGAAAAAAAGAAAAAAACAAAAAAATTACTGCCCTAACTAAATGTGAAAGCAGTAAAATATTAATCAAAAAATATAAACTCAAGAAATAGTAATTTCCTCGGCAATGCCGTTAAACTTCACATACTCTTCCTTGCCCGGACATAACGGATATATGCCAAGACACGCAAAAATGTACCACGCCGCACTTGTGCCGTTGTCCTCGTCACCGGGGAAACCGTCGTCACGCCAGGAATAACCTTCCTCGCAGATTTTCTTTACCCAGTAACTCGTCTTTTCCTCCTCGCCGAGATATGAGAAAATAAAGGGCAGATGGAATGAAGGCTGGTTGCTCATAAAGCACTGTCCGTAGTGCTCGTTCATTGCCTCACTCATTTCGTGAATTTCTCTTATGTAGCCTCCGATGGTAAAGTCAGCCTCGGTGGCGAATAGCTCGTCAAGCTTCGCTATAAGCTTGTCCTTGCCGCCGTAAAGCTCGGCTAAACCTTCGTAATCGTGCTGTACTGCAAAGCTTGTCTGCCATGCCGCCGCTTCCGTGTAGTCACGTCCCCATGCTATGGGACTGAAGTCCTCTGCCTTGTCACGGAAATTGCCTTCAGCCGTCTTTGCCCTCATAAAGCCTGTTTCGGCATCAAAGACATTTTTGTAGTTCTTTGAACGTGCAAAGTATTTTTCCGCCTTTTCCTTTTCGCCGAGGATTTGCGCCACAACACCGATACACCAGTCGCCGTAGGCAGCATCAAGTGTCTTGTTGACGCTTTCGTGACAGTCGCATGGAACATAACCGTGTTCAAGATAAAACTCAACCTTTTCTCTGCCGTAGCCGGGATTGTCGCTTTCATTGTTTGCGTGCTTTTCCATACCTTCAAATGCAGTCCTGAGAAGGTCTCCCGTAAGTATTCCCTTAACTGCCGCATCTGCAATAACCGCATCAATAAGACTGCTTGGCATACAAGCCTTGGCGTGCATTGCCGTCCAGCGAGGCAGCCAGCCGCCGTCGATGTAGTCAACAATGTAGCCTTCCATAATTTCCTTGTATTCTTCCTTTGCAATAAGGGAGAACAGCGGATAAACCGTCCTGTAGGTGTCCCAGAAGCCGTTGTCGGTGTAGCGGACACCCTGTCTTACCTCGTCAACCGACGGTGCATAGTGAATTGCATTGCCGTCCTTGTCAAGCTCATAAGCCTTGTGAGGATAAAGGAAAACACGGTACATACAGCTGTAGAAGGTTTTGGTGATATCCTCGTCCGCCTTAATCTTTATTCTTGAAAGATAGCTGTTCCAGATTTTCTCGTTTTCCGCCTTAAGCTCGTCAAAGCTGCCGTATGTGCTGTCATTTTTAAGATTCTGCTCAGCCTGCTCATAGCTTATGTAGCTTTCCGCCATTTTCACCACAAGCTTTTTGCCTGTCACGGCAAGGTGAATACCTGTGTGAGCACCGCTTGCCTCTGTTCCGAGATGAGTGTCCTTGCCTATGGAAACAAGCGTCTTTTCCGCATCAATGTCACCTTCTTCAAAGGAGTAAACGAAGTATGAGCGAAGAGCGCCTTTGTCATGACCTTTACCCTGAACATAGTCTGTTGAGCAGTAAAGCATATTCTTGCTTGCATCATATCTGTATTCGCAGTTGTCTCTTACGGGAAGCACCGCAAAATAGTTCTGCACGTCTCTGTGGTATTCAACCCTTACACAAGCACCGTACTGTGTGGGAGTAAGCTCGATGTCCGCCTTGTATCTGTTAAGGCGGAACTTCATATAATGAGGCTGCAACACCGCATTCTTTGTATCAAAGCTTGTCCATACCATATCGGCATCAACGTAGATTTTACCGTTCTGCGGGAGCATGCACATTGAGCCGTGGTCGCCTATCCAGGGGCTTGGCTGGTGTGAAATTCTTATACCCTCAAAGGAAGTATGATCGGGGTGATAAAACCACTGTACACCGTTTAGATTTGTCTGGGGAACAAAGCTGCAAAAGCCAAAGGGACGCTGTACAAGAGGCAGCGTATTTCCGTTGGAATAGCGGGAGACGGATTTTGAGCCCTGCTTTGTGTTGACGTATTGAATGTAGTTCATAAAAACTCTCCTTTGTTTTAAGACTGAGGCTTGTTTTGGAACAGTCTCAAATTCATTGTCGTTTTCAACAGTATAGCACGTAAACAGCGGTTTGTAAAGACAAATTGATGTAAAAATCAGACAATTTTCTGACAAAGCCGAGGTACGAAAACGAATTTCTGCAATAAAAAAGCCTGTCGGGACAAGACAGGACAGGACAGGTCGGGATGGACAGCTATTCAATAATTACTTTAAAGTTTCTTTTAAAGTTTTGCAGGCAGAAATAAGCATACGTCTTATTCGTCCGCTAAGATTTCTGAGATTTTTAAAATTATCCTCATCTATGGCATTTGTATTGAACAACAGCTTCAACCAGCCTTCGGTTTCACTGCATTCCTTAAGAGCAATTTCGAATTTTGAAAGCATATCGGCTCTACTCTGACCGTTATTTGCCTCACGGATATTAGCATAAACACTGCTTGAGCTTTTGCGGATTTGAAAAATTGTGTTTGGTGCAGCTTTTATATTTTGACACAGTAATTCTACATCGGTTGCAAGCTGTTCCGAATATATAAGCAAATAGTTTTTAGCCATAAAACCACCCTTTCAAAATTATAATACCACACACCACACGCAAAATCAAGGCGTAAGCCTTGTATATCATCAATTCCGCAGGAATTGTATTTCATCAACACGCAGTGTTGCATATCATCAAGCCGACTGCAATCTATGCACGGCTTTGCCGTGATGATATAGCTTCTCGGCTAAAAGAAAAAAACACGCTTAACCGATGTAATACCGCACATCACACGCAAAATCAAGGCGCAAGCCTTGTATATCATCAATTCCGCAGGAATTGCATTTCATCAACACGCAGTGTTGCATATCATCAAGCCGACAGCTTTTTATGCACGGCTTTGCCGTGATGATATACAGCCCTAAGGGCTGATAAGATACACGCTGACGCGTGATGATATACCAAGCCTGTCGGCTTGGATAAAAAAACGACAGGCTAAACCTGTCGTTTTTTGGTGGGGGGTACAGGGCTCGAACCTGTGACCCTCTGCTTGTAAGGCAGATGCTCTCCCAGCTGAGCTAACCCCCCCGGTAGCCGTTGCCGTTTTCTCTCGACAACGTTATTATAATATCACAACTTTTTCCGTTTGTCAAGTACTTTTTCAATTTTTTTTATTTTTTTATTTCATGTACTTCATCGTCTGAATAAGATGCTTCTTTTTATCCGACGATAAGCATTTCCATTCATCGTAAAACTCTCTGAACTCGTCTGTCATTACAACGAATTCTTCGTCCGAAAAGAACTCCGCCAAAGATATATTCATAGTGTCGCAAATAGCCTGAAGGGTAGCTATCGTCGGCACAGTACCTCTGTGGAATATATTTGATAATGTGGATTCGGGTATTTTGCTCTCTTTGGAAAGGCGGTATTTTGTCCACCCGTTCCTCTTTATAATAGTGTTAAGTCTTTCTATTATGTCCACATAATCACCGTCTTTCTTGGTAATATTATACTACTCAACCGCACCTGCAAGTATCTTTCATCTTTACAACTGCCGAGATTCCATTCTTTCCGCCCCAAATTGTGCAAGCTCAGGTATTCTTATCCACAACCTTAAACTGCTTCTTGTTGTTAACCTTAAGATTTCTTTGTTCGTGAAGAGCCAGCACATCGTCGATGGAAAGACCGAGATCCGAAAGCATTACCTGAAGGTGGTAGAACAGGTCGGCAACCTCGCCCACAAGATCGGATTTCAGTGCTTCCTTGTCAGCATTTTCCCCTGCCGCCTTGAGATTTTTTGCGGCGATAACCGTCTCGGTGCACTCCTCCCCTACCTTTTTGAGAATCTTGTCAATGCCTTCTCTGAAAAGATAGCAGGTGTACGAGCCTTCCTCATTTGCACCCTTGCGTGATTCTATCACTTCTTCTACCATTTTAAGTACGTTGTCTGTCATAATAATTCTCCTTAATTTTTTCGCTTTATATGTGATTGATTTTCTTACTTTTTTATTTATAGTTGCTTAAGAATTTCGCTCGTTGCGACGAGTGAGTAACTTTTTTCTTTTCTTTATGATACTTTATGTATCGCAGGGGATTTCGGAGCCTGCGGGCTCCGACCTTCTTTTGACCCGCCTCAAAAGAAGGCAAAAACGCTCCCCTCAATGGAGGAGTCCTCGGTGTGCACAGAGATAAAATGGTGGGTTTATCACACAAAACAAACTCTCTGCTAACCCGCACACCTGCGGATTTCCTCC
>JAZQFS010000062.1:0-10965 GCA_045539625.1 Eubacteriales bacterium | reverse complement strand
CGCAAAGGCAATGCCTGACGAATATTTTGCCGCTAAGAATGACATCAAGGATATTCCCGACGTTGCGGAAACAGAAGAATACTACGATGACCTTATGATGCTTTATAAGGCAGGTGTTGTTCTCGGCTCTGACGATTACGGTAACTTCTATGCAACAAACCCCATCAAGAGAAGTGAAACCGCTGCTATTATCAACAGAGTAGCACTTCCCGAAAACCGCAAGGAAGGCAAGCTCCTTGAATACGGCGACAGAGAACAGGCTGTGTTCCTTATCGAAGACTACAGCTTTGGCAAGGCTCCGCACAGCGGAACTTATTTTGGCTCAGGCTGGCTTGTTGAAGACCTTGGCTCATCAGCCTTCAACGAAGTAGGCTCAATCAAGCCTGTTCTTACAGACGACTCCGACAAGAGAGTGATTTACGCTCATAGAGAAGTTAAAGTACAGACAAAGGGCAAGGTTATGACCGAGCTTAACTTCTCGGTTGCAGGCAGCGGCTCTAAGTTTATGTTTAAGGACAGCGACGGCAAGGTGTTTGCGGAGCTTGTACACAAAAACGCAAAGCTGTTCTTTATCAGCGATAAGGAATATGATTTGGGCATCAGTCTTACAGGAGGTGCTGTATGGGCTTACACCGAGCTTGACCTTGACAACGATACAATGTATATTGCCATTGACGGCGTTGAGGTTGGAACATATCCTCTTAATCCTGTCAAGGATCTTGCAACACTTACCGCAGGTACAACCAAAGAATTAGAGGGAACTCTTTCCATGGGTGCTGTACATATGTGGGTAAACTACGATGTATTTGACGTATTCAGAACAAACAAGGAAGGAAAAGCTCCTTTCGGTTGGTCTGTTGAAGGTAATGTAAAGACTACTCCCGTTGATACATCGTCAAACTATGATGTTATGGGTGTTGCAATTACCGATGCAGGTAAAATGACAAAGAAGTTCGCACCTGTTACAGATAAGTTTGTATATGAAACCTTCTTGCTTGTTCCCGAGGGACAGCCTGCGTACGTTGCACTTTACAACGGCGAAAAGGAAGCTGTTAAGGTTACTGCTTCCGGTGACGGAAAGTTTGTTTCTCAGGGCAAGGAGCTCAGAAAGTTTAATAATGCTGTATGGCAGCAGGTAAGAGTTGAGGCAGACACCGCCGCAAATACCGCTCTTATCAAGATAAACGGCAAGAAGACACAGACTGTTGCCTTCAATGAAGATTCAGTTGACTCAATTGTTATTGCATTTGAGGGCAAGGGAACAATGCTTGTTGACGATGCCGAGCTTTACAACGTATTTGATTATGCCGACTATGTGCCTACACCCGTTCCCGTAACAGATGATGAATGGATTGTCGGCATGAGTGTATGCTCTCTCTGGAGAGAAGGAACACACTACGGCTGGTACTGCATTGACGGCTACGAGGAAAACCAGCCTGTTCTCGGCTACTATGATGAAGGTCTTCCTGAGGTTGCTGACTGGGAAATCAAGTTCCTTTCCGAGCACGGCTACGACTTCCAGCACTACTGCTGGTATCTCGGCACGCAGGGCAAAGCTCCCATTAAGAACACAAGACTTGCTTCTGCAATTCTTGACGGATATTTCAACGCAAAGTATTCCGATATGTGCGATATGGTGATTATGTGGGAAAATGCAAGCTGCAGCTTCAAGAGCCCTGAATTTTTCTACGATTACGTATGGCCTTACTGGTGTGAATGGTACTTCAGCGATGACAGATACTTAAGAATTGACAATAAAGCTCCTCTCACAATTTACCGCTACGGCAAGTTTATTGAAAACATGGGCGGTGAAGAGGGTGCCAAGAAGGCAATTGAATTTATGAGAGAAGATATCAAGAAGCTCGGCTATGACGATATGATTATCTTCTTTACCGACAGAGGTGCAAATGCCGATACCAACAAGAAGATGAAGAATGTTGGTGCAGATGCTCTTCTCAGCTACACCTTCGGTGAAAACGCTTACAGCTCAAAGTATCAGATTGAATGTATGAACGCTGCGTTTAACGCAGGCACACTTTCACTTCTTCCTTGCATCGGTGTAGGCTTTAACGACATCGGATGGACTGAAGAAAGAACTCCTTATGCTACCGCTGAAGAACATAAGGCAGTTATGGAATGGGCAAAGAGCGATTATCTTCCCAGAATCGAGGCACGTGAAGGCAAGGAATGGATGGGCAAGTTCGTATTCCATACCACATGGAACGAATACGGCGAAGGTCACTACATTATGCCTGCTAACCTCAATAAGTTCGGCTATGTGGATGCCAACCGTGCGGTATTCTCTTCTGTTGCAGGCAAGGACGACAGTAAGCACTTTGATATTGAGCCTACCGATAATCAGAAGGCAAGACTTGGTTACCTCTATGCAGGTACTCATACTTCCATGAGAAAGCTTCAGCTTGCTAACGGCGGTGCTTCCTCCATTGCCAACAACGAGCCCGTTTATGTTTTCAACTTTGAAAATAAAGACGAATGTTCACTGTGGAGCAGCATGATGAACTGCACATACCCTGTATATGACGAAGCTGAAAAAGCTCTCGTTGCATCTACTACCACAAGAGACGGTGCCATTAAGAACGTTGTCATGGAAGCAATTGCAATTGATGCGGATGAAGCCAAGTACTGCAGAATTGTTATGAAACATGAAAAAGGTTCAGCCAGCGGTAACCTCTTCTTTAAGCAGTCCGGCGACAAGGATTGGTCAGGCTCAAAGGGCTATAGTTTCAATTGCCAGAGTGAAAACGGTGAATATGCTGAAATTATAATCGACCTTAGCAAGAACAGCTACTGGAACGGCACAATCAAAGAGTTGAGATTTGACCCATGTGACGATGTTCAGAAGTTCTATATCAAGTCAATTGAATTCTTGTCTAACAGAAACAAGGATGCCTTTACAATTGACGTTGACAGCTATAAGATGAGCTTCCCCAAGGAAAGATATACAAAGGTGGGCGATGAAGTATTTGTTGCAGGTAATCCTTCTGAAGGCTTCTACACCTTGCAGAATATGTACCACAAGTGGAACAGATTCACAGGCAAGCTTATAGTGAAGGCTCACACAGGTACAACCTTTGAATTTAATGTTGGCAGCGACAAGGCGCTTGTTGACGGCAAGGAAATGACTCTTGCTTCCAAGATTGAGCTTTACGACGGACTTGTAAAGGTTCCCGTAATGTTTATCTATAAGAACGCAGGCGTTGAATATAAGACAAATGAACGCGGCGTCGAAATCACGGTCAGAGATAAGTCCATCAAGGAAGCGCTTACTTCAAGAGTCGAAAACCAGTGGGAATTTAATGTTGCCAACGACCTTGAAGGCTGGGCTATTAACTGTGGTCAGGGTGCGGTAACAGGTGGCAACATCTTCTTTACCGCAAGTCCTGTTTCTTCAACAAAGACAGGCTTTGACCCGCAGATTTTCATTAAATCCGTTAATTTCCCCGCTGAATACTACAACAAGTGTCAGATTAGAGTAAGACCTACATTTGACGATGAAAACACGGCGGATAATCTTCTTACGCTTTACTTTGCAACAAGCCTTGAAGCAGGGCTTAGCGAATCAAAGACGGTGCGAGCAAACCTCAATGACCTTACTCCCGACGACGAAGGCTACTACAACATCGAACTTGATATGACCGGCAATGAAAAGTGGACCGGCAATATCAACTCCCTTCGTATTGACCCCACAAACCGTCCGGGCTTTTATGAAATAGACTATGTAAGAATGATAGTTGATCCCGAAATGGAAGCAAAGGTTGAAGCGGCTGCAAAGGAAAAGGCTGAACAGCTTAAGCTTCTTATGGCGGCTGACGAGGGCAATCCCTTCTACATCAAGAATCCCGATGCGGAAAGTATTACAGGCAATCACGATGCTACATCGGGTAACTGTGAAGTTTCCATAGTTGAAGATGACGAAAAGCAGGGTAATAAAGCTTACTTGCTCACACCTACCGTAAGCAATAAAAAGTCGTGGTCATACTTTATTGTACCTACTCGGTTTAAGCCCAGTGTAAAGTATAGAATTGATGTTGATATCAAGGCTGTTTCTGACCAAAACGGCAACCCTGTCACAAACGGTACGTTTGTTGTAAACTTCAGATATACCGATAAGGACAGCAGCGGCAATTTCAAGACAATGATGGATCACCCCTTGAACGATGCAAGAGTTACTGCTTCCACAGTCGACGGTTGGGTACACCTTACCTGCGAGCATACTATTTCAGAAGCAGCTATTGACAGAAGCAACGACTTTTTCACCATCTTCGCAAATCCTCAGGGTGATGATGCAAATCCCATCAATATGTCCTATATGGTTGACAATATCGTTGTTACCGTAGTGGAATAAAATGTAAATATTTTTTGAAAATGGGGCGGCTTTCGCCCTGTTTTCTTGACGTTTTCGGACGTTTTGAAAAATGTAAAAAGACGTTTTGGCAAATAATTGTAAACAAACATTTTGGTGCTTTTTCAAATGGTGAAAACTCCTTGAAAGGCGTAAAAATATATGTTATAATTTTTGAGGTGATACTAATGAAATACAACACTTATTTATTTGATTTTGACGGAACCCTTGTTGATTCAATGCCGACTTATGTGTCGGTTATGCTGAGAATTTTAGACGAAAACAATATCAGCTACGGCAGCGACATTATGAAAATCATCACGCCTCTGGGTTATGCAGGTACGGCAAGATACTACATTCAGATGGGACTTGAAAAGCCTGAAGAAGAGCTTATTGCCACAATGAATGAGTACGCCTACGAGCAGTACAAAAACAACATTCCTGCAAAGGACAATGTAATTGATGTGCTTAAAATGCTGAAAGAACAGGGAGCAAGCCTTAATGTTCTTACGGCAAGTCCTCATCTTTCCCTTGATGCCTGTCTTAAGAGACTTGGAATATTTGATATGTTTGATAATGTTTGGTCATGCGACGATTTCTCCACCACAAAGGCAGATGTGAACATCTATAAAATGGCGGCAGAGAAAATAGGCAAGGACGTTTCGGAAATTCTTTTCCTTGATGATAACTTTAATGCCGACAAAACCGCAAAGGCAGCAGGTATGAAGGTGTGCGGTGTTTTTGACAAGTCAAGCGAAGAATATACCGAGGAAATAAAGGCTGTGTGCGACCACTATATCTATGATTTTAAAGAACTTCCGACTCTTTGATTTTGAACAATAAATCTTGAAAAAACCCATTGCAGAGCGAATGTTTTTGTATATCATTAATTCAATTATTACATAAAGGAGAAATGACGATGAAAAAATCAACATTTCTGAAGCTGTGCACATCAGCGCTGGCAGTGATTTCTTTGACAGTTACGGCAAATGCCAAAGGCTTCACAAAAACCAACGAGTATACCCAAGGAAAGTTTTCCGACGTTTTGGAAAATCAGTGGTATGCAAGAGAAGTTGAGTCGGCGTATGAGCTTGGTTTTATGAACGGTCAGAGTGATACTCTTTTTGCTCCCGACGGTAATGTGACGGTGGCAGAAGGTATTACCATGGCGAGCCGTGTACATTCTATCTACAATGGTAAGACAATCGCAGAAGTAAAAGGCGGAAGCTGGTACGATATGTACATCGCTTACGCCAAGGAAAACGGTCTTATTGCCGATGGACAGTTTGAAAATTTTGACCGCAACATTATGCGTTACGAAATGGCGGTAATGTTTGCAAATTCCATGCCAAAGGAATACTTTGCCGCCAAAAATGACATTAATGCCATTCCCGACGTTGACAAAGAAGAGCCTTATTTTGAACAGCTTCTCATGCTGTACCGTGCAGGCGTTGTTCTCGGCTCTGACGATTACGGTAACTTCTATGGAACAAACCCCATAAAAAGAAGTGAAACCGCCGCAATTATCAACCGTGTTGCACTTCCCGAAAACCGCAAGGAGGGCAAGCTTCTTGAGTACGGCAACAGACAGCAGGCGGTTTATCTCATTTCCGATTATGCAATGGGCAGAAATCCCCGAAACATAAATTATATTGCCTCGGGCTGGACTTATGAAAATCTTGCCATGACAACTACTGCAAAGCAGGATTATTCTACGCAAAATCTTGTTGACAGCTCTCCCGAATACGGAACACGAGCTTATAAAACCGTTGTGCCTCAAACAAGCGGCAAGGTGTGCTTTGAGTCGGTTATCAACATCAATAACAGCGGTGCTCATGTTGTTTTCAGTGACTCAAATGACAAAGAGCTGCTCAGATTTTCGGTTTCGGACGGAAAGTACGTAGTCACGGGAAAGGAAACAAAGGATACGGGCGTTTCATTTGTCGGTGGCAAGCACTCTTTGTATATTGAATTCGACCTTGACAATAAGACGGCTCTTGTAGTTCTTAACGGTAAGGAGCTTGGCGTATTTGCTCTTTCCGATGCCGAAAACCTTGCGAAAGTTTCATATGAGACAGGCAAGAAGGAGCTTGTTACAATCGTTATGATTGAAACTTATATGTATACTCAGTATGCGGTCAACGATACCTTCAGACTTGCAAATGCAGAAGATAAGCTTTATGGCTGGACAACCGAGGGTGATGTAAAAATCCTTACCCGTGCATCGGATTGCGATAAGAACAGTGCTGTAATTCAGGACACAGGTGCAGTGCAAAAGAAATTTAATGCGGTTGACGGACAGTTTGTGTATGAGACTTTTGTTCTCAGCCCTGCAAATCAGAAGGCTTCTCTCACACTTTCAGGTGATGGCAGGGAAGCGGTGAGGGTTGATATTGCTGACGGAAAAATTACAAGCTCAGGAAAGCATGTTCGTGACTTCAACAGCACATTATGGAATCTTGTGAGAATTGAGGGAGACCTTGATTCGGGCAAGGCACTTATACGTGTAAACGGCAAGCGTGAGGGTGTTGAGGTAAGTCTTGGCACAAAGACAATTGACACGGTAAAAATCGCTTCATACGGAACGGGTAAATTGTGGTTTGATGACGTTCAGGTTTACAAAACCTATGACTTTACCGACTACTGTCCCGTGCCTGTACCTGTAAATGACGATGACTTTTACCTCGGAATGAGTATTTGCTCGCTGTGGCGTGAAGGAAGCCATTACGGCTGGGACTGCATTTCGCCATATGAGGATATTCAGCCTGTTCTCGGGTATTATGACGAAGGTCTTCCCGAGGTAGCAGACTGGGAAATCAAGTTCCTTGCCGAACATGGCTATGATTTCCAGCATTTCTGCTGGTACTACGGTAATCTTTCCGACGGCATCAAAGAGCCAAGACTCAGCTTTGCACTTCATGACGGCTATATGAATGCCAAGTATTCCGACAAGGTTAGATTCAGCATCATGTGGGAAAACTGGAGCTCGGTACTTACAAAGGACGATTTTCTTAATAAAATATGGCCTTACTGGTGTGAATGGTACTTTACCGATTCACGTTATATGACAATTGACAACAAGGTGCTTCTTACCATCTACCGTCACCCAAAGTTTATTGAGCATATGGGCGGAGCAGAGGCGGCTAAGGAAGTAATTGAGTTTATGCATGAGGATATTAAACGATACGGCTTTGACGGTATGATTATCCTTGGTACAAGCTCAGGCTCTGTTGCCGAAAACAAGGAAGCCGACTATATCGGAATCGACGGCTTTGTGGCTTATCATTTCGGCGAAGCTTCGTACTCATCTGCTCATCAGATAAAGAGCATGAATACAGCCTTTGATAACGGCTACACACCGTTTTTACCCTCCGTTGGTGTAGGCTTTAACGATATCGGCTGGACAGAAACAAGAACACCTCTTGCAACTGTAGAAGAACATAAGAAGGTGTTTGAGTGGGCAAGGGACGAATACCTTCCCAAGATTGCCGCACGTGAAGGCCAAGAATGGATGGGTAAATTTGCTATTGCCAATACGTGGAACGAATTCGGCGAAGGTCATTACATTTTTCCGACTAATCTGAACAAATTCGGATATCTTGATGCGGCAAGACAGGTATTCTCTACTGCCGCAGGCAAGAAAGATTCAAAGCATTTTGACGTTGAGCCTACTATAAATCAGAAAAAGCGTCTGGGTTATCTGTATCAGATTGATTCCATGCCTTTGAGAAGAACGATGTACATTGACGATTCAGAGGCTGTTTCAGATAATGAAGTAATAAAGAGCTGGAATTTTGAAAATGAAGAGGACTGCAAAAAGTGGTCAAAGCTTGCAAAGACTACCGACACAAGCTATGATGCTGCAGAAAAGGCACTTACCGCATCAACTCTTGAAAACGATTCTCACATCAAGATGAATCAGACCGAGGACAACTTCTTCAATGCTGATGATGTAAGGTATATCCACATTCAGATGAAAACTGATGTGGGACAGAACACGGCACTTGAAGTATTCTTCTCGGGAGAAACGGGAAATGCCTGGACTGCGGCAAAACAGGCAGGTACATCCGTAGGCAAAAACGGCGAGTATATCGACTATTACCTCGATATGTCAAAAAATGCTTACTGGAAGGGTATAATCAAGGCAATAAGACTTGATCCTATGGGCACACCCGGGAAATTCTGGATTAAAAAAATAGAGCTTCTGTCCGACAAATCTAAGGATTCCTTTGTGATAAATGCGGCAGGGGTTGACTATGTGTTCACAAAAACCTTTACCGAAAGAATAGGTGAAGATATATACGTGGGTGCAAATCCCTCTGAAGGTTTCTACAGCACAAACGGGATGGTCTACACCTGGAACAGATGGGACGGCAAGCTTGACATCAAAACATATACAGGTCATACATTTAGCTTTACCGTCGGCAGCGATAAGGTTGTTTTTGACGGCAAGGAAGAAAAGTTATCCACAGACATAAAAGTTGTTGACGGACTTGTAATGGTTCCTATTATGTACATTTATGAAAAGGCAGAATATGATTATACCGTTGACGGCAACACCGTAAAGGTAAATGTAAGAGGCATTGACGTTGAAGAGATTCTTTCTGTAAGAAAGCCTTATGAGTATGAATTTGACGTACCAGGCGACAACGAGGGCTGGAGAGTAAGCGGTGCAAGCGGCGGAGCTATTGACGGCGGATATATGTTCTTTGAAGCAACTTTCGGCGGAGTAAGATATGATTCTCAGCTTGTTCTTGATAAGTGCGATCTTCCTGCTGTTAAGTACAACAGAGCCGAAATCAGGTATAAGCCTGTTTACAGAGATGACCAGACAGATACAACGGTGTGTATGTACTTTGGCACTTCAGAGGAATCGGGACTTAACGAAAAGAAGAAGGTTTACACATCGCTTAACGGTCTTGATCCTGACGAAGACGGATATTATACAGTAACTCTTGATTTTTCTGACCACGAAAAGTGGACGGGCACTGTAACAATTCTTCGTTTTGATCCGCCTAACAGAGCAGGTGAGTATTGTGTTGACTACATTCGCTTCCTTGAAGATCCCGAGGCTGCGGCAAAGGCTGAGGCTGAAAGAAAAGCAAAGGAAGAAGCTATGAAGGCATATCTGGCGGTTGACGGCGGTGCTCCCTTTACGGTAATTAACGGCGATGCCGAGGACGAAAAATTCGACCTTGACTACGGTACGGGCAATGCAACGGTAAAGGTTGTCGATGATGACCTTATAAAGGGTAATCACGCTTTCCTTGTTACACCGAAGAACAATAAAGGCAAAGTTTGGACTTATTTCATCGCAAAGACACGCTATAAGCCGGGTGCAACGTATAAGGTTGACTTTGACTTCAGAGCCGTCTCCGACCATTACGGAGCAGATGCAATTGATGTTATTCCGTCTGTTAATTTCCGATATAACGATGTTGAAAGCAATGATCACCCGTATCCTCCCGAGCCCCGAACAAGGGTGTCTACCAAGGACGGCTGGACACATTACAGCTGTACTCATACGGTAAATTTCTCTTCAACCAACAGAGATAACGACTTCTTTACAATTTTTGTTGATCCCAAGGATACTGCATCAGGCTTTGTAAATCACGTTTACATGATTGACAACATAAAGGTTACATGCCTTGATGCAGGAGCGGTTGTTACGCCGACTCATGACAGCGTTACACCTGCTGAGGACAGCATGTACACAATAAAATTTGACGATGCTTCCAAATTCCGAGCCTTCGGTATTGACGGTCTTACCGTTGACGGCTCATTTAAAGGAACTTCAAGCACAAATGATCCTAATGTTGTGTTTCTTGAAAAGCTTAACCTTGATGCTTCAAAGGTGAAGAAAATCAGAGTGACTGCAAAAATACCTGTGGGAGCTTCTGCCGAGATTTTCTTTTCAACAGACGAAACTCCTTTCAGCGGTGCATCAAGATTCGGCATTTCTTCAAGCACGGACGATGTTGCGGTATTTGAAATCGACACCGCAAAAAATGAAAAATGGAAGGGTACTGTCAGAGAAATCAGGTTTGATCCCGTTGTAGGTGAGGGAATAAGCTTTGAATGGGTTTCCATTGAGCTTTGTATGTAATTGAATATGAGGACAGGAGCTGTGGAGCTCCTGTCTTTTTTTTAAAAAAGTATAAGGATTGAACGGCGTTTTTTTGACAAAAGATTTTTTTTACGTAAGTTTTGTTAAAATAGTATGCACAAGTATTGAAATTGAATTTGCATTGTGTTACAATTTCTATACAAATAAAAAGGAGAAGTATGATGAAAACAATACTTTTTAAAAAGCTGTTGGTTACTGCCTTAGCCGTTATGTCTGTGACCGCGGTTTGCAGTGCCAAAGGCTTTACAAAAACAAACGAGTATAAAGGACAGTTTTCCGACGTGCCCGAAAAGCAGTGGTATGCAACAGAAGTAAAGTCAGCCTATGAGCTTGGCTTTATGAACGGACAGAGCGACTCACTTTTTGCTCCCGACGGAAATGTTACGGTAGCCGAGGGTGTCACCATGGCAAGCCGTGTACACACAATTTACAACGGCAAGACAATTGCCGATGTAAAGGGTGCAAAGTGGTACGA
>JAZQFS010000061.1:0-6152 GCA_045539625.1 Eubacteriales bacterium | reverse complement strand
AGTTAACCCCTTTAGGGGTAGCCAAAGTGGCAAAGACTCTAAGGCTTGAATGAAAAGAAAGCCCGCGCCTTTAGACGCGGGTCGGTATCATGGCCTTTTAGGCCTGAGCAAACCACCCGTTTGACGGGTGGTCATGATTATGAAAGTCTTATGTAATCAACTGTAAATGATCCGTTTCCGTAATATGGGTCAAACCTGAGCTGTGAAAGAAGTCCTGACCAGAATTTGTTCTGAGACATATCAAATTCCAATTCAACAAACTTGCCGCCGCTGTTACCGCTCATTACGGGAAGCTTTACACTTGCCTCCTCGCAGAGCTGGGACACCGCTCCTGCTATAAAGAACATCTGCGGAATAATTTCAGGTCTTTCACAGTTGTAGTTAATTCCCACAGTGATTTTTGTAAAGCCTGTTTTGTCAAGATTGATTGCCAGATTCTTGCAATAAATTGCAGGGTCAGCGCCGGTAGTGTTTAAAATAAAAATTCCGTTAACTACGTGTCCTGTACAATTTTGGAACTGCCAGCTGCTTGTACTGCCAAAATCGTTGAATTCCCATGAGCCTACTTTTCTTTCGCTGTAAATCCTGCGTAAGCTGTCGTCAAGAGTGTCAAAGGTTATGACATTTCCATTTTCTGTGTACTTGTAACCCAAAAGACTCATATATTTTTTGATGGGAATGTAGGGTAGACCGTCACGTAATGTCACTGTAATGCCTAAGTCAGTCTCTTTGCCGTTTACCGTGCACTTGCTGCTGCCAACGGTCATACGCATATCGCCGAACAGTGACTGCACATATATTTCGCCCTTGTCAATGTTGTACTCGTAACAGCTGTGGGACATTGAGAAGAATCCAAGCCTTGGATTTGCCGTCACAAGATAATCGTCAAGCTTTGCGTCATATACCGGAGGAAAATCAAATTTCATTCTGTTGGTATCAAAGAAGATTTCCTTGCCGTCTGCTTCGGGAAGAGACAAAAACTCGATAAGCTGAATGTCAAATTCTCCGCCTGTTGTCATCGGGTCAAAACGGACATTGGAGATAACTCCCGACCACAGAACGTTTTTGCTCAAATCAATGTAGTAGTCAACATAATCGTCGGATTTTTTGAAATTCCAGCTGACAGCCTGTTTTGCAGTAAATGAGGTTGCTCCGACATTTCTGAAGAAGAGCTCTGCCATGGATGATGAACTTGTCTTCATTCTCACGTGAAGATAGTAGGCACCTGTGTTGTTGATGTTAAGCTCAATTTCATCTTCTATGTTAAGCATTACGCCAAAGTCAGATTTGTCGGTTTTGCCGTAAAGGGAGCTTGAGGTCTTTTCAAATTGATCAATACCGTGACTTTGACGCCATAGCGATCTGTCTTCTTCCTTTGAGAAGTCCCAGCTCATAACGGGTACACCGTGATTTTTAAGCTCTGAGGCAATGTCACGGGTGTCCTCTTCAAGTCTGTATAATCTTAATGGGCTGAAGCCGTCTGCGTATATGTTTCTCAGCCTGTCCTTAACCTTTTGAGAAGGGATTATGTCCTCGTGCTGTTTGGGTGCATTTGTAAAATAATCTCTTATGTTGTCAATGTATTCAAAGCCGTTACGCTGATTTGGCGCAACGTAAGTGCCTTCCGTGTACTCGTTCCAGGTTGATACGATAAATGTATTGCCCTTCCAGCTGCCGTCATTGACAGCAGGTAAATATGTGTTCTTGATGTACTCACATACCTGTTCATGCTCTTTGTCGCTGATCATACCTGTTCTTTCGTCGTGTCTGCCTATTGCGTTGAAGCCTACCGAAACACCGGGAACAAAGTGAAGAGTGTCAATATTATTAAGCTTTGAATTCATCAAAGAAATCTGATATTCTCCGCTTTCACCGCTTGTACCGTAGTTGTACGGATAAACAGCATCAGCACCGATGGCAAGTCCTTGCTCCTGAGTAGCCCCGCCGCCAAGCCAGATAATCATACCGTCAAAGCCGAGAGTTTTGATATCCTCACGCATAAACTCTAAAAGCTCTTTGGCTTTTTCATCGCTTCCAAAAGAGCTTATAAGCTTTTTGTAAGTCCAGATAGTCATAAGAGGCTTGTTGTCTATGGTGTAATACCTGTCATCACTAAAGTAGTATTCCTTAAAGTAAGGCCATAAAAACTCTTTGAATTGGTCAAGACTTGTGACCGCACCGTTTGCGTTTTCCCACATAATGCAGAACTTGACGTGTTCAGAATACTTTGATTTAAGATAACCGTCATTGAGAGCTATCTGAGGCATGGTAGTTGCCTTTACGGGAGCTGTCAGATCTGCCTGAGGTGCGTACCAGCATACGTGTTGGAAGTCAATGCCGTGCTCTGCCATTTGCTTTATTTCCCAGTCGGCAAGCTCCGGCAAGCCTTCGTCTGCAAGTCCGATAAGGGGATATAATTCTTCAAATGGGGCAACGGCGTTGTAGCCTTCGTCGCAGTGACCGTTTCTCCAAAGATTGCACACATTTACGCCAATGTTGTAGCTGTCATCACCTGCAGGAACGGGAACGGAAGGATAATCGTCATGGTCAAAAAGCTGATAAACCTTGACGTCATCAAACCACATAATACCTGAATTGTTGATAAATTTCACTCCGTCAATGCTGCCTGCACTAAAGGGAACAGTGCCGCAATCCTTGCCGTTGATTCGGATAAATGCATTGCCGCCTATGCAGTCAGCTTCAACTCTGATGTTGGTCCACACATTGGGGGTAACATTTCTTAACTCTTTTGAATCGACACTGTACGTGCCGTTTTTGTAAATGATTTTAAAGGCTTCGCTGTCGCCGTCTGTAAGTGATATAGTGCGAACTCCGCCGTTTTCGGGCATAAGTACATTTGCTTCAAAGCATAACTTTGCACCGATTTTTTCAAAAGAATGGCTCGCCGTGGAAGGACCTGTCATTTTTGCCGAGTATAAGTCGGAATCACGCTCGCTCATTATCTTTTCGATAGAAACATCGGCGTTTGTAACCCAGTCGCCGTAAAGCACCTTATCTTCGTTGGCGGGGTTGGCACGGAAATTTTCGTTAATTCTGTAATCGGCAACACATCTTGCACCTTCAACTGTCAGAATACCCATTCCGTCTCCGTCGTGACCGATAGCCAACCTTGAAATCTCACTTCCCTTGGGAATGGAAATGTCCTTGAAGCTCTTGTCATCAATAGTTACGTGTGCTTTGTTGGTGTTGAAGTCAATTCTGAAGATGAAAGTGTGAGTGGCAGATATTGTTTTACCTGAATAAATATCGGTTTTAATTTCTTTTCCATCGCTTAATATTGAGAATAAACCGTTATTTACAGAAACCTTGATTACAGCATCTCTGTTTTCATTTTCAAGAGCAACATAAGAGCCTTTGTCTGCGGTGTTGAAGGCTACGTTGACATCAAATCTGACAACACCTTCCTTTACCGTGTTTATAGGACGGTTTATGTTGGTTTGCTGACCTGCATTTGCACCGATAACGTAGTTGTTTAAACCCGTTATGTTGTCAAGCTCGTACTTGTTGTCATAATTCCAACCGCTTTGAATTCCCCATTTGCCCCTCATAACAGCGTCGTCAATAAGATATCGTGGCTGACCTACATAAGGCAAATCAACCTTGATTCTCATATCCTTGTTTATAAGCCTGCAAAGAATGGCAGAAACCTCGCTGCGTTTTATGTCGTTGTCAGGTAAAAAAGAGCCGACCTCGTCGCTGCCGCCCAAGATTCCTGCATTGTAAAAGGAAAGTATTTCATCAAGACTTTCGTCATCGTGGGCAACATCGCTGATGCCATGTACTTTGTTTATGGCAGAAAGATTTTCCTTTTCCACGGCATTTATAAGAATAAGCACCGCTTCTTCTCTTGTTATGCTTCTGTCATAGCTGTCAAACTGTCCGCTCTTTATAATGCCGTTGTCAATACAGTATTTTACGTTTCCGTCATACCATTTTCCGCTGACAACGGGCATTTCTTTGCCGTTATCTGCTGAATGTATTCGGGAGGCTACCGTAATGCACTGTGCAACTGTAAAATCGCTGTCGGGGGAGAAGACACCCTCTGCGACGCCGTTGACAAGTCCTTTTTCGCTTGCATAATCAACGTATTGTTTGTACCAGGCGTTGTCCTTTACATCGGAAAAAGCTGCATTTGCACCGATAGCAAGCATTGCAGCAGTAACGCCGACAGTAAATAAGCGGCTGAGATGTTTTTTCATACTTTCACACCTTTCTGTTTTACTGATTATATTTTACTATAATTTGGCGTTTTGTGCAATAGGGAATTTTGTAAATAAGAAAACCGAGCGGTTTAAACCGCTCGGCTTTGTGTTTAAGCTTTAATTAACCAACGATAGCGTCTACCTTAGCCTTCATTTCATCTGTAAGCTCGTTGTAAGCACTTGTGCCCTTAAGAGCAGTAGCTACTGATCTGAGAGTTGATGAAACGGGTGCGCCGTATGTTGTAACACCATCGTGTACAAGGTAAGGTCTTGCAACGAGAACGTCGTCATACTGACCTTCGGGAATGTTGTAGAGAACTGCTGTGAAGTAGTTGAAGGAACCGTTGTTTTCGAATACCTTGTCAACAGAGCCCTTAACGTAAGCAGTACCTGTAAGCTTCTTTACATCGCTTTCAAGTGTAAAGTCATTGGTTTCTACGCCTGCGTTGTTAAGAAGTACCTGTCTTGTAACAATGTAACCGAATTCGCTTGTCTTTTCATTTTCCTTCATCTTAACGGAAACGCTTGCTCTGAAGCGGATACCTGTGTAAGCATCAGCTCTCATGGAGATTGTCTTGCTTGTAATGGGAACGTTTTCTGTTACAGCTGTAAGCACCTTAGCACCTGCAGTAGTAAGAGTGTAAAGCTCTTCGGGAGCGTATGTCTTAGTACCGTCGTTCCAGCCTACAATTGCTTCACCTGAGTTGGAAACGTAAAGTGTAGACTTGGGAAGTGTGATGGGAACGTCCTTTGCAGCATAGTATGTGCCGAGAACTGTTTCGCCGTCCTTGAAGGTTACGGGGAACATTTCCTTAACTACAACCTTATTAACAGTATATTCAAGTCCTGCTACATCGGGAAGCTTCCAGTTTTCATTTTCAGGGTAGAAGCCTGCTTTTTTACCGTTTGAGAAGCAAGGCTGCACATAGAGAGAAGCCTTATCAAAGAAGGTAGAACTCCACTTGCCCCAGCCTGCTTCACCTGCAGTATAGAAAGTGATGTTGTCGGTATTTGCATAGTAATCTTTGTTCTTAACATCAATAACCTTTTTGATACCGGGCTTGTCGACACCGAGGGAGTCTTTATTGAAGAGGTAGTAACTCAATGAAGTAAGTGTTGAAGGAATGTAGCTGTAAGTGCCGATTCTTGCACCTGAATTAGGTGTGTGAACACCGAAGCTCATTGTGCCATCAAGAACAGGAAAGTAAAGAGTTGTCTGTTCATAGACATCGGGATTCTTAACGTGAGGCTCGCCTTCGGAGTCCTTAGTGAATTCAACGTCAACATCTACATAGTAGTGTGTGTCGGGGTTGAGCTTCATTACATTTTCAGCAGAGAGAGTGCTCCATTCCTTAGCAAGCTCAGTCAATGTAACCTTGAGCTTACCGTTATCAATGGCAGTTGTCTGATAATCGGCTTTGTTGAATACTACATAGTAAGGATTCGAGAAGTCACCGTTGGGGAACAGGTTTTCACCGTCGTGCTTGTCGGCAACTTCACTGAGTGTATATGTGTGTGTAACATCCTTGAGTTCGGAGGGGGCAATAATTACACCTGTAGAGGTGGAAACATTCTCCTTAAATGAAACGGTTTTGTCGGCAAGACCGGCACCTGCATAAATTCTGTATGTAGCGCCGCCTTCTGTGCTGATAAGCTCTGAAGCAACGAAGTCTGTGCCGTCTACGATGTTATAAACTTTGTCAGCATTAATGCCTTCAAGTTCTTTTGCGAAGGTTATATCAAAATAACCCTTTCTTAAATCATAGAAGTTGCTGCTAACATATTCGGGTGCATCGTACTCGTATACGGGAACAAGAGTGTAGGTGCCGCCTTCTTTGGGTGCGAATGCTGTAATTGTTTCGTTTGTACCTTCAATCTTCCAGCCCGTGAAGGAGTCAGAATCAAGTGCAAAGGGAGCAAGGTCAAGTG
>JAZQFS010000060.1:0-5609 GCA_045539625.1 Eubacteriales bacterium | reverse complement strand
TTTTAGGACGAAAAATTCACCTTTCCTGCGCTTTATGAAGCATAAGGAGTTTCGCCGTCTGCGGACGGCGAACAAAGACGCTGTCTTTGGAAACTGCAAGCCTTTGAAAAGGCTTGACCTAAACTTTCATAATGGTTTTGCGACAGTCTGAAAACCCGATAACATTCGGGTTTCTTTTTTTACAAAAGCGGTTGACAAACAAAGAAAAAAAGAGTATTATAATAAGGTATATGTTAAAAAGCAGTAATATGCTTTGGAAGGAAGTAACAAAAATGAAATGGACAGGACTTAATGAACTTCGTGAAAAGTATCTTTCTTTTTTTGAAAGTAAAGACCACTTAAGACTCAAAAGCTTTCCCCTTATCCCCATAAACGATAATTCTCTCTTGCTTATAAACAGCGGTATGGCACCCATGAAGCCTTATTTCCAGGGCACAAAGGAGCCTCCCAGAAAGAGAGTTACCACCTGCCAGAAGTGTATCCGTACACCTGACCTTGAAAACGTAGGTAAGACCGCAAGACACGGTACTTACTTTGAAATGCTGGGTAACTTCTCCTTCGGCGATTACTTTAAGAAGGAAGCTATTCCGTGGGCATGGGAGTTCCTCACAAAGACACTTGAAATTCCCGCAGAGCTTCTCTGGCCGTCTGTTTATGAAGAAGACGACGAGGCATACGCACTGTGGCGTGATGTTATCGGCGTTCCCGAAGAAAAGATTATCCGTATGGGTAAGGCTGACAACTTCTGGGAACACGGCTCAGGTCCTTGCGGTCCTTGCTCTGAAATCTACTTTGACAGAGGCGAAAAGTACGGCTGCGGAAGCCCTGACTGTAAGCCCGGCTGTGACTGTGACAGATATATGGAAATCTGGAACAATGTATTCTCTCAGTTTGACAATGACGGCAAGGGTAACTATACAGAGCTGTCTCAAAAGAACATCGATACAGGTATGGGACTTGAAAGACTTGCCTGCGTAATGCAGGGAGTTGACAATCTCTTTGAGGTTGACACCGTAAGACGTATTCTCGATACCGTTTGCGAATATTGCGGCAAGAAATACGGCGACGATGTTAAGAACGACATCTCAATCCGTATTATAACAGACCATATCAGAAGTACATCCTTTATGATCTGCGACGGCGTTATGCCCTCAAACGAAGGCAGAGGCTACGTGCTCAGAAGACTTCTCAGACGTGCTGCACGCCACGGAAGACTGCTTGGCATCAAGGGAGCTTTCCTTGCAAAGCTTTGCGAAATCGTTATTCAGGAAAACGAGGGCGCATATCCCGAGCTTCGTGAAAAGGCTGACTACGTAAAGAAGATTATCTCCATCGAAGAAGAACGCTTTGATGCTACAATCGACACAGGTCTGGGTATTCTTTCGGGCATGACTTCAGAGCTTGAAAAGAGCGGCAAGACAGTGCTTTCGGGCGAAGATGCCTTTAAGCTTTACGATACCTTCGGTTTCCCCGTTGACCTTACAAAGGAAATCGTTGAGGAAAAGGGATTTACCGTTGATGAAGAGGCATTTGCGGCTCTTATGACAGAGCAGAAGGTAAGAGCAAGAGAAAACAGAAAGGCAGGCGGCGGATGGTCTGCGGCTGATGCCGATGTTTTAGGCGATGTTAAGCAAACGGAGTTTACAGGCTATATAGAAACACAGACCGATGCAAAGGTTGTTGCAATTGTTGTTGACGGCGTAAGAGTTGATGAAGTAAGCGAAGGCGGATTTACTCTCGTTTGCGACAAGACTCCCTTCTACGGTGAAGGCGGCGGTCAGGTTGGCGACACGGGTACGGCAGTTATCGGCGGTGTTGAAGTGAAGGTTGTCGACACCAAAAAGAGTGAAGGCAAGTATCAGCACATCTGCGAGCTTTCCGACAATGCCGTTATCAAGGTAGGCGATGCAGTTACACTTAAGATAGATGCCGAAAGACGTGAAGCAATCAAGAGAAACCACTCGTCAGTTCACCTTCTTCAGAGTGCTTTGCGTAAAGTTCTCGGCGACCACGTTGAACAGGCAGGCTCATATGTTGACGAAGAAAGAGCAAGATTTGACTTCTCTCATTTCCAAGGTATGACAGCAGAGGAAATCTTGAAGGTTGAAGCTCTTGTAAATGAATATATCCTTGCAGGAAACAGCGTTGTTACTTTGGAAACAGATATGGAAACAGCAAAGAAGGAGGGTGCAATGGCACTCTTCGGAGAAAAGTACGGCAAGGTTGTAAGACTTGTTAAGATGGGTGACGTTTCAGCAGAGCTTTGCGGCGGTACTCACCTTGACAATACAGCAAAGGCAGGTCTTTTCAAGATTGTTGCCGAGAGGTCGGTTGCGGCAGGTGTAAGAAGAATTGAAGCTGTTACAGGTAAGAATGTTCTCACATACATCTACAATGACAAGAAGCTTCTTGAAGATACCGCAAAGGCTCTCAAGACAGGTAACGTAAACGATGTTGCATCAAAAGCTGTTCAGGCTGAAAACGAAATCAAGGAGCTTAAAGCAAAGCTTGATGCAATGAACAGTCAGCTTGCGGCAATGAAGACACAGAATCTCACCGAAGGCGCAAAGAAGGTTGGCGAATACAACGTAATCACAGCCCGTCTTGACGGTATGACAGGCGATGAGCTGAGAGCTGCAGGCGACGTTATCAAGGATAAGGACGAAAATGCAGTTGCTCTGCTTGCTTCGGTTGTTGACGGCAAGGTGCTTTTGCTTGCGGTGTGCGGTAAGAACGCTGTGAAGAACGGTGCAAACGCAGGTAAAATCGTAAAGGCTGCGGCAACAATCTGCGGAGGCGGAGGAGGAGGAAGACCTGACAGTGCAAGCGCAGGCGGCAAGGATCCTTCAAAGGTTGACGAAGCACTTAACAATATTGCACTTTAATTGAATAATTTAAATTTACTGTCTTTGCTCTTTTGGGTGAAGACAGTTTTTTTGTCGACAAGACGGACACCAAATGACATAGGCAAGCTTTGTTAACAGTACGCCGTCGGTGCTTGTAAAGGACGTCTGTGCACCAAACAGACGTGCAAAAGCTTCAACGGTTTTGTTTTGTGCACCAAAAATACTGCCTCGCATTACGAAAAACGTGATGGGAAGGCACCCAAAAATATAAAAAGTGGCTCAAAAGCAGACAATAAAACCTTGCCGCCCTTGACAAGATTATCTTAAAAGTATACAATAAAACCAGAAAGTAAAACCTTGCCGCTCTTGACAAGATTAGCTTAAAAGTATACAATAAAACCAGTAAACTGAATGGAGGAAAAATATGAAGTTTTATCAGAAATGGCACGGCTGTGCGTTGACAGACGGCAAAATGGGAGAAACGTTTCCCGTAAGTGTTCCCGGTAATATTCAGAAGGACTATGCTAGCTATATGGGCTGGGGCGATATCAATTATATGAATAACTGCTTGAAGTACGTTGATATAGAGGACTTTCACTGGCTGTATAAAACAGAGCTTGAATGTGATGTAAAGGCAGGCGAGAGGGTTTTCTTTGTCACACACGGCATTGAGTATGAGTATGATGTTATCCTTGACGGACAAAAGCTGCTGTATCACGAGGGTATGTATACACGTGTTGAAATTGACATAACCGAAAAGATACATAAAGGCTCGGTGCTTGAAATTCATATTTATCCTCATCCCAAACGTGAGGGTGCACCTGTTTGCCGTGACCAGGCGGATCAGTGCTGTAAGCCTGCCGATGAATACGGCTGGGACTGGCACCCAAGAGTGCTTGTGTCGGGACTTTGGGAAGAAACCTATATTGAAACAAGAGACGAAAGCTATATTGGTGACGTTGAAGTAAGCTACACACTTTCAAAGGATTTGACGAGCGCAGATGTGCATTTTGACATTGAATGTGACAAGCAAACGCAAATCAGCTTTTTTGCACCTGACGGACAGCTTGTTTACAGCGGAACAAAAGCCGATTTTGCACTTGACGGCATAAAGCTGTGGTGGTGTAACGGTTACGGTGAACCAAACCTTTATTCCTGGAAGGTAAATTGCGGTGATAATGAAAAAACGGGACGTGTCGGCTTCAGAAAGGTACGTCTTGTTATGGCGGAGAATGCTTGGTTCAAGTCGATGCCCTTCCCCAAGGGAAGAAACGATGCACCTGCAACAATTGAGCTTAACGGAAAGCATATTTTTGCCAAAGGCTCAAACTGGGTAAATCCCGAGGTGTTTACCGCCACAATTACAGATGAATGTTACTACACTCACGTAAAGCTTGCAAAGGAAGCAAATATGAATATCTTCCGTTGCTGGGGCGGTGCGGTAATCGATAAGGAAGCCTTTTTCGATGCCTGCGATGAGTACGGTATTATGGTATGGCAGGAATATCCTCTTGCCTGCAACAACTATCTGGGAACACCTCATTATCTGCAGATTCTTGAACAGGAAGCACGTGCAATTGTAAGAAGAATACGCCGCCATGCCTGCCACGTTCTGTGGTGCGGCGGAAATGAGCTTTTCAACGGCTGGTCAAAGATGACAGACCAGTCCCACGCACTTCGCCTGCTTGATAAAATCAGCTACGAGGAAGACTTTGCAAAGCCTTATATTATGACCTCGCCTCTTAACGGTATGGCTCACGGCGGTTACTTCTTCCTTGACAGGTCAAATAACAGAAGCGTGTTTGAAATCTTCAGAAATTCCGCCAATACTGCGTATACCGAGTTCGGTGTGCCGTCACTTGCTTCTATGGAACAGCTTTCCACAATTTTTGATGAGGAGACATTAAACAATCCAAGTCCCCTTGAAGCTTCCCCATGGGTAACTCACCACGGCTTCAGAGCTTGGCAGTTAAACAGTTGGTGCGATTTTGATATTCTTACAAAATACTTCGGCAAACAGCAGTCTGTTGCAGACTATGTTGAAAAGAGTCAGCTTCTTCAGTGTGAAGGCTATAAGTGTATTTTTGAGGAAGCAAGACGTCAGAAGCCTTACTGCTCAATGGCAATAAACTGGGACTATGACGAGCCTTGGAGAACGGCGGCAGGCAATAATCTTATTGAATATCCAATTAAGCCCAAGCCCTGCTATTACGCCGTTAAATCCTCACTTCGTCCCGTGATGCCGTCAATGCGCTTTAACCGCTTTGACTTTAAGCCCGGTGCTGTCATAGAGGGTGAGCTGTGGCTTCTCAACGATACCTTTGATGAGGTCAGCGATAAGGTAGAGGTGTACTTTACGGCAGGCGGAAATACAAAGCACGTTCTCACATGGGAAACGGGCGTGTCCGAAAAGGGAAAGAATATTTCGGGACATAAGGTTGAAATCAAGGTGCCGTATTGCGAAACTCAGCTTATGACGGTAACGCTTAAGGCGGCGTGCGGTGAAAGCGAATATAAGCTTTTGCTTGACAATAAACAGCCTGAGGGCGAGGTTTTTGTGCCTGAGCTCAATAACTAAAATTCTGAATATACGTAAAACAAAAAGGATGCCGTCAGGCATCCTTTCAGTCTGTTGAAAAAGTATGTTTTTTTCAAGTTTTAGGAAAACCCCCGGCGAGGGTTTTCCTCTTTACCGTCCTTTGAAGGACGGTAAATTCACCTTTCCTGCGCTTTATGAAGCATAAGGAATTTCGCCGTCTGCGG
>JAZQFS010000059.1:0-7501 GCA_045539625.1 Eubacteriales bacterium | reverse complement strand
GAAATTTGTCTACTAATGCTTTATGATCTGTTAGATGAACTACTAGATCAATGTCTGCTCCAGCTTTACGTAAACCATAGTACTCCATTGCTTTACCGCCAATTAGTAATGGCTTGTATTTGAATTTATAATCCAATTTTTCTAATTCAATATGCATTATTGTTCTCCTTAAATATTGATATGCAATTCAATTTTTTAGTGTTCCGACAAAATTCGACATATCCATATAGTTCGTATCAAGTTAGGATAAAAATCAGTCTGGTAATGTAACATTCCACGTTGAAAGAAAATCGGGGTTTTCTACAACTTCACCTGTTGATCTTAATCTATACTCTCCTGGATTTGCAGGTTCGATTGCTCTTTTATCATTTGGAATTGTAAATTCTTCACCATTATTCTGCTTAATTACAATATTATTCCCATTTATAGATATAATCGTTCCCCAAAATTGTTTTTGTTCAACGAATTCATTGTTTTTGTTGTAATATGTCATTCCCACAAGAAGGATTTTGCCGATTAGCTCTTCATCATTTATTTTTTTCTTCCAAAACATATTGTTTCTCCTTTCGTCAAAATTCGACAATCTTACTATGATTTTGTCAAGTCAGGGACAAGAATATTTAATTGTTTATCGGCACTTTTTATCGGCACTTTTCAAAACCGCCGATAAATTCATACGATTAAAATGCCTTTCCAAAGGCTTCTCCGCAAGGTGTGGCTCCGCCGTAGGCGGTGGTGAGGTGTAGATTGCGTAGCAATCGTTATTTTTTCCACCTCATCCGTCAGCTATCGCTGACACCTTCCCCTCAAGGGGAAGGCTTTTTTGTCCCTTGTATATCAAAGTTTAAACATCTTCGACGAAATCATTCTATCACACTTTTTTTTACGTTTCAATATATTTGCTGCATTTTTGTGTTATTTGAACGAATTTAATATTTTAGAATTTTTAAAACAAGTCTTGAAAAAAACGCCGCAATGATATAGAATAAAAATATAAATATAATTCTATTTGCTTTTTTCCCTTACCTGCTTAGGCGATACGGAATAATACTTTTTGAATAGCCTGCTGAAGTACAGCGGATCATCATAACCCACGCTATAGCTTATCTGTGAAATTGAAAGAGATGAATATTTCAGCAGTCTTTTTGCTTCCTTAAGCCGTGTTTCGGTTATATACCTGTGAAGCGGCTTTCCCACACCTTCACGGAACAGGTGCATAAATCTGTCTTTACCCAGTCCTGATTTTGCTATATATTCTTCAACCTTTATTTGTGATGCGGGATTGGAGTTTATCTGCTGTACAAGCGCACTTATTTCCGAAATAACATAGGGTGAGTTTACATACCCTTCATAAAGACGCATAAAAAGAAGCTGCAGAATTGTCCTGCTCTTGATTTCCGACCTTTCCGACGGAATAATTCTTTGATGTACAAGCTCAGA
Organism: Eubacteriales bacterium; assembly: GCA_045539625.1. GTDB lineage: Bacteria > Bacillota > Clostridia > Oscillospirales > CAG-382 > UMGS1387. Next base: position 6,061 of record JAZQFS010000059.1, on the reverse strand, counting down.
GAAAACCTCGTACACCGTTCTGTTTTCATCAGCTTCATACACGCCTGACGAAAAGCCCCATTCCGCCAGAAGCCTTTGCACCTCTGTCCCCGCAAAATGAAGCCAATATCTTTCGCAGCTCTCTCTGCTTGAATAATACTGTCTTTGAAACGGGGCGTAAATCACAAATCCGCCCTTTGTGACGGTATAATCTTTGCCTTCATACTCTACATAAAGCTCTCCTTCTTTTACATACAGAAGATGATAGTCCTGTCTTCCCTTTTCTCTTACAACCGTCAGCTGTCTGTCCTTATGGAGTCCGCAGCTGTTTACAACAAGAGGCTTTTCCGATGCTCTGTCATATTTATCATAAAGTGCACCGTCATATATTTTATCCATTTTAAAATCCGCCTTTCATCGTTATTACAAGAAGATTATATCACCTTTCACCTGTTTTGTCCATATTTTTCCGAAAAATGTGCATTGTTTTTTCAAGTGAATGCGGTATAATGGATTTAACATAATTAACAAAGGAGTAATCAATATGAAAAAAATAGCTTTTATCGGTGCAGGAAGCCTTGGCTTTACAACTGCAACCGTACGTGATTTACTTACATTTCCTGCCTTTGGCAACACGGAGTTTGCCCTTATGGACATCAATCCCGAAAATTTAAAGAACATCACCGAAATCGTAAAGCGTGTTGTTGCCGAAATGGGATATGAGGACACCTGCAAGGTAACATCTACTCTTTCAAGAGCCGAGGTGCTAAAGGATGCAGACGGCGTACTGTGCACAGTATTCAACGGCGACATTGACATTTGGAGATACGACATTGAAATCCCCAAAAAGTACGGCATTGACATAAATGTAGGCGATACAAGAAACGTTGCAGGCATTTTCCGTGCACTTCGCAACATTCCTCTTATGCTTGACATTTGCCGTGACATTGAAAAGTACTGTCCCAAAGCGGTTTTCCTCAATTACACCAACCCCATGGCGATGCTTTGCGGTGCTATGCAGAAGTATTCCAACGTTGAGGTTACGGGACTTTGCCATTCCGTTCAGGGTACAATCAGTATGCTTTCAGACTGGCTGAAAATTCCCAAGGAAGAAGTCGACTACAAGTGTATGGGTATAAATCACATGGCGTTCTATACTCAGCTTTCCCACAAGGGTGTCGACCTCTACCCTGCCCTTAAAAAGCTGGTGTCGGAGGACGAGGAAATTTTCAACAAGGAGCAGGTAAGAAACGAAATGTTCTTAAAGCTGGGCTATTATGTAACAGAGTCCAGCGGACACAACTCAGAGTACAACCAGTGGTTCAGAAAACGTCCCGACCTTATTGAAAAGTACTGCACACACAGCACAAACTGGAATCCGGGTGAGCACGCTTATTCTCTCAATCTTCGCAAAGACAGAAAGGCAAATATTCAGAAGTATTATGACGACTTTTTCTCAAAGCCCTTGCAGAAAGAAAAGAGCCCCGAATATGCTTCGGACATTTTCAATGCCCGTCTTGGCGACGGCAAGCCCTTCATCTTTAACGGCAACGTGCAAAACCTTTGCTCAATACCCAATCTTCCCTTTGACGCCTGCGTAGAAGTTCCCGTTGTTGCTGACAGAATGGGCTTTAAGACTACAATTGCAGGTCCCTTGCCCGACCACCTTGCAATCCTTGTGGGAACAACTGCTGGACTTGAGAACCTTGTAATTGAAGCGGCTGTCAGAAAGGACAGAGAGGCTGTTTACCACGCAGTTTACAACGATCCTTTATCAAGTGCGGTTTGCTCCTTGGACGAAATCAAAAATATGTGCGACGAGCTGTTTGAGAAAAACTCAGACTTCCTCGGCGATTACAAATAATCTTTTTACAGAGTTTTACCATGAGAAAGTTTTCAACTGCAGCAGCGGCGGTATTGCTTATGATTTTCACTTTGGTTTCCTGCAAAACACATCACAGCTCGGACAGTGCCGATTCCTTTTCGGGATTAGATGAAAAGAACATAAAGTACACAGTAAATCTGTATGAAAAAGGTCTCATACCCGACAATGCGGACAAAGCTGTGCACAACACAAAGGTAATCAACAAGGCGATAAAAAGTGCTGATGAATTTACACGCATCGTCATTCCCGACGGGACTTATTACATTGATTGCTGTATCTCGTTCCAAAACAAAAGTAACATTTCTCTTTGCGGTGGCGGCAACACCCGGCTTATAAACACCGCCTACAAGCCCATAACCGAGGACGACAAGCCTGAGATAACCTACACAAGGTCAAACTTTTTTGCCGTCAACAACAGCCGAAACATTTCCGTTTGCAATCTCACCCTTGACTATCTGCACCACTCAACCCTTGACGGTGTTATTACGAGAGTGGAAAACGGCAAGACATATTTTAAAGCATACGGTGAATTTATATCAAGGGAAAAAAATCCCGTCAACGGCGGCGAAATATGCTTTTCAGCGCTTATTGCCGACGATGATGTTTTCTATGACGAAGTATGGCTCGACAGCGGAAAAGCCGTAATCAAGGAAAGCAGTGACGGCACCTTTTCAATTCCGCTTCAGGCAGGAAAAGCAGGCGACAGAATCTGTTGCAGAATTTCCTCGGGCACTTACTCTTCGCCCCTGTTTTTTGTAACGGAAACATCGGGACTTACCGTCGGCGGCATCACCTGCCACAGCTGTCCGTCAGCCTTTATTTATGCGCCCTACGGCAACAGCAATTTTAGTTTTTCTTCTCTTAATGTAAAACCCCAAGGTGACAGCCAACGTCTGCTTGCCTCAAATGAGGATATTATTCACATAAAGCATATGTCAGGCTTTCTCAACCTTTCCGACAGCACCTTTTTCGGTCTTGGTGACGATGTGCTGAACGTTCACTCAAAGCTTGTCAGAATCAAGAACATAGACGGAAACAAGGTACACACCACTCTTGCAGACAATGATTCCGAGCTCCCGCAATGCTTTTTTGCAAAAGGACAAATTCTTGAGTTTTTTGACGGCGACGGAAAAAGTCTTGGCACATCAAGTGTTGTTTCCTTCAACGGCAAGGTACTTGTTCCCCAATCAATTCCCGACGGAGTTTCAGAGGGCTGTCTTATACAGAACATTTCCTGCGTTCCCGACACAACCGTCAGTAACTGCAGTATCGGCTTTGGCAGGGCAAGAGGCTTATTGCTCCAGACAAAAAATGCCACGGTTAAAAACTGTTCTTTCAAGAACTTACGTCTATCGGCAATACTTATTGCCCCTGACTTTAAATACTGGTATGAAGCAGGATATGCCGACAACGTTGAAATTTCCTCAAACAGATTCAAAAGATGTGCGTCTTTGGGCAACGGCTTCGGTGTCATTCACATCGGCACAAGCCACGACAATCCGTCATCGCAAGCCGTGGAAAACGGTCACAAGAGCATCACCCTTAAGGACAACATTTTCACCCGATGCAAAAGCGAAGAGGTAAAGGCAACGGGAGTTGAAAATTTCACAAACTGCGATATTGATTAACAACGCATAATAAGCGAGCAGCTCCGACAAAAATCGGAGCTGTTGTTATTTACTTATAATCCTCTGGCATTATAAACTGCTTTATGTGTTTTACCGTAAATTCAATACCCCACTTACCTCTTGTGCCCTTCCAATACTTTGAATGAGGCTCAATGCTGACAGTGCCTTCATAATTCTTAGTGTAAAGAACATCAAACACTGCACCCCAGCTTATAAGGTCAAGTCCTGCAGGCGGGTCGTCATACCGTTCACCGTCGATAATCAACATTCCCTTGACATGAAAATGATAGAATTTATCGCCGTATTTTGCCATTTCACCAAGGTATTCACTATAATTCTTACAATATGATACATTATGTGACGGGTCATACTTTATGCCAAGTCCCTCCACCTTTGGCAGAATTGCATCCCACTGTTCCGGACCTGTAACAAAGTTTTCCCAATGGCAGTTATATACCGCAATTTTTATATTTTGACTGTTGCCGTATTCTACAAGACGTGAAAAATAGTCTATTGCCGTTTCATAGTTTTCCTGTAATGTCTTACTTTCCACATAGTTACAGCCGCAGTTGAAAACGGGACAGCCAAGCTCGCTTGCGGCAGCTATAAGCTTTTTATCATTTTCAAGCTCATCGGCATTTATACTGCCGTCTTCGTCAATACGCTTTGAGCCCCATCTGCCAAGGGACAGAATTTTTCTTGAATAATCCTCGCCCCATTTTTTATAAGTAGGAATACTATCCAAAAAACCTTTTACGTCCATACCTACATCGACGGTAAATTCAAGACCGTCAATGCCGTTCTTCTTTGCAAAAGCAAAATTTTCTTCATATATATACGGATAAGCATGAATAATTCCAAGCTTCATAATACCCTCCTGTAACTAACCGATAAGGCTTTCAAGATATGCCTTTGATGCAATAATATCCTTTATCTGCTGTTCGCCCGATATCTCTCTTTCTATGGTTACATCGCCGTCATAGCCGATTTCCTTAAGCTTTGCAATAAATCTCGGGAAGTCAACGTCGCCTTCACCGATAGGTGTTTCCTCGCCAAGTCTGTTACCGCAGGTTGGGTATTTGCCGTCTTTTGCGTGAAGATTCATAACATACTCACCGAAAACGCTCAGTGCGTCAACAGGGTTTCCCTTACCGTAAAGAATAAGATTTGCCGCATCAAGGTTGATGCCCACGTTTCCCGTTCCTATTTCCTCAATGGTTCTCTTTAAGGTGATGGGAGTTTCCTGTCCCGTTTCAAAAAGGAAATTCTGACCGTTATTTTTACAGTACTGTGCCACGTCACGAAGTACGGGAATAAGCTCACGGTACTCGGTTGTGTTGGGGTTTTCGGGAAGAAAGCCAACGTGTGTTGCAACTGATTTTACGCCGATTTTCTTTGCAAAATCAGAGCCTTTTTTTAGATTTTTCACTCTTACAGCTCTGAATGCTTCCGGCACAAGTCCAAGCGTTGCAGGACCTTCAAGGAAATCCCATACACCGGGACCTTCCCAGCCTCTCCAGTATGTTGTAATCTTAATTCCGTATTTTTCACAAAGCGACAAAACAAGCTGTGCATTTTCATCTGTTTCGTTTTCGTCTGACCAGTTACTGAACTGAACACAGTCAAAGCCCATTTCCTTGACTTCCTTGAATTTTTCTTCAAGGTCATATGCTTTAAAGCCTATAAGTACGCCTAATTTCATAATTATCAACTCCTTAGCGAAATTATAACAACAATAATTTCTTTTGTCAACGGAAAACAAAAAAATATACCGAAAAATACAACTGTTTTGCCGAATTGCACCACTTGACAAAGCTGTAAAAAATGATATAATATCGTAGAACAAATCAGAAAGCGGGTATTTTATGAGCGGACTTGGTACAGTCATAAACACCGTCGCAATAATTTTAGGCGGCATCATCGGTCTTCTCTTCGGAAAGCTGATAAACGAAAGAATCCGCATTACCTTAAATATGGCGTGCGGAATAAGTGTATTATTTATTGGTGCATCGGGAGCTTTTGAGGGTATGCTGTCGGTATCGGAGGGCAGTATCATAAGCGGCGGCTCAATGCTTTTAACAGGCTGTCTTTGCATAGGCGGCATTATCGGCGAAATTATCAATCTTGAGGACGGCTTTGAAAGGTTTGGCGAATGGCTGAAAATCAAAACAGGCAACGCTAAGGACAGCCGATTTGTTGACGGCTTTGTCAATTCGTCCCTAACCGTTTGCATCGGTGCCATGGCAATTGTCGGCTCAATAAAGGACGGTCTTGAGGGCGACATTTCGGTGCTTGTGACAAAGGCAATACTTGACTTTATAATTATTCTTGTTATGGCAAGCTCAAGTGGTGTCGGCTGTGTCTTCTCAGCCCTGCCTGTTGCGCTCTTCCAAGGCTCGGTTACGGCACTTTCAACGCTTATAAAGCCCATTATGACTCCTCTTGCCCTTGCAAATCTTTCCTTCATCGGCTCGGTACTCATATTCTGTGTGGGAATAAATCTGATGTTTGGCAAAAAAGTGAGAGTTGCAAATTTACTGCCGTCAATTATTGTTGCGGTGATTGCGGC
>JAZQFS010000058.1:0-10356 GCA_045539625.1 Eubacteriales bacterium | reverse complement strand
AATATTATATTGTGACCCGTTGACGGGTTGCAGTGCGTGTGATGCGATGATATTTGTTCAGTACCCCTTTTAGGGGTTAAGCCGGTAAAATCCCCTTTTAGGGGTGAGCAAACCACCAGTTGAACTGGTGGTTTTGATTATCTCATTACTCCCCAGTCAATGCCGTTTTAGAAGGAGTTAAACCATTTTTTTGGGCGGCATTTGGGATGTGCAACTGAAAAAGAACAGAACTTTTATGTAACCTGTGAAATAATCTATCTTGATGCAAATCTTAAAACTCATTTATAATTTAAGGAATGATAAGTTTCTTTCCCGCTGCACCCATCAGTCATTTCACATCCGGTATCATTTTGTTTAATTACCCCACTTAGCTAAGATTTAATGGTTGAGTGGGACTTAGCTTTTTATGCGGTTAAAACGGTGAGGTTTGAGAAAATTTCATAAATTATAGAAGTTTAGCAAAGATTTGGAACAGCATCCCAATCTTTTTTTATAAAAATAAATTTGTTTTATGTATTGAAACATATAAAAATCCGTGCTATAATACCCGTATAATTTAATATCCACACAAAGTGTCGTCCGTACCGCAGAGAAAAAGGTACGGTCGGTGAAAAGGGAACGCGGTGAGAATCCGCGACGATACCAGTCGCTGTATGCATTCAAGAAATAAACAACGGCGAAAGCCGGTCATTGGGAAACTGAGAAGGCTTGTTTGTTTCGCTTGAGTATGTAAGTCAGAAGACCTGCTTTGATGCTTTTTCCGTACGTGTTTTACATAGGAAAGAGTTTTCTGTTTAGCACTGAATTCCGCTTGGAACTATTCGGAATTCTCAGGGCTTTGTTTGTCATTGCCTTTTTGCCAAAACGGAATGTGGTGTACGGGAAAACTGCCGTAGTAACTTGATTGTTACTGCGGCTTTTCTTTTTGCCCGATTTTGGAGGTGATTGCCTATGTCCCGGTATTGGCATAGAAAAAACAGTATTAAATTATAGAAAAAGGAATGTTAAAAATGCACACTAAAAAAATATTTTCATTACTGTTGTGTATAGCAATGATTTTCTGCATACTGCCTTTTGCAGTTAGTGCAGAATTGCCCATAAACGGAAATAAAATTGATATTGACGACAAAGCTGTCGGTCCCTATACATTGCAGAATCTTGAAGTATATCTTCAAAGCTCTTATGCACCTGTATCCATAGTATCAGCAGTTCAAAACGATACAACAATAGATATCGTTCTGTCACAAGATACAGATATGTCAGCAAAGCTTCAGGCAGGCTTTTCGGGAAGCGGACAAGGTATGCTTCAGCACAGTGGAAACACCTGCATGCTTTCCGACGGAAAAGGTCAGATGACGTATTCAATTCTTGTCAGAATGGGACCTCAGCCTGTGGCAAGCGTCAATTACACTATCAACTTCGCAATAGACGGACCGTCAGAGCCTTCTGTAAAATTCACAGAGAATCTTTCTGAAACCGAAGTGAAGTATGTAGAAGGAAGAACTGCATCTGAATTATCGGTTTTTGCAGAATATACAGGTGGTGAAACCGAAAGTGACATCACATATCAGTGGTATAAAAGTGCTGAAAAAAGTACGGACAACGGCGAAGTTATCGAAGGTGCTGACAGAGGCAGCTACACACCGCCAACAGATGAAATCGGCACGACCTATTACTATGTAATTGCAAGTTGTGAAGACTTGTCAGCAACAAGTAAAATAGCAACCGTAACGGTTCAAGAGCCGTCGTTGAAGGTGCTTACAAATCTTGGTGATGCTGAAATTAAATACATTGTCGGAAAGCAGGCAAATGCTCTCACCTTTGATGCAGAGTACACAGGCGTTACCGATGATGAGGTTGAATACACGTGGTATAAAAGCACCGAGAAAAGTACCGAAAACGGAGAAGTAATCGACGGTGCAAACGAGAATAGCTTTACTCCAAAAACCGAGAAAATAGGAACAGTATACTACTATGCGACAGCCTCCTGCGAAGGCATTACTGTCACAAGTAACGTAACAACCGTCACAGTAACGGAAATACCTGTACTCTCTGTTTTCGATAACGTTATCGATATAACCGACAGAACAATATACACCTTTTCAAATAGATACTATGCAAATGTGGCGAATATAAAAATAGACGGTGCTGTTGTAGAAAAAGCGACTGAGGACGGTACTACTGTAAATATCCTGCTTGACGGTACTACAGATCCCTATGCTGAAATTTCCGTCGAGTTCGGTACATCCCTTAACAGATGCACAATGAGCGGTCATACGGGAAAGGTAACTCTTGATAACGGACAAGCACAGCTTGTAATGACGCTTACAGGTACATATGCAGGCTCTCTTAAAGGCAGTGTGACATATACATTAAACTTTACTCTCGGCGAAGCTCCCGAAGTTGTTCCCGAAAGAATTGTAGAATCCGACAGTAAAGAAACATATAACGGTGTAGAAGTAGATATTAACCTTGGTGATTATTTCCGACTTGCAAAATACTATTACCTTGTAAACGGTGAAGAAAAAACGCCAATAGAGAGCAATTCCTATATATTCAAGACTGATGAAGGCGGAACATATACACTTGTTTTCGCCGCGTCCAATGATACGGGTGACTGTCCCGACTTTGTTATGGTAACAGTAGAAGTAACCGAAATAAAAAGCGGGTTGTGGCTTGGTATTGAAACCTCAAACGGCAGTGTGAATTTCGTAAAGTTTTCTGATGCTGACGGGCAAGATATTGAGGAACTTACGGCTTTACTCGAAGATAAGAATATCTCTGTTACTGTTCCGAGAAGCTATGACATAAACGGCAAAATCCTTGCAACCTTTGATCTTACGCAAAACGAGGGACTTCCGAAACTGTCAACCTCAAATTCCTTCAACAGCTCAAACGATACAAAGGTATATACTACCACCTTGTCACTTGGCAAGGGAAAAGCAACAATGTACCTTTATAATGCACATCCCAAAGCCACAAGCAATAACTACACAACCTATACTATAAGCTATGCTGTAAAAAATGAGATTCCGATACTTTCCGAAATTCAGTCTGAAGTAAAAACTGCAGAAATTGTTGCAGGTGAAAGCTTTACTCTTGACCTTTTACCAATATTTACGGATATCGATGGCGATGAGCTTACCTACAGCGTAAAGATAAACGCAAACGATGCGGTAACTGCTGATAAGGACTTTGGCTTTGCTCCCACACTCGGCGGTACTTATGAGCTTGAATTTTTTGCAAGCGACTTTATTTCAACATCACAAGAATCGTATAAGGTATTGCTTTCTGTAACAAACTCCGATGTCACCTACAATACGACAGTGCTTGTTCCCGATGAAACAGAGCCGTCATTCTATATCACTTGCGGTCACACAGAAGACGGAACAGATTCCCTTGGCGATGAGCTTTCCTTTGTAAAGGGCGACTCTGACGGCGGATATACTGCTTATTCGGTATCTGTTCCCGAAAACATTTCAGAAATATCCGTTCGTGATGAGGCTTTCGGAGGATTATCTTTCCCTGTATCGGCTGATAGCAAGATACAGCTTCAGAAGGTGCAGACAAAAATTCTTGATTTAGGAGACAGAGAAATTTCGGGTACAGTAAGCGTTTCTTACGGCGGTCATATGGCAGTTGGAGTAAACGGTAACTTCCTTCTTGTACCCGAAAAGGATTATACATTTACTGCCGTTCCCGAAAACACCTCTGCCTTTAACAGTGCTTCAGAAAAGCTTACATTGACGCAAGATACAAGCACTGTTTTTGTCAAGGTTTCCTACAAGAATCCCAAAACTGTAATTACAACGACAGGTGCAAAGGCTGCGCTTTTCAAATATGAGAATAATTACTATGTGCATACCGAGAAAGAACCTCTTGCAACCGTAGATAACGGTGACGGAACTTCCACCCACTATTTTACCGCAGACGGAAACCTCAGCTACCGTGTGTCAATGGACGGCAGAATCACAAAGGCAGGATATCTGCTTATGGGAAACTCCGTTAAGGTGCTTCATACAGAGGATGATGCAAAACCTTCAGACAGAGTTGATTACAGCACAGCAGGAACAAATGCTTCTGCCGTTGCAGACGACAGCCTGCTTCTTAATATTAACAGGGATAACCATTTGTCCTTGAATGTTGGCGAAACTAAAACAGTTAAGGCATACAGAGCCTGGGAAATTATCAACAGTCACTTAAATCACATTATAATGCCCGACTTCCATTTTAATATAGTTTCGGGCGATGATGTTGTATCCATTTCTCCTTATGAAAACCAGCCTAAAACCAACGGAGGAGGTAACTGGTGCAAACTTACTGCAATCGGTGAAGGAACTGCCGTAATTGAAGTAACATACGATGCCATTGAAATATCGGGCGGTTCATATGACGGTTTTTACGGTGCGTCAGATGAGGCAAGAACCGGTCTGTTTGTTGTTACAGTTGGTGAAAACACACCCGATGTTGACTTTGGAATAGACTGCAAAACAAGTGCAGGAAGCACTACCTACAGTAAAGAAAACGCAAAACCCTTTGACAGCGAGCTTGATACACTTTACTTCTTCGGCGACAGCGGAGAATTAAAACTTGCTCCTTCATCCGAGGACGGAAGTATGTCAGAACTTGCCGTTTCCCACGATAAAGGCGAAACCTATATTGCCGTCGACTCCACTGATGGAGTATATACTGCACCCATCGTTTCGGGTAACAATATTATTCGTGTTACAACCGATAACGGCATAGCATATAAAATTGTCCGCGGTGATAAGATAGAGCTTTTTGTAAAGAATATCACCCATCCCGGAAAGCCGTTATCTGCAGGAGATAAAATCAGCCTAAAACTTATCGGCGTTCATACTCCCATACCCAAGATTTCGGGAACATACAACCCAGGCTACAGCGGTAACACCGACGGCGACAGCAAGGTGCATATCAGATACACCTTTGACGGTCAAGAGCTTAAAAGCTGCGGTGTGCAGTATGACTTTTCACTAAACGGTACTGAGTTTGAGTTCACAATTCCCGAAAGTGTAGAAGAAACCGAATTTACAATAACCGACGGCTACATCGGCGTTGGTGTAATAGGTGTAGAAGGCTTTTCCGATGACGGCGACAGCCACAGAAACATTCCCGACGCCGGTTGCGGTACGAGAGATGACAAAACCACCTTCACAACCAGAAGTATTCTTCCCGATATCATAGTGAAAATCGGCACCCTTCCAAGCGGAAACACCTCACCATTTATCCGTGAAAATGCCCCAAGGACAGCATCTCTTACCCTCGGAAAGACCTATGCTCTCAGTATGTCAAAGGTCTTTTCCGACCGCGATGGCGACAGTCTTACATATACAGCAAAAGTCGGTGACGGACAAGAAAAGACAGTCGATGACGGGTATTTCACATTCACTCCCGAAGATGTGGGTGAGTATATAATCACATTTATTGCAAACGACGGATTTTCTGAAAGTGATATCCATACCCTTTCTTTGAGTGTCAAACAAAAGTCACAAGACGGATCAGGTTCTTCCACACCCGAATGGGATATTCAAGACGATGAAATTGACGGATATGTAAAAATAAGCTTTACCGACAACGGCAAGCGAGTTAAAGATGAAACAAATGTAACATATCCCAAGGCACTGGGCACAATTATTGCATCAAAGAAAGTACCGTTTACAAAGGGCGATACCGTTGCAGATGTAACACTTCGTCTGCTTGACTGTCTTGGTTACACATATCAGCACACAGGCACAACCAAGAACGGCTTTTATCTTGCCTCCATCGGCGGTTTTACCCACAATGGTATTGATTACGATTCCTTCGGTGAATTTGATGCAGGAGCAGGCTCCGGCTGGATGATAACCCTGAATGAAGACTTTATCAAGTACGGTGCATCGGATTTTGAAGTTGAAAACGGCGATGTTATCAAGTGGCTGTATACCTGTCAGCTTGGCGAAGATATTGGTGATTCTTACTATCAAGGCTCATCACCAAGCGGTAATGACAAAACAGATGATGAAAACACCGAAGAAAAGGAAGAACCCGAAGAACCTACGGAGGAAAAGACAGAAGAATCTGAAAGAAAGGAATTTTCCGAGACCACATTCTCCGATGTAAAATCAGACGACTGGTATTATGAAGCCGTAAAATATGTGTACGAAAACGGTCTTATGCAGGGTACTGATAACGGCTTTGAACCTGGCGAAAAAATGACAAGAGCAATGCTTGTTACCGTTCTCTACAGGCTTGAAAAAGCAGAATTAACAGACGGCGAAAATCCGTTTACTGACGTCGAAGACGGAACATGGTACACCGATGCCGTAATATGGGCAAAGAATAACGGAATTGTTACGGGTGTTACCGAAACAGAGTTTGCACCAAATGATAACATTACCCGAGAACAGGCGGTAACAATTCTTTACCGTTACGCAAAATATAAGGAATATGATGTTGAAGTTTCGGCAGAGCTTTCAAATTTTTCCGATATGGATGAAATAAGCAGTTTTGCGTTTGATGCATTCAGATGGGCAATTGAAAGCGGTATTATAAACGGAACAAGCGTAACAACACTTTCTCCCAAAGACACAGCAACAAGAGCACAGCTTGCGGCAATTCTTATGCGGTTTTGTGAAAGAGAGTGGACAAAATGAAAAAAGTAATAACAGGCATTCTTCTGATTGTTGTTCTGACAATTCAGGTGTTTGCCGTAAATGACAGCGAAATTAACAGCATAGGAAACTACATTCTCAATACCGTAACAGAGCCTGCTGTCGGCTCTGTCGGCGGTGAGTGGGCGGTGCTGGGACTCTCTCGAAGCGGTCTTGATGTACCTGATGAATACTATAAAAGCTACTATGACAATGTAGAAGAATATGCGAAAAACAAAAACGGTGTACTCAGTAAAAATAAGTACACCGAGTATTCAAGGGTTGTAATTACCCTTTGTGCCATCGGAAAAGATCCGACAAATGTGGGCGGTTATAATCTCATAACACCGCTTCTTGACTATGACAGCGTTATAAAGCAGGGGATAAACGGTCCTTCATGGGCACTTATTGCACTTGATGCGGCAAAATATAACAATGATGAAATCAGAACGAAATACATAGACCTTATTCTTTCCCGACAGCTTCCTTCGGGAGGATGGGCACTTAACAGTTCGGTGCAAGAAGCAGACGTGGATATCACCGCAATGGTGCTGACGGCTCTTTCGTCTTATACCGATAATAGCAAGGTGAAGCAGGCGGTTGATAAGGGACTATCGTATCTTTCCGGCATTCAAAAAAGCGACGGAAGCTTTGGCGAATACTCCGAAAGCACATCTCAGGTAATTGTTGCTCTTTCAAGTCTTGGTATATCCCAAAAAGACTCAAGGTTTGTCAAGAACGGCAAGACAGCAGTTGATGCACTTATGAATTTTCACATAAAAGGAAAAGGCTTCAAGCACGCAAAATCCGACAAAGAATCAAACCTTATGTCAACAGAGCAAGGGTTCTATGCACTTGTGAGTCTGAAGCGTTTTGAAGACAAAAAGAATAAGCTTTTTGATATGATTGATGTTGTTTCCGTGACAGGGAATACAGCAAAAGGAAATAGAATTGAGGTAAAGTACCCGAATAAAACCTTCAGCGATATTAAGAATCACAAGTATAAGTCTGAAATACAGGCACTATGTCAAAGAGGCATAATAAACGGAATGACTGAAAATACCTTCTCGCCTGATTCCACCATGACAAGAGCAGAATTTGCAACAATTACCGTTAGAGCCCTCGGACTTGAAGCAAAAGGAAGAGATGTCTTTTCGGATATAAAAAAGACCGATTGGTACTACGGTTTTGTGGGTACTGCTTATGATTACAGTATAATCAAGGGTGTGTCTGATAAGTATTTTAACCCGAACGGCACAATTACCCGTGAAGAAGCGGCGGTCATGGTAAAGAGAAGTGCAAAAATCCTCGGTATTGATAAAACTTATAACGAAAGTGCCGTAAGAAATGTGCTGTCGCAGTTTACCGACTACAAGACCGTTTCCACATGGGCAAAGGAAGGACTTGCTTTCTGTTATGACAAAGAAATTCTTGACGATTCGGCAATTAAAATAAATCCTAAAGAAGCGGTAAAACGAGGAGAAATTGCGTACATGCTCTATAACTTATTGAAAGAGGCAAATCGTATATGAAAAGAATAACAGTTTTATTTTTAACTTTACTTGTAATATTTACTTTAACATCCTGTAATGACAATACAGAGCTTGTACATGTAGAAGTTCCCGAGGGTAAACCCGAGCCTGTCAATGCAGAGCAAACACAAATAACAGATAAAGAGCTTACCTGTACTCTCTCGGTAAGATGCGATACAATCCTTGATAACATGTCCGATTTTGACAAGGATAAGTCTGACATTGTACCGAAAGACGGTGTAATCCTTGGTGAAACCGAGGTAGTATTCTACGAAGGAGAAACGGTGTTCAACCTTCTTCGCCGTGAAATGAAGAAAAACGGTATACATATGGAGTTCAACGAAGTACCGATGTACGAAAGCGCCTACATTGAGGGTATTGCAAACATCTACGAATTTGACTGCGGTGAGCTGTCGGGTTGGATGTACAAGGTCAATGATTGGTTTCCCAACTACGGTTGTTCACGTTACAAGCTGAAGGAACACGACAAGGTAGAATGGATTTACACCTGCGACCTTGGCAGAGACATCGGCGGAGATTACTCACAAAGAAACGGAAAAGACAATGAATGAATTTAAGATGTATCACCCATTGGTGAATTTTTCATACTTTGCTTTTGTTATAGGTCTTGCCTGTACAGGGATGCATCCGCTGATGCTCACCTTATCGCTGTTCTGCTCGTTTTTGTATATGTGTATTATAAACGACAAAAAGGCACTTCACAGCCTTGCATTTCTGCTCCCTGCAATGATTCTTACTTCTCTTATCAATCCTCTTTTCAACCACGAGGGAATGACAATACTCGGGTATCTGCCAGACGGAAATCCGCTAACCTCGGAAAGCATAATCTACGGACTTTGTGCCGCTGCAAGTCTTGTGTCGGTGCTGTGCTTTTTCATATGTTTCAGTTCTGTTATGACAAGCGATAAATTTATGTACCTGTTTGGCAAAATAATACCGTCGCTGTCACTTATTCTTTCCATGACACTCCGATTTGTTCCACTGTTTTCTGAAAGACTGAAAAAGACAGCGGAAGTTCAGAAGTGCATCGGTAAGGGACTTGACGAAAAGGGTGTTTTCAGGAAAATCAAAAACGCCCTGCGAATACTTTCGATAACCGTAACGTGGGCGCTTGAAAATGCAATTGATACAGCCGACAGTATGAAAGCACGGGGCTACGGAACGGGAAAAAGAACATCCTTTTCCAACTACCGCCTTGAAAAGCGTGACATGGCGGTGCTTATTTACATACTGCTACTTGGCACATATGTAATTATTGGAAATGTTTCGGAACAGATGGGTTTTTCCTTTTATCCTGTGATAAAGTCCACGCCGATTACGAGGTATTCAATCAGCGTTTTTGTCAGCTACTTTTTACTATGTATGACACCTGTAATAATTGAACTATGGGAGGTGAGAAGATGGAAATATTTAAGGTCGAAAATTTGAGCTTTGCTTATCCCGAAAGTGGCGAAAATGCTATAAGTGGTTTGAGTTTTACCATAAACAACGGCGAATTTATAACCATTTGCGGAAAATCGGGATGCGGTAAAACAACTTTGCTTCGTCTTCTCAAAAGCTCTCTTTCACCTGAAGGCAAAACAAGCGGAAATATTACATATCTCGGCAGAAATCTCCGTGAGCTTTCACCGAGAGAGGACGCACAAAACATAGGCTTTGTTTTCCAAAATCCCGAGTTTCAGCTGTGCTGTGATAAGGTCTGGCACGAGCTTGCCTTCGGTCTTGAGAATCTCGGACTTCCCGAAGATGAAATACGCCTTCGCGTTTCCGAAACCTCCTCATTTTTCGGCATTTCTGACCTGTTTCATAAAAAAGTAAGCGAGCTGTCGGGAGGACAGAAACAGCTTGTATGTCTTGCATCTGTTATGGTAATGAAGCCGAAGGTGCTAATCTTAGACGAGCCGACCTCAAGCCTTGACCCGATATCTGCAAAGCATTTTATAGAGGCGGTAAAGCGGGTAAACAACGAAATGGGCGTTACCGTCATAATGTCGGAGCAACGGTTAAATGAGGTACTTCCCATATCCGACAGAGTTATTGTTATGGATGACGGCAGAATATTTGCTGACGGAAGTGTAAGTGCGGTTGCAAAATCACTTTTTGAACAAAAGCACGAAATGTTTTCGGCGTTCCCGCCGCAGATGAGAATATAT
>JAZQFS010000057.1:0-2495 GCA_045539625.1 Eubacteriales bacterium | reverse complement strand
CTATAGGAAAGGAAGCAGCGGTTATGCCTCACAGAAAGTGGCAGCTTGAGTTTGATACAAGGCTGTTTCCGAATTATGACGAGATAATGAGAACATCTCCGGACATTCCTCTTGAAACGGCATATAGCTTTACAAACATTGTAACTATTCCCGGAACAAGCGAAAAGGCAACTCTTATGACTGTACCGATTCGCAGAAGCAACGGAAAGGTCATAGGGGTATGCGGCTTTGAGATAAGCGAGCACGCATTCAAGATGAAGCACGCACAGTCCGCAACACTTGAGCATCTTATGTGTCTGTGGCTTCCCTCACAAGACAACATCAGCGTTGATAATGCGATGATATGCGGTACCGAGGACGGCTATTTTCTACCTCCCGCAGGTATCGTAAATATCAGCAAGGGTGACCACGGGCTTTTTGTGTTTGAAACAGAAAACGAAGCATATGTAGGACTTGAAAGCTCTCTGGAATACGATACAGAAGAAAAACATATGCTTCTTGTTATGATGCCGAAAAAAGATTTCGACAAGGCTGTTTCCACAAATACCGTTCAAATCGTTGTATTCTTAATACTTCTTTCCTCTTTTGCCATATCCCTTTGCCGTATCCTGAGCAAGCGCTTTATGAAGCCGATAATGGAAGGACTTGAACAAATAAGAAGATTTGAGCATTCCGAATCCGATTCAAGGCTTTCGGAGATCAGCGACCTTTTCGATTTTCTTTCGGAAAAGGATAAGGAATACGAAATCGCCTACGAGGAGCTTTCGGAGGAAAAGGAAAAAGCTGAAACCGAACTTGCAAGGGTACAGGGAGAGATTGAAAAATTATCATATTCCCGCAAGAATGAGATAAATCCCGATGATTACGAAAATTTTGTCATAGGCATAAAGATGCTGACAAAATCCGAACGCATTATTTTCGAGATGTATCTTGCAGGTAAAACAGCTAAAGAAATTATAGAGGCAACAGGCATCAAGGAAAGCACTCTGAAGTTCCACAACAGCAACATTTACGAAAAGCTGGGTGTTTCCTCAAGAAAACAAATGCTGAGATACGCTGCACTTTATACGCAGGAAAACGGAGGTAAAATATAATGACTCTCGCCGACCGGCTGAACAAAATAATAAGCGAACAAAAAATCACAAAGCGCGAATTTGCATCACGTCTCGGTGTTACCGAGAATTATATCTATATTCTCACGACCAACGGACGTTCACGTGAGAATGTCAACAAAAAAATATCTCCTGCTCTTGCAAAACTCATTGCCCTTGAATTCGGCTATGACGAAAAATGGGTACTTAACGGGGAAGAATAAAGGTGAAATAATGGCAAGTATATCAATTATTTATGCGGCAACCACCGTATTGTCGCTTCTTCTTGCAATAGGATACAGCTGTGCAATGAAGAAAAAGGAAATATGGATGTTACTTCTGTATTTCTCGGTATTTATAGTAAACGGCGGATATTTGTGTCTGTCCATCTCAAAAACGCTTGGCGAAGCTCTTCTTGCCAACAGAATAGCATACCTCGGCTCGGCATTTCTGCCGCTATGTATGCTTATGACAATAATGAATGTGTGCAAGACAGGCTACAGAAAGGTTGCAGCGGCAACGCTTTTGCCTATAACCTGCATCGTCTTTCTTATTGCGGCAACACCGGGATACCTTAATTGCTATTACAAATCGGTAACAATAGACATAACCGACGGTCTTACAACGCTTGTCAAGGAATACGGTCCGCTTCACAGAGTCTATGCACTGTATCTGCTTTTGTATTTTGCAATAATGATAGGAATTATCATATATGCAATGTTCAAAAGAAGAATAACCTCGGCTTCCCACGCAACACTTCTTGCGTCTGTTACACTGGGCAACATCGCAGTATGGGGAATCGAGCAGATCATTGACATTGAATTTGAGTTTCTTTCAATTTCCTACATTATAACTGAGTTGTTTTTGCTTATGCTGTACATAATGCTTCAGGTTCAGGAGTATACGGCAAATGCAGATTCGGAGGATTCGGTTACAGCGAAACAAAGTGTAGAGCAGATGACTGTCTCTCAAGCTGTCGAGGAAGCAAATATCTCGGTTTCTTCGACAGTAAATGCGGAAATCGAAGCGTCGAAAGACGAGTATCAGATTTTCTGCAACGGCATCACCCTTTTGACGGCAACCGAAAGAAAAATATTCGATCTATATGTTTCCGGAAAAAACACGCAGGAAACCATGGAAGCCATGGGGATAAAGGAAAACACCCTTAAATTCCACAACAAGAACATCTATCAGAAGCTGGGGGTTTCCTCAAAAAAACAACTTCTTTATTATGCCGGTCTTTCAAACGAAACCGATGCATCGGAAAACTGAATATATATAACGAAAGTCCCCGGAGTGATCCGAGGACTTTTTTGTTTGGATATGTAATTATTCTGTCATATAACCTTCGAGAATCTTACGGATCTTTTCCATGCCTTCTCTGCCGTTTTCGGGCATACACTC
>JAZQFS010000056.1:0-62022 GCA_045539625.1 Eubacteriales bacterium | reverse complement strand
GTTTCAAACCTTTTCTTCGGGCAAGGTCCGTGGACTGTGTGGCAGATGACGGCATTCGCACTTATCGGTCTTGTTTCGGGACTTGTATTCGATTCTTGTAAGGTAAAAAAATCAAAGACGGCCTTATGTATCTTCGGCTTCTTTGCAACATTCCTCATTTACGGAGGAATACTGAATCCCGCATCTGTGCTTATGATGAACCCCGAGCCTTCGGCAAAGCTTTTGCTTTCTTCGTTTGTCGCAGGTTTTCCCTTTGACCTTATACATTCGCTGTCAACTGTTGTATTTCTGCTTGTAATGGCAGAGGCGTTTGTCACAAAGATTGAAAGGGTTAAAATAAAGTACGGGCTTTTGGGGGATTAGTACAACACATTTCAATTGCCAAACCCATTGCGCCGCCCAAATGTCGACAAAATTATGTAAACCACTCGGACGGCGTTTTGGTCGGTAAAACCGCGTAGATGCGTGCTTTGCCAAGTCGATGGATTTTAAGTCAGGCTTTATTTCATCAGCTCATAACCCGAAGGTCGTAGGTTCAAATCCTGCCTCCGCAACCAGAAAAAGCGACTTGTTTCGACAAGTCGCTTTTTCAATGAAATTTGCCTACGGCAAGTTATCAGTTTAGATTGCTTCGCAAGCTATGAATTGACTTCGTCAATGCTTTTTGGGGCAAATATATCATAACTAAAACCGTAAGGTTTCATCATAACGCCAAACTTGTTTAACTTGCATCTAAATTGTTTGCTTTTTCCGTGGTTTTAAGGGCTTCTTGCAAAAATCAACTTTGAAATAAATGGGAGAAGATAAGTGGTTTTGAACCAGACTTGAACTAACGGAACTGCATTTTTTAAGTAGATTTTCAAGATAAGAAAGAACACGGCAAGTTATTATTGTCTGATGAATGTATGATAAGCGGTTTATATGTGGATTATTAAAGGATTATATGAAATTTTTAGACTTGTAGATTGTAACAATATTAATTTTTTATGATTATATAATTGTTATTTTATTTGTTAAGCGTCCAAATAATTGATAAAATAAATAATGGGTTGCATCACTTATTTGGTAAGACAGCCCGGGGTACAATATAAGTGTAGGTAATTTGGGTATTTATATAGTTGATTACCTGCACTTATTTTTTTCTGAAAAGTTTTACTAATATTACTGGATTTTTGGCATTTTAGGCATCCATTAAGATTCGTTATCATAAAAATTAGACTGTTAATTCTTACGGTATTTGTGAGGTGTAACTCCTATATTCTGTTTAAAAACTTTGATGAAGTATGCAATATTACCAAATCCACATTCCTCAGAAATTTCTAAAATATTTTTGTCTGTATTTTCAAGCATATCAATTGCTCTATAAATTCTATAGCAGTTTAAATATGTACTAAAAGTCTTACCTGTATTCTTCTTTAACAACCTGATTAAATAAGATTTGCTGAAATGAGCATAATTTGCAACATGTTCAAGAGATAGCTTTTCTGCAAAATTATCATGAATATATTCTATAATATCAGCAAATCTATCAAAGTTGTTTGCATCTTTTTTTTCATTAAATGAATAAAGATGATGTTCATATATTGTTGCGAATATTTCGATAATCAAAGCTTTTAGTGTTAACTCAAAGCCGTAAAACTGGTTGTAAAAGTATGAGTGAATAAGATTAAGAAGTTGAGTTATTTGTTTACCGGATGAGGAAGTTTCTTCAAAAATTCTGTTATATGATATTTTTTTTGAGAAAAAATTGTTGAATTCTGTTCCAAAAATAATATATGGATGAAAAACTACCGCGAAAAATTGTCCGGAAGTGTTTTGATTAACTGTATGAAGCTCCCCGCCACTTATAAGGATTGCCTGGCCTTTTTTTACAATAATGCTTTTTCCGTTTATAATACACTCACATTCGCCATCTGTTATATAAAGGAATTCGTATTCGTCGTGCCAGTGATAGGGAATGTCATTGCTTGATTCATATATATTCATTTGCAACTTGCCGATTTTGTGTTGTGCGTAAGTTTCTTTTAAACTTGTTTTAGTCATAATAAATCTCCACTTTGTTCAATATATTTATATTATTAGTCTATATAGTGTTAGAATAGCTTATAATATTGTGATATACTATACAATAAAACAAACGATTTGTCAAGGGGAAATTGAATATGAAGATAACTGTGAACGCAAAAGAGTTTGGATTAAAAGATAAAATTGAAGATTTACAGACAAAATCTATTCAGGATGCTATTGATTACTGCTTTGAAAAAGGCGGTGGAGTTGTGGAAATCCCTGAGGGAGAATACCATATAGGGGATATCAGAATACGAAGCAATATAACGCTTCATCTTCTTGAAGGGGCAAAACTTATGGGAAGTCTTAATCCTGAAGACTATTTTAATTATAAAAATGATAAAGTAGAACCACTAAGAGAAGACCAGATAACAGATGCCCCTTATGTTCATCTTTCAACAATATACGGGGAAACTGAATATGTAGAAAATAAACCTGAATACAGATTTAGAAGGATCCCGGGAAGTCGTTGGAACAATGCTGTTATTCGTGCAATAGATGCAGAAAATATTAAAATTATCGGTGAAGCAGGATCTGTGATTGACGGATGTAACTGTTTTGATGATGTTGGTTCTGAAGAAGACTATCGCGGACCTCATGGAGTGACATTTTTTAACTGCCGAAATGTTGAGCTTAAAGGATATACAATTCAGAATACAGGTAATTGGGCGCATGAATTATTATACTGTGACAATATATGTGTAGATGGAATAACTGTTCTTGCAGGTCATGACGGATTTGATGCTTTTGCGTGCCATAATTTGAAGATTACAAATTCTGAGTTTTATACGGGTGATGATTGCATTGCAGGATTTGGAAATTTGAACGTATATGTTTCAGATTGCGTTTTGAATTCAAGTTGTAGTGCAATGAGATTTGGCGGAACAAATATGCTGGTTGAGAAGTGCCATATATACGGCCCCGGTAAATTTTGCTTTAGAGGGAGTATGTCCCTTGATGATAAGAAAAATTCAGCACCGTCACCTACAAAAGGAGCAAGAAATAATATGCTCAGTGCATTTACTTATTATGCTGATTACAGTATGCCAATAAAGACACAGCCTGGGAATATTATTATTTCCGATTGTACGATAGATATGGCAGATAGATTTTTGCACTATAATTATTCCGGAAATGAAATATGGCAAAAAAACAGACCACTTGAAAGCATTGAATTCCGTAATATAAAAGCAGAAAAAATAAGTATGCCTATTACTGCTTATGGAGACAAAAATGTTCCTGTTACATTAAAGCTAAAAAATGTTGAAATCACAATGCGAGAAGGTTATGAAGATATTGACTTGGTTCATATTTGCAACTATGATAGCGTTGTTTTTGAAAATCTTTCTGTTTCGAACTATAAAGGTGACTGTATTATCAAAAAATGGTCAGATGGAAAGATTGTACTTAATAATGTAAATTGCGGCAATGCAAAAGAAGTAAAAGAAGCGGATAAACCATTCTTTACGAAATCTATTTAAATTAACATAAAGAAAGGAAGTAAAAAAATGAGTAGATTTAAGTATTCAGTAGGACCATGGAATGTTCACGAGGGAGCAGACGCATATGGTCCTGCAACAAGAGAAACAATTTCGTTTGAGGAAAAGATCAAGACATTTAAAGAAATGGGATTTGATGCAATCCAGTTCCACGATGACG
Source organism: Eubacteriales bacterium (assembly GCA_045539625.1). Lineage (GTDB taxonomy): Bacteria > Bacillota > Clostridia > Oscillospirales > CAG-382 > UMGS1387. Next base: position 58,296 of record JAZQFS010000056.1, on the reverse strand, counting down.
ATGCTGTGCCTAATATGAATAACATGACAGAAGCAGAAATCATCGCAGAGGCAAAAAAGGTAAAGGCACTTTTGGATAAGTATGATTTAAAAGCTGAGTTTGTTGCTCCAAGACTTTGGATTGATCCTCACACAGTTGATGGTGGATTTACCTCAAACAGCAAGGATGACAGAGAATTTGCAATGTGGAGAGCGTATCGGTCAATTGATATTGCAAACGCATTAGGTTGCGATAAGCTTGTTTTGTGGCTTGCAAGAGAGGGTACAATTTGTTATGAAAGTAAAAGCCCTGTTACTTCAACAAAACTTCTTATTGAAGCTATTAATAATATGCTTGCATACGACAAGAATATAAAAATTATGATTGAAACTAAACCAAACGAGCCTGTTGACAGAAGCGTGTGCCCAACTCTTGGACATGCTATGGCAATTTCGGCAGCTTCTGATGATCCGTCAAGAGTAGGCGGACTTTTAGAATCAGCTCATGCGATGCTTGCAGGACTTGATCCGGCAAGTGAAATTGGATTTGCTCTAGCTATGGGCAAACTTTGGGGTGTGCATTTGAATGACCAGAACGGAATGAAATTTGACCAGGATAAGAGCTTTGGTGTTGAAAATCTTCGTACAGCATTCAATCAGATGAAGGTTCTTATGGAGAATGGCTTTGGCGAAAATGGAGAATACATAGGCCTTGATGTTAAGGTTATGAGAACCGAGAAACAAGAGGGAAGTTATAAGCACCTTGAGAACAGTCTTAAGATTGCAAAAATGCTTGAAGAAAAAGCTGCAAGATTTGATTATGATTTCCAAGAAAAGTGTGTAAAAGAACGAGACTACGAAGCGCTTGAAATGTATGTTATGGAACTTTTGATGAAGGGATAGTTTTTGAAGTAGGAAAACGCGAGATTGACGCGGCAATCAGATATCACGAAACACAGTTTCATCATTCTCTGTCTGATGTTGTAAGGGATTCTGTAGACCGTGAAATGAACAAGAAGGAACTGCAGATATTGCTGCTCTCATTATGGTAGGTTCAAACAGTACAAGCTCAGGACACTCTTTGGTAGATTTGAAGCCGGCGTGGCTGATTGGATATGACGGAGCAAGTGAGAAGGAATGGAAATTCTAACGAATAGTCTTGATTCGTATAAATCCAATTATGGTATCTAGACTCCTTGGAGATTGTTTTTGATTTGAATATTGCCCCCGCAAATTTTTGATTCGACTGAAGTTTAGCAAAATGCATCTAAATCCTTCGTCTCATTCGCTTGTTTTGAACATATTGGATCGAACCTTAAAAAGCTTGATAAAATAAGACTTTCAAAGGTGGCATCTAAACCATTCGGCTCTTCCAGTCGAGAATCTCTGAAAAGAGATTCATGCCCTTTTCCTTGTGTAGCTTGTTTTTTGGTAGTATTTAAGCCTTGGTAATTGTAATACCAAGGCTGTTTTTTTGTCTTTTTTTACACCCCTGTCAATGCCGTTTTAGAAGGAGTTAGACCAATCTTTTTGGGCGGCGGATGGGCGATATAGAAACACATATGTACATTTACAACACCATATTACAACAACGTATAGTTAACAAATCAGTCACAAAAACACACCGCGCATATGCTATAATTAAATAAAATCAACATCAATTATACCGATTTAAGATATGATATAAAATGTGAGGTGACACCGTGAAATTTAGCGAATATTATAATAAAGAACGTCACTTTTTACAAGACATATATTTTATTAATCAGTCCACAGAGAACCTTGCCCTTATCAAATGTATGTCGGTAGGAGTGGCATATCCTTCCAAAGAATATAAGCCGAGATATTTTATTTCAGAAAATATTTGCATTGAATATGTGGAAAGCGGATCAGGTATTGTACGCTGCGGCAATAAGTTTTTCCGTCCTTCTGCCAGAGATACCTTTATTCTTCCTAAAGGTCAGCCTACCTATTACTGGTCAAATGTCGAAAATCCATGGAAAAAGTACTGGATAAACGTTGAGGGTAAACTGTTAGATAAGCTGTGTGAAGCTTATGAAATCAAAAATATTGTTCACTATCATAATTTGGATATCAATTCCGAAATTCACAGACTTATAGATTTGGAAAAATGTCAACATGATTGTACTGCTTCGCTAATAGAAATAATTAACGATATTTTTTTCAAAATGTACAGTCACACCCTTAAGGAAGAACCGAATAATCTGGCGACAAAAGTTCTTAACTATATCAGCGAGCATATAGCAGAACCATTCAGCACCAAGGAAATGGAAAGCATTTTCGGCAAATCCAGATATCAGATTTACCGTGTATTTAAAGAACAGTACGGGATAAATCCCTATACATATTACCTCAACAAAAAAATATCTCTTGCAAAAGAATTACTTGTCAGCTCTTCTCTTCCGATAAGCGACATTGCTTGTACTCTTTCTTTTTATGATGAGTACCATTTCAGCAAATGCTTTAAACAAAAGGAAGGAATATCTCCTTCGGCTTACAGAAAAGGCAAAAACTTATAATAATTTTCAATACAACTCCATACAAAACAGCAAAGTACCGCCGAAATTTGGCGGTACTTCTTTTATAGGCAACATTCAAAAAGCAAGTATCCGAAATAAAACATGAGATTTCATGAAAAGGAGAGTAATAACAAATATCACTTTTTAAACGTTGTCAACTGTTATTATTTCTGCGGAGGTTCTGTCACGGATACAACAATGTTGTCGAACATTACAGAGAAATTATGGAACTGTCCTCCTACAGTCTTTGGTTCAACGAAAATAGAAAACTCATCAGAATCACGAACATTTATATTATCGCTGATAGTAAAGATGACACTTTTTCTCTGCCAGCCGTCAGAAGCACTCTGGTAGAATCTTGATTCATTAACGGGATGGTCAGCAGGATTTTTGGCTGTTCCGTCAATTACATCTGAATATCTCGGATTTACAACAAAGGATACTTTCTCACCCGGATTTTCAAACTGGTAGCAAAGTATTCTTACATCAAATTCAACCTTGTAGGTCTGACCTGCCTTGAAGCGTGTTTTTGCTCTGAAATATGTCCATGTTTTTACCTTTGTATCGGGAACAAGCTTATATGCGTGGTTGCCGGGTCTTAAATCGTCCTCAACGATTGTTACGAAAGTGGATGCAGTTGTAATATTTGCATTGCTTATAATATTTTCGGCATCTGCATTTTCAATATAGAAGGCAGCTCCCTCATCCACAGCCATAAGCAGCTTTTCCGCTTCCTTCTTTCTTTGCGTTTCTTCTGCAAGCAAAGATGAATTCATTTCGTCAGGACTTACTCTGATGTAGTCAAATTCGTATGTTCCGCCTAAGTTTGCCGGATCAAAACGAAGCGTTGTAACAATATCCGTCCACTTGGGATTATTCTTGCAGTCAACCTTTAAGATATAGAAGCCTTCGGAATCCAAAGTCATATCCTTAAGCTCAATCTTGAAGGTTTTTGCTTCGTCAAGCTTGGGTTCTTTCTTTGTGGTAAAGTAGATGGAAAATCTATCCTGGAATTCTATATCGCTTGTGCTTGTAAAGTTAGGTCTGAATCTTACTTCAATATTGTTGTATATCATTGAGTTGATTACAAGCTTATCGTTGATTACAATAGGATCATAACCTGTTTTGGTATGAGAAACGGGGGAGGAAGTGATTTTAAGAACGCCGTCCGTAACAGCACCTGTTGCAGAGGTGATACTGAAGCCTTCAAGATTTCCGGGATTGTTAAACTCAAACTGATTTTCCAGCACTATATCAGAAGGAACGGAAACTTCCTTTCTTACCTTGATGAATGCTCTGCCGTCTTCTTCTTTATATTCGTAACCGAAGGCTTCACATATGACCTTTAACGGGATAAGCACAAGTCCGTCAATCCTTGATACAGGCTGTGAAAGCTTATGTTCTTTTCCGTAAAACAGATAAGTATCACTTCCCACCTCAAAACGCAGTTCGCTATCGTTATTTCCGAAAAGCTCAAGGACGCCGTTTGTTCGGTTGTACTCGTAATAAATGTTGAGCAGTGAATAGAAACCGTCCGATGGATTGCCTGCTACGAATATACCGTCATCAGTTTTCTTTGAAAATCCTTTGGAAATTACATTTTCAACACCGTCAACCTCAACAAAGAAAGCATCCTTTGAATTCTCCGACAAAAATTCTATTGTTTTGATATAGTATGTGCCAACATAATTCATGGGATCAAAACGTATTTCGAAAATGTTGCCTTTCCAGTTTGTATTCTTAGTTAAATCAAAGTAATAGTCTATATATTCCCCGTTTGATTTATTATCTCTGAATACAAAGCCCTTTTCATATACCCAGCTATCATTTGACATCGTTTTAAAATACAGCTCCATGGAAAAAGTATTACCTGCATCATGCTTTATTTTTACGTGCAGATACTTTGCCTTGTCTGCATCGACAATGTTTTTATCGCTTACAACAGTTCCGATAAAGCCGTCAATTGCCGTTGTTGTACCCATAACAGCTTTTTCTTTTGCATCATACTGCGGGGCTGTTGCGTCTTTAAGGTTTTTCCACATAAATACCGTTTCGGGTGCTTCGAAATCCCAGCACTTCACAACCTCGTTGTTTTCTACGGCATTTTCATCTTTTACAAACAATTCTCTTCTCATAGGTACTGTTCTTGCAGGATACAGATATCCAAGTCGTGCTTTCTGGTTGTCTGTTGGCTCAATGTCAAAATGAGCCTTGTCATCCTTTCCTGCAACAGATGAGAATACAGCTCTGTTTGCATCAACATATCCAAACTTGTTGAGGTTTGAAGGCATAATGTAATGTCCTTCACCGTATTCGTTCCAGGTGGTATGGAACACGAACTTACTCATCCAGTCTTCCTTTGCCGACTTTGCAACAATAGGCATATAAGTGTTCTTTGCCCATTCCATTACATCCTTATGAGCTTCCACTGTAGCAAGCGGAGTTCTTGTTTCTGTCCAGCCGATGTCATTAAAGCCGACACCGATACTCGGCATGAGAGGAATTTCTCCGTAACTATGTGACTTCATCATAGCATCCTTTTGATATTGAGCTTCGTATGACTGTTCTCCGAAGGTATAGCTCACAAGAGCTTCTATACCAAGTTCTTTACATTCCTGTTGCTGAGCCTTGGAGAAACCGTTAGCAGTAGCACAGCCAAAAAGAATAATGTCGTCATATCCGAAGCGTTTGATGTCCTCACGCATAAAGGCAACAGCTTCCTTAGCCTTTTCCATACCGCCCATATTTTGAATAAAGACATCGTATTTATAAATTGTAACAGGTGCTTTGTTGTCAATTCTCAAGTATCTTGAATCGGAGAAAAACCATTCGCACCAATAAGGCCAGACATAGTTATAGAAAAAGCTTGAGTTTGTTTTGGTGCAGTTGGCATTTTCCCACATTATCATCATGCTCATCATATCGGAATACTTTGCATTCATGTATCCGTCAACAACAGCATCGGAAAGTGGTGTTTCCTTTATTGGAGCATTACCGCCTCCCATGAACCAACAATAGTGCGGAAAATCATAGCCATGTTCCGTAAGGAACTTTATTTCCCAGTCTGCTACTTCAGGTAAACCTTCGTCGTAATAACCCAGCACAGGTGTTATTTCATCATAAGGAGAAACACAGTCCCAACCGTAATGTGTACCTTCTCTCCACAGTGAGCATACACTCATACCTACAAGCCACCGGTCATCAGTCACTGAAGCAGGCGCAGGTACATAATCGGGATAATCGTAGGTATTATACAATTCCACGTCGTCAAAGTAAAGAAGGTTAGTGTTGTTTACAAATTCAATTCCGTCAACTGCTATTTCAGAAAGCTCTGCAGTAAGGCAAGCCTTATTATTCACCTTGATTACTGCCTTGCCCGTCTGTGTATCGCACTCAATTCTGATAAGCTGCCAAATTCTTCCGTCAAAATCCTTAACAGTTTTTCCGTCAAGTAAGATTTTTCCATCCTTGATGTCAAGCTTCAGAGCGGTTTTATCTGCGTTTTTAAAGGAAAGAACAGCATCGGATTTTTCCGTTACAAGAACATAAGCCTCAAAGACGAACTTATCCTTTATTTCCTCAAATTTCTTTGAAGCACAAGATGTGCCGTCCATTTTTACGCTGTTAGTATCATAACTGCTTTCCATTGTTGCAACAGTCACATTTCCCGATACATTCCAGCCGTAAGGTTTGTCACCGGGAAAATTATACCAGAAGGCATCATTGACACTGTAATTTACATACATTCTTGTCTTTTGCACCGCAAAAATAATTTTTGCTTCCCTTGTGGTAGCATAAGTCATTCTCGCAAGGTTCTTTGCATTGTTGTTCATGGTATAGATACCGGCATCAGCACCGTCAATCACGACCTTTGCCGTACCGTTGTCAATATCAAGCTCGAAGTAAAGGTTTTTCGTTTTTGACGCATCACCCAACGATACACCTGTATCCTGCTTTTCTGCACCCTTTGCAAAATACTTTCCGCCAACTGTTTCAAGACAGAAAAGCTCGGTTCCGTCAGAGTCTGCAAAGATAATCTGTGCTCCATCCTGCTTATCAACGTTGAATACCGATTCAACTTTTACAACGCCTTTGGTCTGTACCGTAACATCTCTGTGAATTGCAACTCTTGCTTCTTCGCTGTTGTCGTTAAATGAATTAGAGGTGAAATCTGTGGTATTTTTACCCGGATTTCCCATATCCTCATATCTCCATCCCGATGCAAGCATCTGCTTTTTACGTACAGTTCTTGTCATACTGCTGTCATCAATAAGAAAAACAGCCTGTTCTCTGTTGCCATATTCTTTAAGAACACCGCTTACTCTGTTTTCGGGAAGTGCAACACGGTTGATGATTGCCGCAGTTTCGCTTCTCTTAATAGGGTTTGTTGCATAGAAATTACCGTAATCGTCGCTTCCGAGAACAACGCCTGCTTTATAGAGCATAATCAGCTCATCATAGTAATCTTCGGTCTTGGCAACATCGGGAATATCCTTAATATCATTCTTTGCCGCAAAATAATCGGCAGGCAGAGAATTTGCAAAAAGCATCGCCATTTCATAACGCATAATATTACGGTCGAAGTTGGTAAACTGACCTTCCTTTATCATGCCGTTTTCAAGGGCATAGGAAATGTACATATCGTACCACTTACCACCTTTTTTTTCAGCGATTGTCTTGCCATTGTAAATGGAGTGTACACGGGTTGCCATTGTTATTCCTTCTGCAACCGTAACATTTCCTTCGGGAACAAAAAGCGTGTCACTCTTACCGTTTACAAAGCCAAGCTCATATGCACTCTTCACATCTGCAGCATACCACTGCTTTTCGGGGACATCATTAAACTGTCCCGCTTTATATTGCTGCGTTTTAGCAAAGTCTTTTGCCGACACAACAGCTGTCACGGCAAGCATAGCTAAAGAAGCACAGGCAATCTTTTTAAACATTTTCATAATATTATCTCCTTTGCTTTGTTTCAGAAAACAGCGGACAGACTGAGCTATCCGCTGTTAGTAAAATCAGATTTCTTCGCCGTTAAGAATTTTATTTACCGTATCTTTAAATGGTGAGTTTTCAAAGTCCTCTTTACTTGCAATTCTCTGAGCAACTTCAAGAATGCTTGCACTCATCGGATCACCGTAAATTGTTTTTCCGTCTATTTTCACAAAGGGTCTTACAACAATAACGTCGTCATATTTGTCATTGGGGATGTTATAAACCGCCGCTGTAAAGAAGGTATCAACACCGCTTGTTTCAAATATTCTGTCAACCTTCTTACCGTCAACCGTACCGTAGCTTATACCCTTAACATAAGCGCCTGTCATAGCTTGGTTATCCATTGTAAAGTCTTCAGCACTGATGTTCTTGTTTTCAAGAACAACTTTTCTCGTCACAATAAAGCCGTATTCGGTGAGAGTTTCACAGCTTCTTGTAAGACTTGTAACACTTGCCTTGAAACGGATACCTGCAGGGTCGTTTACTCTTATGGAGTTTTCAGAGTAAGAAGCTGGCTCATGAATGGGCTTATAGTACATTCTGAAGTTGTCTGCAAATATTCTTACATTCTGACCTGTGCTTGTGCCTTCTTTTCTTTTTATCGTAAAGCTGAAGCCAAGCTTTTTCACTGAATTTTTATCCAGTGCATCACCTGTCATTTTCATAGTGGAAGGAACATACATTGAACCGTTATAAATGATGAATTCAGTTGTAATATACTGCTTGCTTCCGTCATTTTTAAGTGCTGTTTCGCTGAGTGCTCTTGTTTTGTCAACACCGTCTACTGTGCCGAGAACAAATCCTGTATATTTTACACTTTCAAACTCTGCATTTGCTTCAATGCCTACTTCTGCAGTAAGAGTATAATAACCGTCCGCAAAGTATGAGTCTGAAGGTGTATTTACACAAACTCTTGGCCATACCTGAGCAACATTTGCACCAAGTGCATCTACAACAAACACTTCGTCATCGCCGGCTACAGTCTTATTTGAAGCATTGCTCCATACAGACTTCATTCTGTCATTTTCATCTGCGCCAAACAGAATTTTGGAGGTGCCTTCACCTTTTACGATTTCGGAAAGGTCTGCTTCTCCGTAATAGCCGAATTCTGACATTTCAACATTTGTAAGCTTACCGGCATCGCGATATGCTGCGTTGTTGAAGTGTGCATTAAATACAAGCTCTGAACCTGCCGCTTCATTTTCGGGAGCATAGTAATAGTCATCCCAGATTGCATAAAATGTTGTGTCTGCCCCAAGTTCAACTGTGTCTGTTGCAACAATCTTACCGCCATTTTCTGTTGACCAGCCCATAAAACGTGCATTTCCGACATCAGGAAGTTTTACTTCTGAAAGCTTGTAACTTCCGTAAGGTGCACTTACTGTTGTATCAAAGTCAGCTACAGTCTTGCCGCCAAGGTCAAAGGTAACATTGACTATTGCTTCCTTATACCATACCTTAACGTAATCATAGTATCTTGCACCTTTGAAGGATGCATTTTTGTCTACAGGATAAAGTGCAAAGTGTTTAAGTCCGTTTGTCATTGGTGATAGAACAGTTCCGTTATATGAAATAACCTTTCCATTCTTATACAAAAAGCTTATTGTGGAATCTGCGAATTTATCAGTCAGATAACCTGTTTCACCTGCAGCACCTGCAATTTTATCGCTGTCATTGTACACGGCAACAACGTTTCTTACAGTACTGCATGTTCCGTCAGTCTTTGCTGCCCATTCCAAAGTATATATACCTTCAGGGAAGGATGTCGCAGCACCGTTTGCATCATATCCTCGGAAAGACAATATAGGGTACTGTCCGTCAATTGCATATGCACCGTTTCCGTCTGTACCTACCGTTGTATTACCTGTTGTTCCGGATGCCGACACCTTTGTGGATGCAGGAAGTATTCCTTTGAGCTTTTGGGATATTGCAGGCATAAGCGACAATGTATTGTATTCGCCTTCTCTTTTACCGCTGTTAAGTTCAAAGTCAAGATAGTATGCAAGAGAACCGTATTCTTCGTGTTCTGTTTCAATATCGGGCATATACCAGATTTTTATATAGTCATAATACCTTGATGAAGAATATTTTGTGTTCTTGTCCACAGGATATATTGCCATACGTGGAAAACCTGCATCAAAGTTTTTCACAGTTGTGCTTTCGGTTGTATTTATATTTTTGCCGTCATAGTAGAAGGATGAGCTGTACACGGCATAATCGGATGTCATAAGTGAAGTTTCGCCGATTTTCTGGAAGCTTGTGGATGTGGCGGAATTATATCCAACTACAACGTTTCTTACAGTATCACAAGTTCCGTCAGTCTTAACGGACCATTCAACTGTATACTTACCTTTTGGGAAGGAAGTTACATTTCCGTCTTTATCACTTGCTACCATATCGAGTTTACCCCATGTGTTGTTGACAATAAAGTTGCCTTTGCCGTCAGTTCCTGCACCGACAGTACATTCGTCTGCAGCAACCTTAAGTTTTGCAGGTATCAATGACGCAATTTTTTCCGATACAGCAGCATTTGTCGTAAAATCAGTATAGTTTCCGCTTGTTTTAGTTGTTGCAATATCAAAATCTATATTATATGCAAGGTAACCGTATCTTCCATGCTCGGTTGCAACTTCTTCACCGAAAACTTCCATCACACCTTCACCCGGTGAAAGTGTTTCACCACTTTCCAAAGCTGTTTCTACTGTTGCAACCGTCACGGGAGCTGCAAAAGAACTGCTGGAAAGTACCATTGCCAATGTAATAATTGTCGATAATATTTTTTTCATTGAAAATATCTCCTCTGCTTTGTAATTTATTTAATATTATTTATCTTTCCCAAACAAATCCGAACCGTCAATCAGAACATCGCTTGATAAAAGAATGTCCGCTTGTGAAATTACAACAGTATCTATTTCAGGTCTTGAATATATCTTTTTGCACATAAATACACCTCCCACTATATAAATATAACTTCAGTCCATTTGCCCATGTACATTAGATATTTTAACAATTTTTCCGTGCTTTGTAAATGTAAGTATGAGCGATAGATGTAAATTGGTTGCATTATTGCATTTCTTTTAAACTTTAATTTATATTTTACATAAGCTGATTTATGATGTATGCCATCATTCAACATATTTATTTAATACAATTTGATAAAACTAAAAAACACACAACTAATTTATACAAATTTCGGTATAAATCAATATCTATATTTTTGTGCGGATTCGTTTATACAACAATGAAATAATACAAACTAAAACAAAACTGATCCCGCTTGAAAAACGAAGTCAGTATGTTGCTTAAATCTTAATATTACCTACCATAGGATATTTTTTGTGCTGTATGTACAGATTTGGGCACAACAAAGAATAATTGAAATATACTCGGTATTTACATTTTTGGTTGAAAACTTAAAGGAAATGTTATGTCAAATATTCACCCAACAGTTGTTAAACGATTTTTGATTTTTGGAAATATACACTAAATTAATATTGACTTTTCGCATCATATTTTGTTATAATATACATAGCAAAGTAAAAATTATAATGTAAAGGAGAATGAGTATGAAGAAATCAGTACTTATGAAGCTTTTTGCTTCTGCTTTGGCTGTTGTTTCTCTGACAGCTGCAGCATCGGCAAAAGGCTTTTCTCAGACAAATGAGTATACCGAGGGCAAGTTTACAGACGTGCCTGAAAAACAGTGGTATGCCGCAGAAGTAAAGTCAGCGTATGAGCTTGGCTTTATGAACGGACAGAGCGACACTCTTTTTGCTCCCGAAGGCAACGTTACCGTTGCAGAAGGTGTTACCATGGCAAGCCGTGTACACTCAATTTACAACGGCAAAGAAATTAAGGGCGTTGAAGGCGGCAAGTGGTACGATATGTATATCGCCTACGCCAAGGAAAACGGCTTGATTGAAGAAGGTCAGTTTGAAAACTTTGACCGCAACATTATGCGTTATGAAATGGCGGTAATGTTTGCAAAGGCAATGCCCGCAGACTATTTTGCGGCTAAAAACGACATCAAGGATATTCCCGATGTTGATGAAGATGAAGCTTATTATGATGAGCTTATGATGCTGTATAAAGCAGGTGTAGTTCTCGGCTCAGATGACTACGGTAACTTCTATGCCACAAATCCCATCAAGAGAAGTGAAACTGCGGCAATTATCAACCGTGTTGCACTTCCCGAAAACAGAAAAGAAGGAAAGCTTCTTGAATACGGCGACAGAGACCAGGCTGTTTTTCTTATCGATGATATGACAATGACCAGAACCGTCCGCAAGATAAAGATGCTTGCTTCGGGCTGGAACTATGAAGATATGAACAGCATGATGGTTAACGGCGACAACACCACCGATAACGCTCTCAGCGACAGCAATGAAGAGGGCAGAGTAGCAATTCACAGAGATGTTACAGTTCAGACTAAGGGAGTTGTTAAAGTAAGCTCTGTTTTCACCGTTTCCGTTAACAGCGGAGCTCGTATCATCTTCACCGACCTTGACGGTGCACAGCTGTTTGAGCTTGCTTTGCGTGACGGCAAATACTTTGCAGTAGGTGACAAGGAATATGCAATCGAAAATGCTGTTTCACCTATCAGTGCAACAAAAGTTGTTTATTTTGAGCTTGACCTTGATAATGACAAGGCTCTTGTTGTCATCGACGGCAAGGAAGTAGGTACATTCGGTATGAACAAAGCTGCAAAGAACCTTGCAAGAATGACCTATGCCACAACAGAAAAGGATAAGCTTCTTTATTCCATTCAGCAGACACATATGTATGTTAATTACGATGTGAATAATGACTTCCTTATTGATACAGTCGGTGAAAAGCCTTATAGCTGGAATGTAACAGGTGATGTTACTGTTCAGGAAATTAACTCTGACTGGGACAAAAACAGTGTTAAGATGAACGGTAAGGCGGCTGCAACCAAGAAGTTCGATGCAGTTGACGGTAAGTTCGTATATGAAACCTTTGTGCTTCCCACACAGACTGCGGACGGTGCTGTTGTTCTTAAGAACGGAGATAAGACGGCACTTAAGGTTGACATTAAAAACGGTCAGTTTATGTTTGGTGATAAGGTTCTCCGTAAGTATGACAGCAGAGCATGGCACCTTATCAGAATTGAAGCGGATACAGAAACGGATAAGGCAGTAATCAAAATTAATAACAAGAAGATGCTTGAAGCAGCATTTACCGAAGATAAGTTTGACGGTATTGAAGTTGTAAACAACAACGGCGACGTTCTTTGGTTTGATGACGTTCAGGTTTATAACGTATTTGACTATGCCGACTATGTTCCCACACCTGTTTCCGTAAATGACGACGAATGGCTTGTGGGTATGAGCGTATGTTCTCTCTGGAGAGAAGGCACTCACTACGGTTGGGACTGCATTTCTCCTTATGAGGAAATCACCCCTGTTCTCGGCTACTACGATGAAGGTCTGCCTGAAGTTGCTGACTGGGAAATCAAATGCCTTGTTGAACACGGCTTTGACTTCCAGCACTATTGCTGGTATGGCAGATACGTTACCGATCCTTGCAAGGAAACACAGCTTTCCGATGCCATCATTGACGGCTACATGAATGCAAAGTATTCCGATATGATGGATATGATGATCATGTGGGAAAATAACGGCATATCGGGAAACAGATCTAAAGAATTTTATGAGTCTGTATGGCCTTACTGGTGTGAATGGTTCTTCTCCGATTTAAGATACTTTACAATTGATAATAAGCCTGTTATCACAATATATCAGTATCAGCAGTTCATTAATACCTTTGGCGGTGTTGACGGGGCTAAAGAAGCTGTTAAATTTATGAATGAGGACATTAAGCGTTACGGCTATGACGGCATTATTCTTCTTGCCTGCGGACAGTTTGTGAATGTAAAGGCAGAGGACTTCAAGACCATGAGAGATATAGGATTTGAAGCACGTGTAAGCTACTCGTTTGGTGAAGAAGCATACAAGCCCGATTATCAGAAGAAAAAGATGACAGATTGCTACAACCAGAACGGTCTTTCGCTTGTTCCTTGTATCGGTGTAGGCTTCAATGATATCGGCTGGACAGAAGGAAGAACTCCTCTTATTACTCCCGAAGATATGGTGGAAGTAGCAAAGTGGGCGAAGGATGAATACCTGCCTATGATTGATGCCAAGGAAGAACAGGATTGGATTAGCAAATTTGTGTTCTATACGACTTGGAATGAATACGGCGAAGGCCACTACATTTTCCCGTCCAATACTCATAAATTTGGATATGTTGATGCAAACCGTGCGGTATTCTCATCCGTAGCTGGCACAAACGATGCAAAGCATTTTGATGTAGAGCCTACTCTCAATCAGAAGGCAAGACTTGGATATCTCTATCCTGCACGCCATACTCCCATAAGAAGAACTCAGTATATCAGTACTAATTCTGCGGTTGAAAATAATATTCCTATTATTACCTGGGACTTTGAAAAAGAAGAAGACTTTAAAAAGTGGACTATTCAGATGAACTGCGACAAGTTTGAGTATGATCCGGTAGAAAAAGCACTTTTTGCTTCGGCTTCCACGAATGACGGCGCTATAAGCACTCTCAATGCAGAGTATAATGCTGTAAATGCCGATGAGGCAAAGTATTTGCATGTACAGATTAAGTACGAAAAGGATACAGCTCCTAAGTTCCAGATTTTCTTTGTTCATGATTACGAAGAAACATGGACTGCCGATAAGTGCTTAAATCCTAATATAGCAATAATTGGTGACGGCGAGTATCACGATTATTACATTGACATTTCCAAAAATGTTAAGTGGAACGGTATGGTAAAGGATTTACGTTTTGACCCCATGAGCTATGCAGGAAAATTCTGGGTTAAGAAAATCGAGTTCCTTTCCGATAAGACCGTCGGAACATTTGTAATGGATGTTGACGGCACCGAAAGATCATTTGGCAAGGAATTTATAAAGAAGGTGGGCGACGAAATCTTCGTTGGCGGTAATCCTTCCGAAGGCTTCTACTCACTTCTCAACCTTTACACCGAATATAACATCGTAGACGGCACTCTTGACCTTTACGGTGCTAACGGCTCAAAGATGAGCTTTGTTGTAGGCAGCGATGTAGCAAAGGTAGACGGCAAGGACGTAAAGCTGGGCATGGCAATTGAACGTGTTGACGGACTTGTGACAGTACCCGTAAAGCTTATCTGCGACACCTTCGGATACGAATACACAGTTGACGGCGACCTTATGAAGGTTAAAGTACGTGACATAGACTTTGATGATATTTTAGCAGCAAGAGTTCCTTTCTCCTACGAATTTGATATTCCGGGTGATACCGAGGGCTGGGTACCCGGTGCTGCAAAGGGTAATGTTGTTAACGGCTGCTTTACACTTACAGCTGACCCTGTATCACACGGTGTAACCGGATATGATGCTCAGATTTCAAATAAATCAATCAATATGACTGCAAAGTACTACAATGAAATTCAGCTGAGAATCAGACCTACCTTCCTTGATGAATCACAGATGAATACTGCACAGGGCAATATTTCAATCTATTTCACAACCGATAAGGATACAACGGCTGATGAGAAGAAGACATTTAAGATTAAGTGGGCAGATATGACACTTGATGCACAGGGCTTCTATACTGTTGCAGTCAAGACTGCTTCAAATACCAATTGGGCAAGCACAATCACCTCGCTTCGTTTCGACCCGTCAAACCTCGGCGGTATGTTTGAAATCGACTATCTCAGATTTGTTGCCGATGAAGAAACAAAGGCTTTTATTGAAGAAGAAAACAGAAAGAATGCAGAAAATCAGGCAAAGCTTATGGCAGTAGATGAAGGATCCCCCTTCTTTATTGCAAACGCTGATGCAGAGGATCTTGTAAGCAATGCAAATCTTCGTCCCAATCCCAATCCCAAAGCCGGTGAATCGGCAGTTACAATTGTGGAAGACGATTTAAGACCCGGTAATCACGCTTACCTTGTTGTTCCCTGTAACGAAAAGAAAACATGGACATACTTCAGAGCAAAGACACGTTTCCTTCCCGGTAAGACATACAACGTAGAGTTTGACTTCAGACTCCTTACCGACCAGAATGGCAATGATGCTTCAAATATCATCGTTCAGCTCAATCCCAGATATGCCGACACAGTTAACGGCACATTCAAGAACATGGCTGACCACCCCGTAAAGCTTGAGCCTGTAACATTCTCAACAAGCGACGGCTGGGTAAAAGTAAAGGCGACCTTTACTGTCAACGCAACCTCACCTCAGCGTGATTCCGATGAGCTTTCAATCTATGCTAACCCCTTGGGCGGTACGGATGATTTTATTAACTATAGCTATATGGTTGACAATTTTGTAATAACTGTTGCTGAATAATCAGCTTCATAAGCGGGGCACATAGGTGCTCCGCTTTCTTTTGGAGTGCACTGCCGGCAGTGCTGCCGTAGCGTACATAAATGAGCAAACTTATTTTGTAAAGTCTATTGACAATTTACCCGAATTATGGTATCTTAATCTTATAAGTTTCAGGAGGTTGATATTTATGGAATATATAGTTGGTTGTAATTATTGGGCTTCAAATGCAGGAACTGAAATGTGGCATAATTGGGACGAAAAGGCGATACGTGAAGACTTTGAAATTCTCACAAAACACGGTATCCGATTTATGAGAGTTTTTCCTATGTGGCGTGATTTTCAGCCGATAATACCCGTTATGGGCTCGGGTGCTGATGTTCAGGAATACAGGTTGGAGGGTGACAGGTTTCCCGAAAATCCGTATTACCTCGATCCTGTGATGCTTGAGAGATTCTCAAAATTCTGCGATATTGCCGAGGAATACGATGTTAAATTTGTTGTCGGTATCGTAACAGGCTGGATGAGCGGCAGACTCTTTATTCCTTCTGCACTTTACGGTAAGAATCTGTTTATGGATTTGACCGCCCTGCTGTTTCAGCAAAGATTTGTTGCAGGTATTGTTAATAATTTCAAGCACAGAAAATGCATATATGCCTGGGATTTGGGTAACGAATGTAATGTAATGTCACAGGTGGCTAACGAAGAAGTGGCAACAAACTGGTCACTTATGATTTCAAACGCAATTAAAGCAAATGATCCCACACGTCCTGTGATTTCCGGTATGCACGGACTTAAGGCTCATAATTTCGGCGGTCAGAAATGGACTATCAAAGGGCAGGGCGAGGCGTGTGATATGCTTACAACGCACCCTTATCCTTATTTCTGCGAGCACGCCGACATAGCACCAATGGCATCCTTCAGAACGGGTATTCATGCAACCTTCCAGACTAAGATGTATTCCGATTTGAGCGGTAAGCCTTGTCTTGTTGAAGAGCTTGGTAACCTTGGTCCCATGATAAGCTGCGATGAAATTGCGGCAGACTTTATGAGACTTCAGTTAATTTCAAATTGGGCACATAAGTCACCCGGTGTTATGTGGTGGTGTGCTAATGAGCAGACCAATCTCACAACTCACCCTTATACTTCTCAGATGTGCGAGGTTGAGCTGGGTATGATTTATGCTGACCGCACTCCCAAGCCCGTGCTCAAAGAGACTAAGAAAATCGGTGACATTATCAGAGGCTTTGACTTTGAGCTTCCGAAGCCAAAAACCGATGCAGTATGTATTCTTACACTTCGTCAGGATCACATTGCAGCAGGCTATATGACCTACGCTCTTGCAAAGCAGGCGGGTCTTAATATTGAATTTGTGTTTGGCAACGATGAAATTCCTCATTCCGATATTTATATTATGCCTTCTATTTGTGCGCAGATGGTGCTTAAGAGAGAAAATTATCTTGAGCTTATCAGACGTGTTAAGGAAGAGGGAGCAACACTGTATATTTCCAACGAAACAGGATTGCTTGCTGAATTTACCGCTCTGTCAGGACTTAAGACAATCGACTGTGAATGTTCTTCTGACAGCGGTGAATATCTGTGGGACGGCGAAAAAATTGCCTATAGCAGAAGAAGACGTCTTTATATGGAGCCAACTACTGCAAAAGTGCTTGCTGCTGATGCAGACGGTAATCCTCTTATCAGTGAAAATAAGCTTGGCAAGGGTAGGGTAATCTATGTTAACTATCCTCTTGAATCTGCAATTATCAATGATAGAAATGCTTTTGAAAAGAAGAATTACCACCTTGTATACAAGAAGCTGTTTGAGGATAAAGTAAATACACACGAAGTGGTAACCGACAACAGATTTATCGGAATCACACTTCACCCTGCAAATGACGGCAGTATTTACTGTGTTGCTGTTAATTACAGTCACAGCAGTCAAAAAGCCGATATTACGGTTAAAGACGGATATGAGGTCAGTGATGTTTATTACGGCAATCTTACAGAGATTGGCGGCTTTGACGGTGCGGTGTTCAGAATTGTCAAAAAATAAGGTGCTTTTATGAAAAATGTTCTACTCATTATGACAGGGGGAACGATATGTTCCTTCAGAAACGAAAACGGTGAAAAAGCGTCTGATACCGACAGAGCCAAGGCAGTTATTATTGAAAAATTCCGAAACGGAAGCTGTAAATTCAGGTCTGAGGATTTGGTTTCATTCGATGTAAAAAGTCCGCTTGATACTTTGAGCGAGGATATGACTATCGATAAGCTTAACTGCCTTATAAAGTCGATGAAGTCTTACGATTACTCAAAGTATGACGGTGTTATAATCCTTCACGGAACAGATACTCTCGCTTATACTTCGTCCTTGCTGTCACTGCTGATGGCGGGTATTAAAATTCCCGTGTTCTTGGTGTCAAGCCAACTTTCTCTTGATGAAAAAGATGCAAACGGTAACGATAATTTCAAGGCTGCCGTTGAATTGATTTTTTACGGTATAAGACCGAATGTTTATGTACCGTACAGAAATGACAGCACCGTTGACGGGAAAGCCGAAAGAAAAATGTTTCTTCATCTCGGCTGTCATCTTGAGCAGTGCGGCGATTATTCCAATAATTTTTATAGCAAGGATATGACACAGCTGTCTATGGAATGTGCTCAGAATGAGGGTGAATCATTTAACGGCAGTGAAAAGCTTTTATACAGCTTGCCGATACTTTCCGGCGGCGTTGTTAAAATCGAGCCGTATACGGGACTTGATTACGGAATTTTCAATCTTGACCGCATAAAGGCTGTTGTTCACGGTACGTATCATTCAAGCACCGTCTGTACAAGCGATGATGCTAATATAAATTCTTCTTTGCTTTGGTTTATACAAGAGTGTGAAATCAGAAATCCAAAAATTCCCGTTTTTATTGAGCCTTGCAATAAACTTGCATACTCATATGAAACAACGGGTAAAGCCCTGAGAGCGGGCGCAAAACCCATATCGGGTATGACAGGGGAGTGCTCATATATTAAGGTGCTGCTCGGTGTAAGCCTTGGATACACAGGTGATAAACTTGAAGAATTTGTAAACAACGACATCTGCGGAGAACACTTTTTATAAAAATGTTAATTTTTTAAAATATAATGAAATAATTGTTGACACATTCCAAAGATTGTGTTAGAATGTACCAGTAATATATTGTGCGATGATGAAGAGAGTATTTTAAGACGAATTTTTCAGAGAGCCGACGTTTGGTGAAAGTTCGGTAAAGAGTCTTTTAAGAAAAACACTTCGGAGCTTGCGGAAGAAAGCCGTAAGGCAAGTAGAACCGCACGTTCATCCCGTAAGGATGCAATGAGAGGACTGTAAGCATTTACAGTCAATTTGGGTGGTATCGCGGAAGTAAGTCTTTCGTCCCATACAGGGGCGGAAGACTTTTGTTTTTTGCCTTGACTAAAGTTAATAAAAAATAAGAATAATAAAGTTATTGAACGGAGGAACAGAATTATGTTGAGAACACATACCTGTAACGAACTTGGCACAGAGCACATCGGTCAGAACGTTGTACTGACAGGATGGATTGAAACTGTGCGTGACCACGGAGGCGTACTTTTCGTAGACCTCAGAGACCACTATGGAGTAACTCAGATTGTAGTTTCCGACGACAGCATGATTGCGGGAATGTCTAAGGAAACAGTTGTAAAGGTAGAAGGTAATGTTACCAAGAGAGACGAAGAAACAGTCAATCCCAAGATTGCAACAGGACTTATTGAAGTTCGTGCAAGCTCGGTTGAAGTACTCGGTCCCTGTCAGCTTGGACTTCCCTTTGAAATTGATTCATCTACACAGACACGTGAGGAAGTGCGTCTTAAGTACCGCTATCTTGACCTGAGAAACAGAAAGATTCACGATAATATTGTGCTTCGTTCCAAGATTTTAAGCTATCTTCGTAGACAGATGGAGGATATGGGATTTATGGAAATCCAAACTCCTATCCTTACAGCTTCTTCTCCCGAAGGTGCCCGTGACTATCTTGTTCCCAGCCGTAAGCACAAGGGTAAGTTCTATGCTCTTCCTCAGGCACCGCAGCAGTTCAAACAGCTTCTTATGGCTTCAGGATTTGACAGATATTTCCAGATAGCGCCCTGCTTCCGTGACGAAGATGCACGTCAGGACCGTTCACCCGGAGAATTCTATCAGCTTGACTTTGAAATGTCCTTTGCTACACAGGAAGACGTGTTTGAAGTTGCAGAAAAGGTTGTTTATAACACATTTAAGGAATTTTCCAATAAGAAGGTTTCAGAGCCTCCTTTCAGACGTATAACATTTGCAGATGCGATGCTTAAGTACGGCTCCGATAAACCTGACCTTCGCAACCCTCTCATTATTAAGGATCTTACCGAATTTTTCAGCAAGCACGAATTCCAGTATATCAACGGCAGAACAATTCCCTTCAAGGATAAGCTTGTACGCGGTATCGTTGCAAACTACCTTGTTAAGAAGGACGGCGAAGGCGACGGCAAGAAGGCTTTTGAAAAGGCTATCGACACTTACTCAAGAAGTATCGGTATGAAGTTCGGCTGCGGATACATCACACTTGAAGAAGGCGAATTCAAGGGTCCTATCGCAAAGTTTTTGACAGAAGAACAGAAGGCAGAGCTTGTAGAGCTTTGCGGTATTAAGGAAGGCGACTCGCTGTTCTTTATCAGTGATGCAGCTTCTGTTATCAACCGTCTTGCAGGTGAAATGAGAACATGGATCGGTAATGAGCTCGGACTTATCAAGAACGATTCCTTTGAATTCTGCTTTATTGTAGACTTCCCGATGTATGAACTTAATCCCGAAACTAACCGCATCGACTTTACTCATAATCCTTTCTCAATGCCTCAGGGCGGTATGGATGCACTTATGAATAAGGATCCTCTTGAAATCTTTGCATATCAGTATGATATTGTATGTAACGGTGTTGAGCTTTCTTCCGGTGCTGTAAGAAACCATAATCCCGAAATTATGAGAAAAGCATTTGAAATTGCAGGCTACGGCGAAGAAGATCTTAAGGCTAAGTTCGGTGCTCTTTATACAGCATTTGCTTACGGTGCTCCGCCTCATGCAGGTATGGCTCCCGGCGTTGACAGAATGATTATGCTTATCGCCGAAGAAGAAACAATCCGTGATGTCATTGCGTTCCCTCTTAACGGTAATGCTCAGGACCTTATGATGGGAGCTCCCGGCGAAGTTACCGAACAGCAGCTTCGTGAAGTACACATTAAGGTCAGAGACTAAGCAATTTAAACCTATTTTATAAAAAGGATTTGATTTAATGGAAAGAGAAACATTGAGAAGGCTTGAGCTGCTCAATCAGCTAAGTCTTTCTGAAACTGAAAAAGCGGATATTACGGCTTTCTTTGAAGACCGCCTTTCCGACTCTGCAGCGCTTGACGAAATTGATACAAGCAATGTAGAAAGAATGGTTCACGTTATGCCTGTTCTTACGGTAGTGCGTGATGATGTAGTAAAGCAGAACTTTGCACGTGAAGATCTCCAGCGCTCTGCACCCGAAACGGACGAGGGCTACTGGTGCGTTCCCCGTGTTGTTGAATAATGGGGAGGAAATTTAGATGAAAGTTTATACTTCAAAAATTGAAACTGCAATGGGTCGTAAAGTTGTTGCAGACGATATGATTCTTACAAAGAATATGGCTACAGCCGCAGGCTCTAAGATGCTTGACGGTTATATGAGCCTGTTTGACGCTGAGGTCGTAACAAAGCTCGAAAATGCAGGCTTTGCAGTGTCGGGAAAAACAGATGTTGGTGAATTTGCCTTTGACCTTGTTGGCGAAAGCTCATATAACGGTGCTTGCGAAAAAGACGGCAAGCTTGTAAGTGCGTCGGCTCTTGCCCTTGAACAAGACGATGTTGCCGCTGCAATTTGCCTTGACGTAAACGGAGCTGTTCGCAGAAGTGCGGCGCAAAGCTCTCTTATCAGCATTAAGCCCACCTACGGTGCTGTTTCACGCTACGGTACAATCCCTGTTGCCTGCTCAGGCGAGACGGTAAGTGTTCTTGCAAGGACTGTGAAAGAGTGCAGGGAAGTGCTTTACGCCATTTCAGGTCATGATGATAAGGACGGCACAAGTCTTCCTGAAGAATTGTGTGAAAAGATTAAGACAGCAAATGCTCCCGTTAAGAAGGTTGCTGTTCTTAACAGTTTTGTATCTATGGCTGACGGTGAGGTTGCCGATAAAATCAATGAATTTTGTAAGTTGCTTGAAGACAGCGGCGTTGAAGTGTCCACGGTTGACGGTGATGTAATATGTAAGTCACGTGCCGCTTGGAATATTCTGATGAGTGCTGAGCTTTGCAATAATGTGTCAAGATATGACGGTGTAAAGTACGGCTACAGAAGTGAAAAGTTCACTAACATTGATGAGCTTTACACAAATAGCAGAACCGAGGCTTTCGGAAAGCTTCTTAAAACAGCAATACTCTTTGGCTCTGATGCACTTTCTACAGAAAATTATATGAAGGTATACGATAAGGCTCTCAGAATCAGAAGAGTAATCTGTGAAGCGTTTGCAACTATTTTTAAGGAATATGACGCAGTAGTTATGCCTGCCTGCTCAAAGCTTGCTTATACCAAAGAGGAGACAGAACAGGATATCTATATGTGCTATAAAGAAAATGTATTTACGGCACCTGCTTCCATTACAGGACTTCCTGCGGTTGTAGCAGGCGGTGTTCAGCTTGTGGGTAAGGCGTTTTCCGACTCCGCTCTTCTTGATGTGGCACAAGCGGCAGTAAAGGAGGAAAAGTAAGATGAGATACGAAACAGTCATTGGTCTTGAAGTTCACGTTGAGCTTGCAACCAATTCCAAAATCTTCTGCTCCTGTTCTGCACATTCCTACGGTGCTGATCCTAACTCTCACGTATGTCCTGCATGCTGCGGTATGCCCGGTATGCTTCCTGTCGTCAATAAAAGAGTTGTTGATTTTGGTATGAAGGCGGGACTTATGCTTAACTGCCATATTAACCGCACTACCACTTTTGATAAAAAGAGCTACTATTATCCCGATCTTCCCTGTGCTTATCAGACTACACAGTGGTTTGCTCCTGTAGCAATCAACGGCCTTGTTGAAATTGAAACAAGCAAAGGTAAGAAGGGTGTACGCATTAAGCAGATTCATATGGAAGAGGATGCAGGTAAGCTTGTTCATGATATCAGAGAAGATACCACACATGTTGACTTCAACAGAACAAGCGTGCCACTTATAGAAATTGTAAGCCAGCCCGACCTTTCAAGTGCCGAAGAGGTGGAAGCTTACCTTGAAAGACTTAAGACACTTCTTCGCTACGCAAAGGTAGCAGAATGTGAAATGGCTCACGGTACAATGAGATGTGACGTTAACCTTTCGGTACGTCCCGAAGGCAGTGATAAGCTTGGAGTGCGTACCGAAATGAAGAATATGAACTCAATCGAAGCTATCAAGCGAGCAATTGAGTATGAAACTGCCCGTCATATAGATGCTATTGAAAACGGAACAGAAGTGCTTGTTCAGGAAACACGCCGTTGGGACGACATCAAGGGCAAGAGCTATGCTATGAGAAGTAAGGAAACAGCAGGAGACTACCGCTATTTCCCCGATCCTAATGTTATGCCTGTTGTCATTGACGATGAGTGGTTTGATTCAATCAAGGAATCGCTCCCCGAGTTTCCCGAGGTTAAGAAGCAGCGCTATGTTGAAGAATTCGGCCTTGGCGAATATGATGCCGAGCAGCTTGCGAAGAGTATCGCACTTTGTGAGTGTTTTGAAGATGCGTATGCGGTTTGCAACAGTGCAAAGGATGCGGCAAACTGGATGATTTCCGAAGTTATGAGCATTCTTAATGCCCGTCAAATGACCTATGATATGCTCACGCTTGACGGAAAGACTCTCGGAGCTCTTATCAAGCTTGTTGCTGACGGAAAGGTTGGCAGAGCAAACGGTAAGAAGATTCTTGCTGCTATGTTCGATGATTCTTCAATCGTTCCCGAAAAGTATGCTGAAGAAAACGGCTTTGTTATTTCAAATGATACAGGTCTTATTGACAAGGTTGTAAAAGAGGTCGTTTCTGCCGATCCCAAGTCCGTTGCTGACTTCAAGGGCGGCAAGGAAAAGGCTCTTATGGCACTGTTCGGAAAGTGTATGAAGGAATTAAAGGGTAACTGCGATCCTCAGACTCTCAGAACAATTCTTGTTGATTACGTTAACAGCTTATAACCTTTTGCCCGAAGAGATATTCTTCGGGCTTTTTTTGATTATTTTCAAAAAAAGTATTGACAAAATATAATGTGTGTGCTATAATTCTACCATCTTTTAAATGCGATGAAGGAATTAAGTGCATCTTCGGGATGTTTCAGAGAGCCGATGTTTGGTGAAATTCGGTACAGTACGTTTTTGCACAGTCTCGTTCCAAAGCAGAGCTGCTGAATGGCAACTAGTAAGCGGCTACGGTTCTCACCGTTATATGAGCAGAATTTGTTAGAATTCGATGAGAGGCTGTTATGTGACAGCAAATAGGGTGGTACCGCAGTTTATTCTGTCCCTGAGTTTATGCTCAGGGACTTATTTTTTTAGTATTTCATTTATCAGGAAGGAAAATGGCTATGAAAAATCTGATTATTTCCGACATGACACTTAAGCAGGCGGCAGGTACATATAACCTCAGCTTCAAAGAAAAAATCGAGATAGCAAAGCTGCTTGATAAGCTGAAGGTTTCTGTGATTGAGCTTGCTCCCGTTTCGGGCTCAAAGGTTGACGGTGTTCTTGTAAGAACAATATGCTCTTGCGTCAAGAACAGTACAATTTGTCTGCCTGTAGCACTTACTGACAACGGAGCTGCTGAGGCTTTCGAGCTAATTAAGAATGCTAAGAAGGCAAGACTTCAGGTTAATGTTCCTATGTCAACCGTTCAGATGGAATATGTTTGCCATAAGAAGCCTGATAAGATTCTTGAAATGATAACTGATGTTGTTTCAAAAGCAAAGAGTGTATGTGACGATGTTGAATTTGTCGCCGTAGACTCAACAAGAAGTGACGGTGATTTTCTCAACAAAGCAGTTTCTTCTGCAATTGATGCAGGTGCTGCAACAGTTACTTTCTGTGACACGGCAGGTGAAACTACAACGGAAGAGTTTGCAGAGCTTATTGCAAAGCTTAAGGAAGATATTCCCGCACTTTCCAATGTGAAAATCGCCATTAATGCTTCCGATAATCTGGGAATGGCAGTATCTACTGTTTTTGCTGCTGCAAAAGCCGGTGTTGATGAAGTAAAGACAGCATCGTGTAAGAGCGATGCACCTTCACTTGAGGCTGTTCTTAAAATTATCCGTGCAAGAGGCGAATCCGTTGGCGTTTGCGTCGATGTGAGCCTTACTGAGTTTCACAGAGTTGCAAAGCAAATTGAATGGATTTGCGAAGGTAAGTCCTCATCATCAGTTGTTGCAGATGAAAATGACAGCAATGACGGATACTCACTTAATGAATTTACAGATATTTCAACTCTTTCCGATGCAGTTGTTTCTCTCGGATACGATCTTTCGGAGGACGATTTGCAGAAGGTTTATGAGGAATTCAAGAGCTCGGCTCAGAAAAAGAGTATCAATCTTCGCGAGCTTGATGCCATTGTTGCTAACAGTGCCATGCAGGTACCAGCAACTTATAAGCTCGTTTCCTACGTTATTAACAGCGGTAACGTAATCAGCTCGACAGCAAACATTCAGCTTGAAAAGGATGGTAAAATCCTTGCAGGCGTGTGTATCGGCGACGGTCCTATTGATGCGGCGTTTCTTGCAATTGAACAAATTCTCGGCAGTCACTATGAACTTGATGACTTCAGAATTCAGTCCGTAACTCAGGGAACTGAGGCAATAGGTAATGCAATCGTCAAGCTTAAGGCTGACGGTAAGGTTTACTCGGGTAACGGTCTTTCAACCGACATTATCGGAGCAAGTATAAGAGCGTATATAAGTGCAGTAAACAAAATGGTATTTGAACAGAACGTGTAACTTTTTGAAAGGATGAATTCAATGAAACTTTCATTTTCAATCAAAGGCTGGAACTGCCGTGATTTTGATGAATATATAACCACTGCCAAGGAATACGGTTTTTCGGGTATTGAGCTTACAGATCTTGCCAACACAGGCTTTGAGGATAAGGGTGGTGCTTTCGATAAATATAACAGCTCTGCGACAAAAAAGAAGCTTTATGAATCGGGAATTGAGCTTGTATGTATGGACTCTGCCTGCGATATTTCCGCTGACGATGAAAGTGCTATGCTCAAGGAGCTTGAATATTGTATTGATGTTGCAAATACAATGAAGATACCTTTCATAAGAGTATATGCAAAGGATGCACAGATTACGGTTGAAAAAGCTGTAACTAATCTTGAAAAGCTTGTACCTGTTGCTGAAGAAGAGGGAATAGTTCTCCTCGTTGAAACTATGGGTGTTTTTGCAAACACCGATAACCTTAAAGAGCTTCTGGGAACATTTGCCAGCGACAGCGTCGGTGCACTGTGGGACGTATATCATACTTGTATGGTTGCAGGAGAGAAGGCTGAAAAGTCGATTCAAAACCTTGGTGCAAGCGTTATGCACGTGCATATGAAGGACGCCATACATGATGGTGATCATATTGAATATACCCTTATGGGTGAGGGTGAACTTCCTTTTAACGAAGTTATGAACGCTCTTCGCTCTGTAAATTATGACGGATATATGAGCCTTGAGTGGGATCCTAAGTGGATGGAGGAAATCGGCGAGCCTGATATTATTTTCCCTCAGTTTGCCGAATATCTTGAATCCTTCGGTGATCCCGATAAGAATTTCAAGCCTTGTCAGTATAATGAGGCAGGCACAGGTAAATACGTATGGAAAAAGGATATCGTTATTGAAAAGACCTTCTCTCAGGTACTTGACGAAATGGTTGACAGATTCCCCGATCAGTACTGTTTTAAGTATACAACGCTGGACTATACAAGAACATATTCGGAATTCCGTGATGATGTTGACGACGTAGCACGTGCACTTGTTTCAATGGGCGTTAAGGCAGGAAGTCACGTTGCAATCTGGACCACAAATATTCCTCAGTGGTATCTTACTTTCTGGGCTACCGTAAAAATCGGTGCTGTTCTTGTTACGGTTAATACTGCCTATAAAATTCACGAAATTGAATACCTTCTCAAGCAGTCGGATACTCATACACTTGTTATGATTGATTCGTTCAAGGACTCAGACTACGCCGATGCCATAAAGCGCCTTTGTCCTGAGCTTGAAAACACCGTACCCGGAAAACCTCTTCACTGCAAAAAGCTTCCCATGCTGAGAAATGTAATCACGGTAGGCTTTAAAATGCAGGGATGTCTTGAATGGAACGAAGCAATGCAGAGAGCAAACGACGTTCCTGTTGAGAAAATATACAGAATGGCCGCCGAGGTTGATATTCACGATGTATGCAATATGCAGTACACCTCAGGTACAACAGGTTTTCCCAAGGGCGTTATGCTTACACATTACAACGTAGTAAATAACGGTAAATATATCGGTGACCATATGGATTTGTCTACCGCTGACCGTATGATGATTCAAGTGCCTATGTTCCATTGCTTCGGAATGGTGCTGTCAATGACTTCATCAATGACTCACGGTGCAACTATGTGTCCCATGCCATATTTTTCGCCCAAATCTTCTCTTGCCTGCATAAATCAGGAGCATATTACAGCCTTTAACGGCGTTCCCACAATGTTTATAGCAATGATGCAACACCCTGATTTTGAGAAAACAGATTTCAGCCATATGAGAGTAGGTATTATGGCAGGTGCCAACTGTCCTGCCGACCTTATGAAGCTCGCTGCAACAGGTCCTATGGGTATGAAACATATAGTATCCGTATACGGTCAGACCGAAGCAAGCCCCGGCTGTACAATGAGTTCTTACTATGATGACCTCACCGTCAGAACAGAAACCGTCGGAAGTGCATTTGCAAATGTTGAGTGTAAGGTAATTGACCCTGAAACGGGACTTGATGTGCCTGACGGAGTAAACGGCGAGTTTGTTGCAAGAGGCTACAATATAATGAAGGGTTACTATAAAATGCCCGAGGCCACTGCTGCTGCCATTGACGAAAACGGCTGGCTTCACTCAGGCGACCTTGCTTGCCGAGATGCCAACGGTAACTACCGCATTACAGGCAGACTTAAGGATATGATTATCCGAGGCGGCGAAAACATTTACCCCAAGGAAATAGAAGAGTTTATTTATACCAATCCCAAGGTTAAGGATGTTCAGGTTATCGGCGTTCCCGACAAGCAGTACGGCGAAGAGATAATGGCTTGTATTATCCTTAAAGACGGGGAAGAGATGACAGAAAGGGAAATGAAGGACTTTATTGTTGCAAGCCTTGCTAAGCATAAAGTTCCCCGATACATCGACTTTGTCAAGGAATTCCCCATGAATGCCGCAGGTAAGATTTTGAAATATAAGATGCGAGAAGAGGCGGCAGCAAAGCTGGGACTTAATAAAGAATAGTTGAATTATTCTTAATATTGTGTTATAATGAGTTTGCAAAGCAAACTCAATGAATTGCCTTCGGCATGAATTGAAATCAAAGATTTCATGAATTGAGCCTTACGGCTCATGAATTGCACTTCGTGCATTATAAAGGCAATTTAATTCATGTTGCGTTAGCAACAATTCATGGCTTTAGCCAATTCATGACAACGATAGTTGTCAATTCATTTAATGGAGAAAAGACATAAAAGAGAATAAACTTGTAGATTTGCCAAAACAATTTGCGGTTGATATTGTAAATCTTTGTACTGAAATCAAGGAAAACAGAAGAAGTAATGTATTGTTGAATCAACTCTTAAGAAGTGGAACAAGTATTGGTGCCAATATTTATGAGGCAGATTATGCTGCAAGTAAAGCGGATTTTATAAATAAATTTCAAATTGCATTAAAAGAATGTTATGAAAGCGATTATTGGTTAGGACTTTTTAAAGACACTAAAATGATAACCGAGTATGAATATTCTGATATGTATGAAAAAGCAGTAAAATTTAGAAGATTACTTGTTGCTTCTGTAACTACTGCAAAAACTAAGGGGAAATAATTTTGAGTGTAATTTTGATTTGCGGACTTAATGGTAGCGGAAAGACAACGCTTGGAATAAAATTAGCTAACGCACTTGGTTTTCAATTTCTTAATGATGAAGATTATTATTTTTTGAAATCAGATATCCCTTTTTCTAAAAGCCGTACTGATGAGGAAGTAAGAGAATTTATTACCTCATATATCGAACAACACAAAAATGTTGTGCTTACCGCAACACGCGGAGACCTTGGAGATAAAATAAATTCGTTTTATGATTATGTTATTTATCTTTCTGCTCCTCTTGAACTTCGCCTTTCACGAATAAAAAAGCGAGAGTATGACAGATTTGGTGAAAGAGTATTAAAAGGTGGGGATATGTACGAGCAACAAAAGGTTTTTCATAATTTTGTTGCAGCTCGTACAACAGAAAAAATTGAAAAGTGGTTGAATACACGTTCATGTAGGGTGATAAAGTTAGATGGTTCAAAACCAATAGATGATAATGTTGAATTCATAAAAAAACAGTTATGATTCTGCATCTTTCCTATCACCTAATTGTATAATAACGTAGTTCTTGATAAATTGGAGTGCCGTATATGAAAATATGCTTTATGTGCGATTTGCATCTGCCTTGTGAAAAGGGTGCTTTGCAGTACGATGTTCTTGATTGGGCAATAGAAGACATACGTAAAAAGGGTGCAGACTGCATTGTATATGCAGGGGATGTTACCTGCGACGGAAATGAAACTGTGTATAAAGATTTTTTAAATAAACTTAACAGTCTTGAAATTCCGTTCTTGTACGTTCCCGGCAACTCCGATTTAAGGTGCTCCGATAGTAAGGAAACAGTAAGAAAGCTTTCGTCACCTACAAAAAATGTTGTTGACGGACAGGTGATTTTTGCTGTCAATGACTGTGACGGAAATGTTGATGATGATACTCTTTCTTTACTTGAACAAGCTGATAAAAACAGCATCGTTTTCATGCATCACCCTATAAGCTCTTTAAGTGATGCTTCAAGGGAAAAGTTGCTTAGTTGGAGAAATAATCATAGGGACACCAAACTGTTTTACGGTCATTTGCATAAAAGCCTTGAAGATGATAACAGCATCAGCCTTCAGGCTATGGACCCTGATAAAGCTATCGGTGAGAATTGTTGTATCTACTATTATGATACAGCAACCTCAAAAGGCAGAAAAGCATATTATTTTTCTCCCGTACCCACTGATTTGTATTCGTATTTCGGTGTTTCTTGCTATGATATAGAAAGAGATATCAAGCTTGCCGTAAAGAATGGTTTGAAGTGCATAGAGCTAAGACCGAGTTGTGCTTCTTTCGATAAAGCGGGGCTTTGTGCTCTTGTTGAAAAGTGGAGAAAAAGCGGCGGAGAAAACCTGTCGGTTCACTTACCTGAAGTTTACTATGAAAACGGTATAGCTTTTGTCGATGAAAAATATGCAAGATGCGTTGAAATTGCAAAGATACTTAAAGCAGAAAGACTTGTTCAGCATGTACCGATAGTGTCAGTCAAGACGGTAAATGAAGATAAGGATTGCCTTGACAAAATTTGCAATCTTCTTGCCGATTATATTAACGGTATTGAGCATAAAGTGGTTGTCGGCGTTGAAAATATGCATATGACGTCAAAAGATACTCCCGATGAAAACAGAAGATTCGGGTATATTCCTCAGGAATGCCTTTTGTTTATGAAAACTCTTTCGGAGAAATGCAGACATAAGGTTGGAATTAATTTTGACATCGGTCACGCAAGAAACAACGCTCCTTACAGTCAGACCTATCAGATAAGCACGTGGCTTGCCACGGTGGGAAAATACATTGTCGGTTACCATATTCATCAGGTTACCTATGAAAACGGAATTTTTGAAAATCATATGCCAATAACCGATGTATACGGAAAGCTGATAAGCTACGGCTCATTTTTCAAAAACTGGGCAATGGAAAGAATAAATAAGGTGCCTGTGATTTTTGAAATGCGTCCCGAAAACGCCTATGAAACCACGCTCAAAACCTTTGACAGGGATAAAAAACGCAAAGTTTTTGATATTCATTCTCACACATATTACAGCAATTGCGGCAGGGATAACCCAAAGGACTTAATTGAAACTGCAATTCATAACGGCATATCGGTGCTGGGCATATGCGACCACAATTACGGCATCGGTGACAGAAAAGAGCAGTATTTGCAAGAAATGAGGGGTTTTGCAAAAACTTACGCAGACAGAATTCGAGTGATTTGCGGTATTGAAATTGCAACACTTCCTCATTTGTTTGACATAACCGATAAAACGCAAATCTGTAATTTTGATTATTGCCTTATTGAGCACATAACCGATCCTCAAAGCTTCGTCGGAAGCGATTTAATCGGCTTTTGCAAAAATCTCGGAATTCCTTGCGGAATAGCTCATACAGATTTATTTGCTTATTGCGATTTGTACGGCTTTGACTGTTATGAGTTTTTCAAGAGCCTTACCGATAACGGAATCTTTTGGGAAATGAATGTGACCTATGACAGCATTCATGGCTATCGTGAGCATCAGTATGTTTTGGATTTTATGAAGGATGCAGATAAGCAGAATACGGTCAAAAAAGCCGGGACCGTTATAAGTATCGGCTGTGACAGTCACAGGTGCTAGGACTATGACGGCTTTAAGGTTCATGCAATGTATGATTTTCTGACCGAAAACGGTTTTAATACAGCAGATAAAATGCTTTTAAAGTAAGCGGTTTAGATATTTTTTATTAACTCAGGCAGAAAGGACAGTAAAAATGTCAGAAAAGAAATTAGTAACAATGGACGGTAATGAAGCGGCGGCTTATATATCATACGCCTTTACTGAAATTGCCGCCATTTACCCAATAACACCGTCGTCACCCATGGCAGGAAAGACAGACGCCTGGTCGGCAAACGGTAAGAAGAACATATTCGGACAGACTGTGTCGCTTGTTGAAATGCAGTCTGAAGCAGGTGCAATTGCCGCTGTACACGGCTCACTTGAAACAGGTGCACTGTCGGCTTCTTTTACATCAAGCCAGGGACTTATGCTTATGATTCCCGTGCTTCACAGAATTTCGGGTGAGAGACTTCCCGGTGTGCTTCATGTTGCGTCACGTACTGTCGGCACACACGCTCTTTCGATTTTCGGCGACCATTCCGATATTTATAACTGCCGTCAGACAGGCTTTGCTATGCTCAGCACCTCGTCAGTGCAGGAAATAATGGATTTGGCAGGTGTTGCACATCTTTCCGCAATCAAGTCGAGAATACCCTTTATGCACTTCTTTGACGGCTTCAGAACAAGCCATCAGATTGATAAGGTTGAGCAGATGGAGTATTCCGACCTTGCAAAGCTTGTGGACTACGAGGCACTTAATAATTATAAGCGCAGCGCTCTCAATCCCGACCACCCCGATATGCGTGCAACAGTTCAGAATCCCGATATTTTCTTCCAGGTAAGAGAAGCCAACAACACAGACTATGATAAGCTTCCCGATATTGTGGAAGACTATATGAAGCAAATATCGGCTCTTGTTGGAAGGGAATATCATCTCTTCAATTACTACGGAGCTCCCGATGCTGAAAATGTAATTGTTGCCATGGGCTCTGTCAGCGAGACGGTTATGGAAACTGTTGATTATATCAATAAGAACGGCGGTAAGGCAGGCTTTCTTCAGGTGCACCTTTACAGACCTTTTTCTGCAAAGCATTTTCTCGGTGCACTTCCCAAAACAGTTAAGAAAATAGCAGTTCTTGACAGAACAAAGGAAATGGGTGCTGTCGGCGAGCCGCTTTATACTGATGTAAGAAGCGTGCTTTTCGGAAAAGATATCACCGTTATCGGCGGTCGCTACGGTCTTTCCTCTAAGGATACAACACCAAGCGATTTACTTGCCGTGTTTGAAAACCTTGACAAGAGTCAGCCTCTTAACGGTTTTACTGTCAGCATTAATGACGACGTGACACACCTCAGCCTTACACCTTCAAAGATTATAAGTGCTGAAAACGATGATACCGTAAGCTGCAAATTCTGGGGACTTGGCTCTGACGGAACGGTTGGTGCAAACCACAGTACAGTTAAGATTATCAATGACCACACGGAAAAGTATGCACAGGCTTATTTTGAATATGATGCAAAGAAATCCTTTGGCGTAACAAAGAGCCACCTGCGCTTCAGCTCATCTCCCATTCGTTCTACATACTATGTTAAGAATGCAGATTTTATAGCTTGTCACAATCAGAGCTATATTTATAAATATGACATCGTAACCGAGCTTAAAGAGGGCGGAACATTCCTTCTTAACTGCTCATATACGCCCGATGAGCTTGATGCACGTTTGCCTGTGGCACTCAAAAAGGAGCTTGCTAAGAAGAAGGCAAAGTTCTATATAATTGATGCTGCAAAAATCGCTGACGAAATAGGACTTCACGGGCGAATTAATATGGTGCTTCAGTCGGCGTTCTTTACTCTTGCAAATGTAATTGATGCCCAAGAAGCAAAGAACTATATGATTGACTCAGCCAAGAAAACATACTTTGCAAAGGGTGAAGATGTTGTCAATAAGAATGTTGAGGCAATCCTTCGAGGTGCATCTGCTTTTGTAAAGATTGACGTTCCCGAAAGCTGGGGAAATCTCAGCGAAATGTTTGCAAAAACAGATATGTCAAAGCCTGAGGTGGTAACTCAGATTTTAGAGCCTATCAATAACCAGAAGGGCGACGATCTTCCTGTTTCCGTATTTGAAAAGTACAAGGACGGCAGAATAGAGCTTGGACTTACTGCTTTTGAAAAGCGTGCAATATCGGAAAATATCCCGGTGTGGAATCCCGAAAAGTGTATTCAGTGCAATAAGTGTGCGTTTGTTTGTCCTCACGCAGTTATAAGACCGTATCTGCTCAGCGAAGAGGAAGTAAAGAATGCACCTTCTGCAATGAAATATGTTGCCGCAAACGGCTCGCAGGCAAAAGGTCTTTACTACACGCTTTCTATCAGCGGTGCTGACTGTACAGGTTGCGGAAGCTGTGTCAATAACTGTCTTGCAAAGGAAAAAGCTATTACCATGGAACACTTTGCGTCTGTTCCTACATACGATGAAGTTTGGGAGTATACACTTAAAACCACGGATAAAGGCGAGCTTTTTGATAAGTATACCGTAAAGGGAAGCCAGTTCAAAACACCGTTGCTTGAATTTTCCGCTGCTTGTGCAGGCTGCGGTGAAACACCGTATGCAAAGCTTTTAACACAGCTCTTCGGCGACAAAGTTTATTGGGCAAACGCAACAGGCTGTTCTCAGGCTTGGGGCTCTCCTATGCCGGGTATTCCTTATACAAAGAATTCAAAAGGCAAAGGTCCTGCATGGTCTAATTCCTTGTTTGAAAATAACGCTGAATTCAGCCTCGGTATGTATATTGCCGATAAAAAACAGCGTGAGCTTGTAAAGATGAACGTTGAAAAACTTGTTGAAGTCACCGAAGATGAAGCACTTAAAGCAATTGCAAATGTATGGCTCAACAGTTTTGATTACCTTGACGAGAGTGAAAAAGCAACAGAAGACTTAATTTTAGCACTTAACAATGCAAAGCAGACAGATGAGGTAAAGGCAATTCTCCGTGACAGTGACAGACTTTCCAAAAAATGCTTCTGGATGTTTGGCGGCGACGGCTGGGCATACGATATTGGCTTTGGCGGTCTTGACCACGTTATCGCAAGCGGCGAGGATATCAATGTATTCGTTGTAGATACCGAGGTTTACTCAAATACAGGCGGTCAATCCTCAAAGGCTACTCCTCTCGGTGCTGTCGCACAGTTCTGCGCATCGGGTAAGAAGTCAAAGAAAAAAGACCTTGGTGCAATGCTTATGACCTACGGAAATGTATATGTTGCACAGGTTGCAATGGGTGCTGACAACAATCAGCTTGTTAAAGCAATAAAGGAAGCTCAGAATTATAAAGGTCCTTCTGTTATCATAGCTTATACTCCTTGTCTTTCTCACGGTATTAAGCTTGGTATGGATAAAGTTCAGCAGGAAATGAAACGTGCTGTAGACTGTGGATACTGGATTCTTTACAGATACAATCCCGATGCAAACGGCAAGCATCTGACTGTTGACTCCAAAGAGCCTGCAACCGATCTTATGGAATTCTTTGACGGCGAAGTAAGATATGCGTCACTGAAACGCACATTCCCCGAAAATGCCAAAATACTCTTTGAGCAGAGCAGGGCAGATGCCGTTGAAAGATACAATAAATACAAGAAAATGGAAGAATATATGTAAAAAAATTGCTCCGCACTCGTAATGAGTGCGGAGCTTTATAGTTAAGCCGAATTAATCAAGTGGTGAACCATGAAAAGAAATCATTTAGAAAAAGGAGAAATCACCGTGCTTGTGTCCATCAGCAAAACTAACACTTAGGATGCGCTTTCGCAAATAGTCAATATTTCATCGATGTAATCTTTTTCGTCTTGTTTAAGGTTTTCATAGCGTGTTTCTTTCAACACCTTTGCAACCTCAAAAACGCTTCTTGACATTGGAGTGCCGTAAATGGTCTCATTGTTGTACTTTATGTACGGTCTTACAATGATTTTGCCCGATAAAGCTTCCTTTGTCCGCTCAACACCGTAGATAACTGCGGTAAAGTACGTATAGTCGCTGTCTGATTTGTATATTCTGTCTACGTCTTTATCAATGGTGTCGTCGTAGCCGTAGCTTACGCCGTATACATATCTGATTTTGCCGTTGTTGTCGAACTTAAGGTCTTCTACAACGTCGTTGTCGCCAACCAAAGATTCAAGAGTTACAATGTAGCCGTATTCTGTTGTTTTTTCATCATTTTTTACGGTGTTGACAACGGCGGATTTAAATCTGATGCCGTCAGGATCGTTTACTCTGATGGAATTTTCATTGAAGGAAAGGGGAGCGACACCCACGTATTTCCACTGAGCTGTCAACTCTATGTCCTTGGTTACGGTAATTGTTCCATCTACCGTTTCGCCGTTTTCATCAACCCAGCCGATAAAGAGGTAGTTTTCGTTGTCATCAAAATCGTGTTCAGCAACATTAACGGTGGAATTCTCAAATAACACTACTTTGTTTTCTTCGGAAGAGCCTTCACCGCCCTTAAAGGTAACGGTGTATTTCTCGGCATAGTGACCGTAAAACTCAATCTCAGCCTGCATATAGAAAGAGCCTGATGAAGATGTTGTTTTATCAAATGCACCGTTTTCGTCATAGAGACGTACGTATCTGTAAGGGGTGCTGTCAAAAATATCAAAATATACGTGTTGACCTTTTGTACCTGTTTTTATAACTGCAAGATCTGTCCAGCTTTCATTATCGTTTGATCCCTGGAAAATCTGACCTTTTACTCTTTCGGGCGTATTATTATCACCATTGTATCCGTAGTAACCTACGTCTGTAAGAACTACAGCATTTCCTTCGCCGAAATCATAGCCTGCCCAAATGTCGTTTGAGCCATCTGTTGCCACAGTATTGTATATCATGAGGTAGGTATCGGTATTACCGTCAAATACATTTGTGGGTTTTGTGCCTTTGTAATAAGTGCCTGTAGCATCGTGGCTGAATATCTGTGAGCCTGTAAGCTTTTCGGCATCACTGCTCATATATCCGTAGAAAGCAAGGTCAACAAATGACAGGAAGTCACTTCCCGATGCTCTGTAAAGTCTTAATGCCGAGTATTCCTTTGACTGTGTATCTATATCAAAGCTTATTGTTATAAGCTCACCGGCATCGAGTTTGCTTTTGTAGGTGCTGAAGTCGGGAGTAATGATTGTTTCCCAGCTGCCGTCAGCAGTTCTGCCTTGAATTACTGAATTCTTGATTCTTTGGAATGAGTTAGCCGCATCCTTTGTAGGTACAATTTCTACTCTTGTGGGAATAACTTTGTGAGCACCGTATTCAAAGCCTGCATAAGCTTCGGTACTCGCTTTGTTGGTAAAGAAAACACGTTCGTTGCCTTTACCGCTTGAATAAATTCCGTCGGTCCAATCTGCTGTTAACTCATTATCGTTTCCTAAAAATCTGTTTCCTTCAAGGAGCTTGTCGGATACAAGCTTAGTTTCGGGCTTGTCAATGCCGTAAAAATATACTTCTGAGAAGCTGAAATATGTATCGACGCCCACGCCTTTTCTCATGCAAAATCTGACATAAGAATATTCCTTAACTATAGGAGTGTTTCCTGCGATATTAAATGTTAAAGGAAGCCCTTGTTTTTGATCGATTATTGCCTTTGCTTCTGATGTTACTGTAGCTAAGATTTCCCAATTAACATTGTCTGTTGAGGCTTCTATTGTCGCTCCGACAATTCTATTGTAAGCGGCTGCAATCTGATCATTACTGGTTCTTACATCAGGATAAATGACAGCTTTTGTGATCACTTTGGGTGACGAAAGTTTATAGCCGACATAAACGTCTTCGGTTTTGCTGGTTTTCATAAACAGCTGGTCGGTATTGTTTGAGTTGTTCCATTTTGGTTCATCACCCGCTGAATTGAATTCGCCACCGTAAATCTCGGTACCTGTAAGAAGTGAACCTTCGGCTTCCTCTGTCAGCTCGGCAGAAAGCACGGCTTCGGCAAAATCAACAGTTAGCTCGTTTGTACTTTCCGCTACATTTGTTTGTATGGGTGCAGCGAAAACTGAAATTGAGCACAAAAGAGTTAAAATTAAAACGATTGAAGTAAAAAATTTCATAAATAACCTCTCCTATACTTTTATATTTTATACTGTAAATAAATATTAACACAAATAATATTGAATTAAAATACATCAATAGATATAATATTTAAGAAAAATGATACTATTTTGTTTCGGAGGAGTTTATATGAAGAATATATATGCTACTCACCTCGATGTAAGAAGTGTACCCAATGAATTGGGAAATTACTTTAAAATGGATAATAGGTATTGTCACGCAATTTGTATTCCATTTATGGATACCGAAAATGTTTTTCACGGTGAAAGCGGACGTTATAAGCTGAAAGAAGGAAAGGTTATCTATATTCCCATGGGACTGTCATACGAGCTTGTAACACATAAGCCCGGTATTGTGGGACTTATAAATTTTATGGGAGAAATGGATTTGAAGGACTTTAAGCTTCAGGATGTTCCCAATCCCGAGCATGTTCAGAAGCTGTTTCTTGATATCGAAAATGCGGATAATGAATATGATAAGCTGTCAATGCTGTATGTACTTTTAAAATACCTTGACGATGCTGAAAATTCATCGGCAAAAAGCGCACTTATTAAAGAGCCCATTGACTATATCAGTAAGAATTACAGTGATTCGTCCATCAATGTTGAGATGCTTGCAAAAATGTCCAATATCAGTGCTGTATATTTCAGAAAGACTTTCATGAAAATTATGGGTGTATCACCTCATAAATATTTGATGAGAGTCAGAATTGACGAAGCCAAAAAGCTGCTTAAGAAAAATTGCTTTACCGTTGAACAGGTGGCAGAAAAGTGCGGCTTTGGCAGCCTGTATCATTTTTCTTATGCTTTCAAAAACTCCGAGGGGGTGTCTCCCAAGCAATATGCAAAAATATACAGATTTATTTAAAAAACGCTTGACAAACAGAAAAATATGCTTTATAATAAAAATAACCAAATAGTTACTTATTAAGGAGATTAAATGCAACAAAGCGAAAAATCCAGAATTACCAAAGAAAAAATTCTTGCCTCAGCGGAAGCCGAGTTTTCCGAAAAAGGGCTTGCTGCTGCCAGAGTAGACGATATAGCGGATTTGGCGGGAGTCAATAAGCGTATGGTTTATGCTCATTTTACAAGCAAAGAAGGCTTATATAAAGAAGTTCTTAAGATAGTATACGCACGGCTCTCACAGTATGAAGATAAAATTCTAAAGATGGAATTTACAGAGCCGTCTGTCATAAGAGAAGCAATAGTTAT
This sequence comes from Eubacteriales bacterium, assembly GCA_045539625.1. Lineage (GTDB taxonomy): Bacteria > Bacillota > Clostridia > Oscillospirales > CAG-382 > UMGS1387. The sequence continues at coordinate 19,363 of JAZQFS010000056.1, read as the reverse complement.
GTATTTTGAATTTCTAAAAAATAACAAAAGCTTTGTAAGACTTGTGCTGTGGGAAAATCTCGAGTATGCAAAATACGTTGAATGCACAGATGGAGTTCTGTTTAAGGGAATAGAAAAACTGCTTTTAAAAGGAAAAGAAAACGGTTTTGTCAAAGAAGAAATCGACATTAAACAGACCGCAATGTCCTGTAATCTGTTTTGTTTCTCGGCTTTTTCAAATGTCTATACGCTGTCTCACATGCTTGGTGAAGACCTTACATCTGAGGAAGAAATGGATAAAAGAATCAATCATGTTGCTGACGTGCTGTCCGAATTTATATTGAAATAAGGAGTTTATTATGTGGAACGAAGAAAAGTTGAACGAGCTGCTTACTACACCGTCTGACGATTTGATAAAGGATATTGCCAAAATCAAGGGCGATATTACAGTACTTGGTGCAGGCGGTAAAATGGGACCTACTCTTTGCGTTCTTGCGAAAAATGCAGTAAAGGCCGCAGGAATTGAAAAGAGAATTATTGCAGTATCACGTTTTACAGATACACAAGTAAAAGGCTTTCTTGAGCAAAACGGGGTTGAGGTTGTGAGTTGCGACCTGCTTGACAGAAAGAGCCTTGAGGCACTTGAAGAAACGGAAAACGTTATCTTTATGGCAGGCAGAAAATTCGGAACAGACGGAAGCGAAGCTTTAACCTGGGCTATGAACTCGTCGCTTCCTGCTTTTGTTGCCGATAAGTTCAAAAAATCAAATATCGTTGTGTTCTCCTCAGGCAATGTTTATCCCATTGTTCCTCTTGCAAGCGGCGGCTGTACCGAGGAAGACAGACCTGTGCCTGTTGGTGAATACGCAATGAGCTGTCTTGCACGTGAGAGAGCTTTTGAATATGCAGCTTCCGCATACGGTACAAACGTATTTATCTATAGACTGAATTTTGCGGTTGACTTCAGATACGGCGTTCTCTTTGACGTTGCAAAAAAGGTACTTGACGGTACTCCCATTTCTCTCACAACGCCTTGTTATAACTTTATATGGCAGGGAAGTGCCAACGAAATTGCAATCCGCGGACTTCTTCACGCAGGAAATCCCGCTGTTAAAATGAATGTTACAGGTCCCGAAACGGTGTCAATCAAGGCTGTTGCGAAAAGATTTGGTAAAGCATTCGGAAAAGAGCCGATTTTTGAAAATGAAGAGGGAACAACAGCGTACCTTAACAATGCAATGAAGGCAATGGAAACCTTCGGTTATCCTTCCGTAAGTGCCGAAACTCTTATAAAATGGCAGGCTCAGTATATACTTGACGGCGGGAAGACTTTGGATAAGCCTACACATTTCGAAGAAAGAAAGGGAAGCTACTAATGAACAGACACGATAAAGCTCTTGAAATACTTCATAACGGTACAGTAATTCCTGCTAACCCTCTTGCGCTTGATGAAAACAGAAGGTTTGACGAAAAACGCCAGCGTGCCATTACCAGATACTATCTTGACGCAGGAAGTGGAGGAATAGCTGTTGCCGTTCACACAACTCAGTTTGAAATAAGACTTCCTCAGTACAATCTTTTTGAAACTGTTATAAAAAGTGTTTCGGATGTCATAGACGAATATGAGAAAGAAAATGATAAGGTTGTAGTCAAGGTTTGCGGTGTTTGCGGTAAAACCGAACAGGCAGTATCTGAAGCACAGCTTGCAAAGCAGTACGGCTATGATGCAGTACTTCTCAGCCCCGGCGGACTTAATGACTTTGACGAAGATTATATGGTAGAGCGCACAAAAGCTGTTGCGGCTGTTATGCCTGTCATCGGATTTTATCTCCAGCCTTCAGTAGGCGGCAGGTACTTTACATATAACTACTGGGAAAGAGTGTGTGCAATTGACAACGTGGTTGCAATTAAGAGTGCACCCTTTAACAGATATGCTACTCTTGATTTGGTAAGAGCTGCGGCAATGTCACATAGATGCGACGATATCGCTCTTTATACAGGTAATGACGATAATATCGTAATTGACCTTGTAACAGGCTACAAATTTTCTGAAAACGGCAAGACCTATTATAAGAGATTTGTGGGCGGACTTCTCGGTCACTGGTCGGTTTGGACAAAGAAAGCGGTTGAGATGTTCCATAAGCTGAGAGAAGCGGCTGAAAAGAAAGAAGTTTCATATGAAATTTTAGAGCTTGCCAATGAGGTAACCGATACAAACGCAGCGTTCTTTGATACTGCCAATAACTTTAAAGGCTGTATTGCTGGTCTTCATGAGGTTCTTCGCCGTCAGGGACTGTTTGAAGGTATATGGTGCTTGAATCCCGACGAAACAATGTCAATGGGACAGAAGGAAGAAATAGACAGAGTTTACAGAATGTATCCTCATCTCAATGACGATGATTTTGTTAAGGCAAATCTTGATAAATGGTTAAAGTGATTTAAATATAATAAAAGCGGGCAAAAGCTGATGCTGATGTCCGCTGATTTTTTATTATTCCCGGATTACCTAAATTAAAAGTCTGATATTAAATTGAAGCTGTCCTTCAAAGCAGGATACAGGTTCTTGTAAACCTTGTAATACTTCATATATTCATTGTGGGCTGTGATATCGGGAGGTGTTTTATTCTTTTCCTTGACACACTTTTCACAGCCTTCGGTAACACTGCCATAGACTCCGCCTGCAACACCGCCTAAGATTGCAGCACCCAATGCCGCCGATTCATCATTTTCAAGAGTAGAGATGTCCATGTTGTATACGTCGCTTATAACCTTCTACCAGAATTTGCTTTTTCCGCCGCCTCCGCAAAGAATCATACTGTTCATTTCGATGCCGTAGTCACGATGTACGTCAAGACAGTTGTAAAGAGCAAAGGTAACACCCTCAATTACGGAGCGTGCCATGTGCATCTTTGTGTGCATGGCAGAAAGACCGAAGAAAACACCTCTTGCAGCGGAGTCGAGAATTGGCGTTCTTTCTCCCATAAGATAGGGAAGATAGATAAGCTTTTCGCTTCCGACGGGAAGCTTTTCACATTCGGCATCGATTTCTTTGTAGGAATACTCTTTTGCTATGTTGTTTCTGAACCAGTTAAGTGACAGCCCTGCCGCTTGCGTTATGGCAAGTACGTGCCAAGTACCGGGAACAGCCGCACAGAATGCATTGAATCTGCCTTCTGCATCAACGGTTGGCTTAGAAGTGGGTGCAAATATAACACCGCTTGTACCAAGTGTGGTAAATGCCTTGCCGACGCTGTAAACACCGCTTCCCACTGCCGCACAGGCGTTGTCTCCGCCGCCTCCTGCCACAGGTATACCTGCACTGATTTTGCAAAGCTCGCTCGCCTGCTTTGTTACATAGCCTGTCACATCGGGACTTTCGTATACTTTTGCAAGCTTCGACATATCAATGTCAAGAGCCTTGCATACTTCATCGCTCCAGTTTCTTGTGTTAATGTCAAGAAACTGCATACCCGAAGCATCCGATACCTCTGTTGCATATTCACCTGTCAGCTTGAAGCGGATATAATCCTTCGCAAGAAGAATGTGGCGGCACTTTCGGTAGTTTTCGGGCTCATGCTTGCGTACCCACAAAATTTTTGATGCCGTGAGTGCAGGAATTGCCTTGTTTCCAGTAATGGCTGCAAGCTTTTCTTTGCCGATGATGCTTTCGATTTCGCTGCATTCTTCATTTGTTCTCTGGTCGCACCAAAGAATGGCAGGACGGATGACGTTGTTGTTTTCGTCAAGCATAACAAGTGAGTGCATCTGTCCCGAAAGACCTATACCTGCTATTTCGCCGCCTTCCGCTTTGCTTGACAGCTCACATAAAACCGTCTTGCAAGCCTGCCACCAATCCTCGGGATTTTCTTCTGCCCAGCCGTTTTGAGGCTGAAGCATTTGATACTCTTCAAGATGTGATGCAATTTCCTTGCCGTCGGTGTCAAAGAGAACGCCTTTAGTCCCCGATGTGCCGACGTCAATACCGATAATATACTTCATTTTGTCCTCACATTCCGAACATTATCTCGTTCATAACGTTTTCAAGATATTCCTGTCTACCGCTGATGTTTGAAGTAACATCGCCCATATCAAGTGCGTATTTTTCAAGCTCTGTCATTGTTGCCGTGCCGTCAACTATTTTCTTTCCTATGCCGTGTGAGTAGCTTGCATACCTCTGCTTTACAAATTCGTCAATTCTGCCGTCTTTGATAATCTTGTCAGCCATTTTAAGACCGAGAGCATAAGCGTCCATACCCGTAATGTATGAAAGGAAAATGTCCTCGTAAGTGTTCGAGCTGCGTCTTGTCTTAGCATCAAAATTCAGACCGCCTCTGGTAAAGCCACCTGCTCTGAGAACTTCAAGCATACAAAGAGTCGTGTCGTATACGTTGGTAGGAAACTGGTCGGTATCCCAGCCAAGAAGCATATCACCCTGATTTGCATCAATTGAGCCGAAGGCATTGTTTGTTCGTGCTACGCAAAGCTCGTGATTGAAGGTGTGACCTGCAAGAGTTGCATGGTTTGCTTCTATGTTAAGCTTAAAATCCTTGTCAAGTGAGTACTTGCGAAGGAAAGCAAGAACGGTTGATGCGTCAAAATCATACTGATGCTTTGTAGGCTCCTTGGGCTTTGGCTCAATGTAGAAGTCACCCTTAAAGCCGATAGAGCGTGCATAGTCAACAGCCATTCTCATAAGACGTGCCATATTGTCCTGCTCAAGAGCCATATCGGTATTGATGAGCGTTTCGTAGCCTTCTCTGCCGCCCCAGAAAACATAGCCTTCGCCGCCGAGGCGTGTTGTTATTTCAATTGCCTTTTTAATCTGTGCTGCCGCAAAAGCAAAAACATCGGCATTTGGAGAAGTACCTGCACCGTGCATATATCTTTTGTTGCCAAAGCAGTTTGCCGTGCCCCACAGTACCTTTTTGTTGTATTCGCCCATAAGCTTTTCAAAAAGGTCCGTGATAACGTCAAGTCTTTCGTTAGTTTCCTTTAATGTATCTGCTTCCGGTGCTATATCTCTGTCGTGGAAGCAGAAGTAGTCAATATCAAGCTTGTCCATAAGCTCAAATGCAGCATACGCCTTGTTCTTTGCAATGTCCATAGCATTTGCTGCACCGTAATTCTTGATAATTGTTTCACCGCCGAACATATCAGTGCCGCCTGCACACATTGTATGCCAGTAGGACATTGCAAATCTCAGACTTTCACGCATTGTTTTGCCGCCGATTACTTCATCGGGATTGTAAAAACGGAAAGCAAAAGGGGTTTTAGCATTTTTGCCTTCAAATTTGATTTTCCTTATCTCCTTAAAAAACTCCATAATAAACCTGCGATATTGTATTATTTTTTTTCATTGTACTGCAAAGATATTGACAAGTCACGCCAATTTCTGTAAAATAGTAGACAGTATTTAACTTATTTCGGGAGGCGTGTATGTTTTACGAATCAGAAAATTCTTTAAGCAGTGATTTGATTAAATTCGAAAGCAACAATGACTTTTCATTTCCGCCTCATTTACATTCAAGCTTTGAGCTGATTGTTGTCACCGACGGAAAAATGAAAATAACCGTAGACAAAAAGCAATATGATGTTTCTAAAGGAAATGCACTGCTTATATTTCCAAATGAAGTAAATTCTCTGGAAACGCCTTGTCACAGCAGCCATTTTCTTTGCATATTTTCGGTAAAGCTTGTGCAGGCTTACAGCCACGTTTTTAATACCAAACGTCCGCAAAACCACTTGTTTTCTCTTGATGAGAGCTTTGTATCTGTGCTTGAGGGGTTAAGAGGAAGCAACGATTTGCTTAAGATTAAGGGTGTTTTGTATTGGCTTTGCTCAGTTTTCAATGAAAATGCCGCCTATTGCGAAAGACACGGGGAAAACGATGATTTGCTGTTTACCATATTTAAGTTTGTTGAGGCAAATTATAATAAGGATTGCTCACTTGAATCACTGTCAAACGAATCGTCTTATCACAGCGTTTACCTTTCACGGTACTTCAAAAAATGTACAGATATGACGTACACCGACTATGTAAACAGATACCGTATTAATGAAGCGGGGTATATTCTTAAAAATACCGATAAGACAATACTTCTGACCGCTTTCGATTGCGGCTTTGATTCACTTCGCAGCTTTAACCGCAATTTTAAACTGATCACCGGTTCTACTCCAAGCTAGTACAGAGCAAAATCATAGCGGATGTAATTTGGTAATGAAAATAATATTTGTGCGCCACGGACACCCGAATTATGTTGATGACTGCCTTACAGAGCTTGGTCACACTCAGGCAGAGGCGGCTGATGAAAGATTGAAGCAAGAAAAAATAGACGCATTTTACTCTTCGTCCTGCGGAAGAGCATATGAAACTGCAGTTCATATTGCAAACCGTCACGGAAAGGAAGTTGTAAAGCTGGACTTTATGCGTGAGATACAATGGGGACCCAAGGGCGGACAGCCTCACGCAGACTACAATCCTTGGGCAAAGGTGTCGGAAATGGTAGAATGCGGAATGCCCGTTATGGATTCGAATTGGGAAGATAATGAGCTGATGAAAGATAACTTTGTTTCGGAAAGAATTCGTCTTGTTGGCGATAACTTTGATAAATGGTTGTCTCAATTGGGCTATGAACGAGAAGGAGATTATTACAGGGTAAAGAGAGTTAATCAAAGCTGTATTATGCTTGCAAGTCACGGAGGCTCATCAAGCTCGGTGTTTGCACGTATTTTCAATATTCCTTTTCCGTGTATTGCTGCTAATTTCAGAATTGATTTTACAGGCATCTCCGAAGTTCATTTTGAAAACAAGATTGGCGGGCTGATATCACCTAAGATAGCATTATTTAATGATTCAAAGCACTTAAATAACATAGATACCGATAATAAATTTGATATGTGAAAAAGGAGAAGCATTATGAAAATAGGATTGCTCAATGATTCGCTGAAAATAAATGTTTCGTCAGTAACTTATGAAAACTCTAGCACTGAGCTTGCATTGGTAAAAAACGAAAATCCCGTGTCCGGCGGCACTTTATCAATTGATTGGCAGACGGCGAGAAATATGCCGGTTTCGGTAAAGCTGAGGCTTGAAAAGGAATGTTTTGTTGACAGAGCCGTAGTCTCGGTATCAAATGAGACTTATCTGACCAAAGTTGTTTTGAAGGACGGTAAAAATACTCTTTACTCTTACTGCTCCGAAACAGGCACAACAATAACGAGCGATAAAATTGTTCTTGAAGCGGGCAGTGTTACGGATAATCTTGAATTTGTGTTTGAGGGTGATTTTTCAAATATTGAAATTGAAGATATCCGTCTTTACGGTGCTCTTGAAGAAAGTGTTGATCTTTATCCCACACCCAAGGAATATAAGCTTACGGACGGTTTTGCAGACGCTGTTTTCTTTGACAGCTGTCAGTGCGAAGACAAAACATCGGAAAAAGCAGCAAATGTTTTATGCGAAAAGTATTTTGAGCTTACGGCAATACGTATTAACAAGGTTGACAGTGACGGTAAAATAGCTTTTATCGGTGATGCAAATATTAAAGAAGACGGATACAAGCTTATCGTTGATGATTTGGGTGCTAAGATTTACGCTTCAAATGTAAGAGGCTTTGTGATGGGTGCTGAAAGCTTTATTAAGCTGGTTAAGGACGGAAAAGTAGCAAAAGCTGAAATATCGGACGAGCCTTTCTGTAAATTCAGAGGAGTTCACCTTTATATTCCTGCATACGAAGACCTTGACTTTACAAGACGTCTTGTTAAATATATGATTTCGCCAATGGGATATAACAATATTATTTTCAATATTGCAGGCGGTATGGAATATGAGTCACACCCCGAAATCAATGAAGCAGTTTGCCATGCCAATAAAATGAACGCCGAAGGCAAGTGGCCGACTTTCCCGTTTGGTTCTGTTGCAGGTGGCTCTTATCTTAAGAAAGACGATATCAGGGAGCTTCTTGAATATATAAGAGGCTTTGGCATTTCCATTATTCCCGAAATACAGAGTCTCGGTCACGTACAGTACCTTACTCAGGCATTTCCCGAGATTGCCGAGATTGATCCCGAGGCAGAAAAGAAAAAAATCGATACACGAGCAGAAGACGCAAAACCCAACGAGTTTTATTATCACTCATACTGTCCTTCCAACCCTAAGTCATACGAAATTATGTATGATATTATAGATGAGATAGTAGAGCTGTTCCGTCCCGAAGAATACGTTCATATGGGACACGACGAGGTCTACCAGTTGGCTGTATGTCCCAAGTGTAAAGGTAAAGATGCCGCAACACTTTACAGAAACGATGTTATGAAGCTGTACAATCACCTCAAAACCAAAGGAATGAAGATGATTCTGTGGGCGGATATGATACAGCCTGTGACTCACTACGCATCACGTCCTGCCATTGATATGCTTCCAAAGGATATACTTATGCTTGACTTTGTATGGTATTTTTGGCTTGGTGAGGATATAGAGCTTAATCTTACGAATAAGGGCTACACAGTGGGTATCGGAAATTTGTATTCAAGTCATTTTCCTCGCTATGAAAGCAGAATAAGACATGACGGTGTTATCGGAGGTGAAATATCAACGTGGACTCCCACCTGTGAAGAAAAAATTCAGAAGGAAGGCAAGTTCTACGATATTCTTCTTACGGCACAAATGCTGTGGAGCAAGGATTATGCGAGCGAATATACTCTTACCTATGATAAAATTATTTCGGCAATGATGCCGTACATAAGGCAGAATCTGAAGAGGGTAAAATATCCGTCGCTCACAGATAATGCTGTGTTTGAAATTATAGTAGAAAACAGTGTTGAATTTCCTCCCGTATTTCCAGTAAGTCAAAAAACTTCGTTTGATGTTGATGCTGATTATGACAGTATCATTTTCAGCCACACAGAGCTTAAAAGACACACTAAAATGCCGTGGGCTGCATGTGAACAATCGGCAGAATATATTCTAACTTACGATGACGGTACACAGGAGAGCGTTCCCGTAACCAACGGAGGCAATATTGCTTATTGGAACAGACGTCAGAATGCTCCGTATAAGCACCCGCTCTACAGACATAACGGTTACAGCTCTGTTTACTATACAGACGGCTCTCTTTCCAAAACCGCTGACGGCAGGGATATAACGGTGTATAATTACGAGCATATACTGAGAAAAGATAAAAAGACGGTAAAAATAGAGCTTGTACAAAGTAAAACGCTTGATACAAATGTTTTTCTCTGTAAAGCAACAGGCGTAAAAGAAGGTAAATAACATAATTGAGAGCTGTTTTTTGCAAGACAGCTCTTTTTTACATTTACGCCGCTTTTTTATATAAAAATTAAAAGGCTATTGACACAACCCATTGTTTACTATAAACTAATCTTAACAAGCGATTGTTAAAGGAGGAATCAAAATGGCAAAGCAAGCTAAATATCTTATTGATGATGCTAAATTTCATATAGCAGGTGTGGCAACTTCATGGGACTATGATAACAGAACATCATCTGAGCCGGCAAAGGCTTTTCCCGAATATCTTTACGACGAGGGAAATTCCTGCGGTGTAAGAGTAAAACGTGAATTTCAGGAGCAGACAGGTGGCAAAATGGTGCTTGAGAACTTTTTTGTTACCGCAGAGTCTGCTGATGGTGTATGCGTAAAAATCACCTCCACCAAAGGACAGCCTGTTATCGAATACACTACCCGAAACGGAACGTTCTATTTTAACGGATGCGATACGGGTGTTGCGTCTATTCTCGGCGAAACAAGAACAAAGGTTACCTTTGATCTTGATACGAAAAAAGCTAAATTTGCTGTCAACGGAGAGACTGCAGGGTTCTATGACCTGGGGGATTTCTGCGATGCAGGCGTTATTTATATAGGTACAACAGGCGAAAACAAAATAAAGGTTACTCCTATTAAAAACAAGCTTTACGTTGACTATATTGCCAACGAAACCTTTGTTGGAACTCAAAAGTATTTTCCTGACGAATGGACTCTTGACGGGGATTTTGAGGTATGCTACCACAACACGAGCACGCCTCAGATGAATTATACTTACGCTAAAACAACTGTGAAAAAAGGTGAAAAATCCATTGCGTTTCTTCCTGTTGAAAAAACACAAGAAGATGTTATTGTCGAGGGATACTTTCTGCTTCCCGAAGGTGCGGACGGCTTTAACTTTTCGCTTGTCAACGGCGAAGAAACGGTGTTCGGCATAAAGTCCGAGGGTAATGAGTTCAAGACGCTTGACGGTGCTTTCCTTCGTAAATTCACAAGCAACGTATGGCAGGTGCTGAGAATTGAAACAAAGGCAGGAGAAGTGCTTGTAAAAATCGACGGCAAAAAGTGCGGCACGTTTACAGTTGACAAGGTTTGCTTTGACGCACTTGAGGTTTTCTTTGAGCCCGATACCGACGCAACTCTTTGCTTTACCGATATTGTGTGTGAAGCAAATATTGATTATGAGGACTACTGTCCAAAGCCCGAGCTTGTTAAGCACCCCGAATACGAGGTTGGTATAAACATCTGTAATATGTGGCGAGAGGGACATCATTTCGGCTGGGACAGAATCACTTACTTCAACGACAATATGCCGCTTATAGGTCCGTATGACGAAGGCTTGCCTGAGGTTGCCGACTGGGAAATCAAGTTTATGGTTGAACACGGTATTACCTTCCAGCACTTCTGCTGGTACTGTCCTGACTCAATGATAAATACTCCCATTAAGCGTTCAAGAATGGATCACGCTCTTCGTGACGGTTTTATGAATGCACGCTACAGTGACATGATGAAATTTATCATTATGTGGGAAAATGCAGGCTATACTAACACAAATCCTCAGGATTTTCTTGATTACGTATGGCCTTATTGGTGTGAGTACTTCTTTACTGACTCCAGATATCTCATTATAAACAACAGACCGCTTATCAGTATGTGGATGCCTAAGTTTGTTGATAACTGGGGCGGTCCCGAAAAAGCTCGTGAGATTATTGATTTTATCAATGAAGATATCAAAAAGTACGGCTATGACGGTGTGTATATTATGAACACTGCCACAAGAGAATACAACGGATATAAGTATCAGTCCGAATTCTGCGATATAACCTATGCTTATCATTATGGCGCAAACGGCTATAACCTTAAGTACCAGCTTGGACAGATAGACCTTCTCACCGGCTTCTGTGAAAAGGATGGATTGTCACCCTTTATGCAGACTGTGTCCGTAGGCTATAATGACTGTGCTTGGCGCGGTCCTGACAAGAGAGTTCCCCTTATTTCTCTTGAAGACCACAAGACAGCCCTTAAGTATATCAAAAAACATGGCGATGAAAGAGTGGGAGATAACTGGTACGATAAAATCTTTATGCTGTCTACCTGGAACGAGTATGGTGAGGGAACATATATGATGCCTTGTAATCTCCACGGCTTTGGATATCTGGACAACGTTCGTGAAGTTTTCGTGCCCGAAAGCGGTAAGTGTGACAATGTTCTTCCCTCCGAAAATCAGCAAAAGAGAATTACGTACCTCAATAAGCTTGGCAGAGGTATGATCAGGCGACTGGGATTTGAAAAGCCTGATTATCTTGCAGAGCCTAATACGGTAGTCAGGACGTGGAACTTTGCAGACGGCGCAAAATATGACGAAGCGTCGGCTTTCGGAAAGGCAGCAGAGCTTGAATATACAGGCTCGTCCGTAATGATAAAGCCTGTTGCGGAAGCTGACCATTATTCATTCCATATCAAGGGTGACAAATACCTTTGCAATGGAAAAGATGTTACTTTTGTAAAGTTCAGAGTCCGTGTACACGGTGATTCCAACATTAGATTTGCTTTCCTTGCGGAAGGTGCTGCAAGATGGAACGGAAGTATGTGTCTTAATAATGACCATTATTCTCTGTGCAAGGAAGACGGATATGTAGATCTTCTTTTTGCACCTGTAAAGCTCCAAACCTGGAGAGGTGCTAATATTACCGATATCAGACTTGACAATATGGTTAATGAATGCTTTGAGGTTGAAAGTGTTACCTTTATGGTACGTGTTGATGACTCCGATTGCTTTAAGAGCCTGACTGTCAACGGCAGAAAGCTTGCCTTCGACATAAATCCCAAATATGATGACAAGGGAAGACTTGTTGTAAGCCTTGACCCTGAACATCTTTTCTTTAGGAGCGCAAAGCTTTATCAGGAATATTCCATTGCAAGAGGTGAGCTTACCGTTGCTTCTCAAAATGTAACATCAGTATTCACTGTTGACAGCGATAAAGCAATGGTAAACGGAAACGAGGTAAAGCTTGGTATTCCCATGACTATGCTTGACGGACTTCCTACATTTGTTCTTACCGATCTTTGCTCAATATTCGGCTTCAGATATACCGATGACAACGGAGTAATTGAGGTTACCTCAGATTAAATCATACAGCTCCCAAGCCCTGTGCTTGGGAGTTTGTGTTAAAATCGGTCATTAATTTATCAATTTAAGTAAATCTATTGACTTATTTTTGATATTGACTTAAACTGAAGATGTACTAAATTTCTGTAATAAGGAGAGGAAAAATTATGCAGAAACAGGCAAAGTATTTAATTGACGATATAAGATTCAATCTTCTTAGTGCGGCATCATCTTGGGATTATGATGACAGAGTGAACAATGATTCAGATTCGGCATTTCCCGTAAAATTAAAAGATAATGCATCAGGCTACGGTGTAAGAGTTATCCGTGAATTTCAAAAGCAGACAAGCGGAAAAATGGCACTTGAAATGCTTTATATCACCGAAAAGACTGCCGACGGAGTTTATGTTAAAATGTGCTCTGAAAACGATGAGGTGCTTTTTGAGTTTGTCACTCGTGACGGTTATTTCAGCTTTAACGGCGAAAAGACAGATGAGCCGTCGGTTCTCGGCGTTGTCAGAACGAAAACTGTTTTTGACCTTGATAACAAAACGGCTCTTTTTGCAGTAAACGGCAAGACGGTTGCAACATCTGTACTCAACTCGTTCAAAGATGCTGCAAAGCTTATTCTCGGAACGACGGGCGAAACGGAAATTATAGTTGAGCCTGTAAAGAATAAATTATACATCGACTATATTGCCAATGAAAACTTTTTGGGCTCAGAGAAGTATATGCCTGAGCCATGGGTACTGGACGGCGATTTCGTTATGAACGACGTTCAGTATGATGACTGGAAGAACAGATATACCTATCCTTCCGTTACTGCAAAGGCAGGGGAGAAGAAAACTGCATTTCTGCCTGTTGAGAAGTCGGAGAACGTCATTCTTGAAGGCTACTTTATAATGCCTGAAGGAACAGATGAGGTAAAATTCTCTCTCAAAAATAAGGATGAAGAAATTTTCGGTGTCAGAACAAATAACTGTGCTTTTGAGACACTTGACGGAGATTTTTTACGTAACTACACTGCCAACGTCTGGCAGGAAATCAGACTTGAAACAGAGGGTACTGATGTTGTTGTAAAAATCTGCGGCAAAAAATGCGGCACATTTTCAATGAAAAAAAGCAGCTTTGACGGTATTCTTGTAAGCTTCGATGCAAAAAAGGACGGCTCTTTCGGATTTGCGGATATTGTATGCGAAGCCAATATCAAATATGATGACTACTGTCCCGAGCCAAAACCCGTAAGACACCCCGAGTACGAAGTGGGTATGAACATCTGTAATATGTGGCGTGAGGGACATCATTTCGGATGGGACAGAATTACATACTTCAAGGACAATCTTCCGCTTATCGGACCTTACGATGAAGGTTTGCCCGAGGTTGCCGATTGGGAAATCAAAATGATGGTTGAACACGGTGTTACCTTCCAGCACTTCTGCTGGTACTGTCCCGACTCTATTCTTGCGCAGCCTTTCAAGCGTTCACGTATGGATAATGCTTTGCGTGACGGCTTTATGAATGCCCGCTACAGTGATATGATGAAATTTATCATTATGTGGGAAAATACCATGTACAAAAACACCAACCCCGAGCATTTCAAAGCATATATCTGGCCATATTGGTGTGAATACTATTTTACCGATCCGAGATATCTGATAATAAATAACAGACCTATAGTAAACTTGTGGTGCATGAAGTTTGTGGAACAGTGGGGAGGACCTGAAAAGGCGAAGGAAGTAATTGCCTTTATGAATGAGGATATCAAACGCTACGGCTTTGACGGCATGTACATTATGGCAACGGCAAACGGTTTTTACAAGGATATTTCCGAGTACGCTGATATCACATATACATATCATTTCGGAAAGCAGGGCTACAGTCCCGACCATCAGAAGGCTTGCATTAACAATCTTAACGGCTATCACGAAAAACAGGGACTTGCCGCATATATGCAGACAGCTTCTGTCGGCTTCAATCCCTGTCCGTGGCACGGTGCAGATGCAAGAGTTCCGATTATTACTCCCGATGATTTTGAAGAAGTTCTTCGATTTATCAAGAAACACAATGACGACATCACACAAAAGGATTGGCAGGATAAGCTCTTTATGATGTCAACCTGGAACGAATACGGCGAGGGTACTTATATTATGCCAAGTCACCTTCACGGCTTTGAATATCTTGACAGAATCCGCAAGGTGTTTGTTGATGAAAAGGGACATAACGAAAACCTGCTGCCCGATGAAAACCAGCAAAAGAGAATTACTTACCTGCGAGTACCCGACAGAGTAATGGTAAGACGTCTCGGCTATGAGCCTGTCAAAGGTGTTGTGCCCAACACCGTTGTTAAAGAGCTTGACTTCAGCAAAGAAATTGTTCACCGTTGCAATGTTGATTTGGAATTTACCGAAAACTCCGTTATTGCACGTCCCGGAGATGACGATTTCGAACACTATGATGTTCTTTTTGTTGATAAAGAAAACGGTTTGTTTGATGCCTGCGAGGGTACTCATATAAGAGTCAGACTTAAATCCCTTGACGGATATTCCACCTTCCGTATTCCTTTCCTTACAACCGAAGATGACAGGTGGAATCACAAAAAAATCAGTCCCAACTTCTACGGTCATACAAAGGACGGCGTTGTTACGTATGATTTCAACGCTGCGGCGCTTGAAACCTGGAAGGGCAAAATCACAGACCTCAGAATTGACAATATGAATAAAGTTGCTTTTGAGATTCTTAGTGTTCAGCTTATGAAATATGTGGGTGAAGAATATGTAAAAATCAGAATTCTTGCCGACGGAAATGAGTGCCGTTGCGAGTACTGTCCCGAAATCAAGGGCGAGGATGTAGTTGTTTCATTTGATCCCGGTCTTGGCTGCTTCAGACGTCTTAAGCTTTATTGGAAGTATTTTGAAACAACAAGAACTCTTGAGCTTGCTTCAACAAAACATACTGTTCTTTATACTCTTGACAGCGATAAAGCTGTTGTTGACGGTAAAGATGTGAAGCTTCGTGTTCCCATGACAATGCGAGACGGTATTCCGACTATGTCTGTCAATGAGCTGTGTGACTTTATGGGTTACAAATATGACTTTGACGGCAAAGTATTCAGCATTGTACTTTAATTAAACTAAAAGGCGGTGGCATTTTTATTGCCACCGCCATATTATGTATTAAGCAAAGTTTAGAAATTCTTTCTCAGGTATGCCGCACTGTCAATAAGCTGCTGTGTGTTCTTGCCGAAGTTTTCGTTTTCAACAACAAACATATTAACATTCTCGCCATACTTAACAACGTCAAGAAAGTTTACTATACCTGCACCAACTGCACAGTCTTCCGTGCCGTCTGTGTCTCTCGCATGGAGAACGTCAATTCTTCCCGCATACTTCTTTGCGTAATCAACAGGATCAACCTTTGCAAGTGCCACATGGCGTGTGTCCATTTCAAAGAATACGTTTTCCTTGTCGCTGTTCTCTAAAATGAGGTCAATGGGCTTGTGTCCTTCAACGTCAACCATTTCATGAACGTGGTTGTGGAAGCCGAAAAGAATTCCTGCTTCACGGAACATCTTGCCGTACTCGTTAAGCTCCTTGCCGAAATCAATCCAGCCCTGTAACGAATCTGTGTTGTAATAGGGAACACAAAGGCTGTATGCGCCAAGCTCCTTTGCGAGCTTTACGCAGGATGCGGCATCATTTCTCAATTCGTTGATACCGTGATGAAGTCCCATTACACCAAGACCATTCTTGTCAAGCTCAGCTAATACTTCGGGCACGGTAAGACCGAAAAAGCCTGCAAATTCAACGCTGTCATAACCCATTTCCTTTGCGGTTTTAAGGGTTACGGGAAGTCCCTGCTGTTCGGAAATATCCTTAATTGAGTATAATTGAAGCGCGTATTTCATAATAATTACCTCCATTTTTTCTTGATTATAGCACGTAATGGTGTTTTTGTCAATAAAACAAATTGCAATAAAATACAAATAATTTGTCTGATGTCTGTTAAGTAAATCACTTAACATCAGTTCATAAATTGTTTTCCGATATTTATTTTTTAAGGTTTGATTTTATTGGATTAAAGTGGTATAATCTCAAACATTATTAACGAAAAGGAGGAGTTTTCATTGAGTTTACCTGAGTTTTCTTATTTTGACCTTGAGTGTATCATCAGGATAATCGTTGCAGCAATTTGCGGTGCACTCATCGGCATGGAAAGAAAAGCAAGACTTAAGGATGCCGGTATCAGAACGCATCTTGTTGTTGCTCTCGGCTCGGCAATGTTTATGATTGTGTCAAAATACGGTTTTGAAGATATGATTGCAAGAGCTGTTGAAATGGGCGATGAAATAATTAAAGTCGATCCCACAAGAGTAGCTTCAACAATTGTTACAGGTATCGGTTTTCTGGGTGCAGGTACAATATTTGTGCGCAGAAATTCAATCAACGGTCTTACAACGGCAGCAGGTCTTTGGTCAACAGCGGCAGTAGGTATGTCAATCGGTGCAGGGCAGTACATAATCGGTCTTGGCTGTACTTTGATTCTTGTTTTCTGTCAGTGGTTTTTACATTCCACAAAGATTATAAACAAGACATCAATCTCAATTATGACCTTTAAGGTGGCAGTATGCGATAAGCCTGTTGAAAAGCTTAAGGGCATACTTGAGCAGGAAAAGATTGTTGTAAAAGACGTAAGCTTCGAGAAAATTTCAAAGAATGAGTGCAGAATTGAATGTGTTGTTAAAAGACCTTCGAATCTTTCTCACGTTGAGCTTTCCGACAGACTTTGTACCAACGATTTTATAATCGGACTTGAGTTTTAAAGAGGAATCACGTAATGTGGTTCCTTTTGTGCTTTTATAGCTGTTGTTTGCAATATTTTTCCACGAAAATACTTGTAATTTGTTGACTTTTGGTTTGTAATGTGATATAGTATATTAGGTAAACTGTTGATTTTGTTTTTTAATTTTAATTATTTTACATAAACGGAGGAAATTATGAAAAAAGTAGGCATTATTATGGGCAGCGACAGCGACCTGCCGGTAGTTGAAAAAGCTATCAACACTCTTAAAGAATACGGAGTTCCTTTCGAGGTGCACGTTTATTCGGCGCACAGAACACCTGTTGAAGCCCGTGACTTTTCCGTTAATGCGAGAAAGAACGGTTTTGGTTCAATTATTGCAGCGGCAGGTATGGCAGCACATCTTGCAGGTGCAATTGCTGCAAACACAACGCTTCCCGTTATCGGCATTCCTGTAAAATCGTCAAATCTTGACGGTATGGATGCTCTTCTTTCAACTGTACAGATGCCTACAGGTATTCCTGTTTCAACAGTGGCAATCAACGGTGCGGCAAATGCGGCGCTTATTGCAATAGAAATTCTTGCAGTTTCAGATGACGAGCTTGCAAAGAAGCTTGATGATGCAAGAAAAGCGGGTGCCGAAAAGGTTCTTGCAAAGAATAAGACAATTGAAGAAACCTATAATAACTGATTAAGGAGAATAGAGGATATGAAAAGTTTTAGCGAAAGTTATAAGAATGCAGGCGTAGATATTACTGCAGGCTACAAGGCTGTTGAGCTTATGAAGCAGCACATTGCTCGCACTATGACAAGCGGCGTTTGTTCAGGTATAGGCGGGTTTGGCGGTTTGTTTGAGCTTGACCTTACAGGTATAAGCAAGCCTGTTCTTGTCAGCGGTACAGACGGAGTTGGTACAAAGCTTAAGATGGCGTTTCTTGCTGACAAGCATGATACTGTCGGTATCGATTGTGTTGCCATGTGCGTAAACGATGTTATCTGCTGCGGTGCAAAGCCTTTGTTCTTCCTTGACTATGTTGCTGTCGGAAAGAATGTTCCCGAAAAGATTGCAGCCATTGTATCGGGCGTAGCGGAAGGCTGTGTTCAGTCAGGAGCTGCTCTTATCGGCGGCGAAACAGCGGAAATGCCCGGCTTTTATCCTGTAGACGAATATGACCTTGCAGGTTTTACGGTAGGTGTGGTTGATAAGGACAAGATTATTGACAACACTAAGATGAAGGCAGGCGACGTTATTATCGCGCTTCCTTCAAGCGGTGTACATTCAAACGGTTTTTCACTTGTACGTAAGGTGTTTGACGTAGAAAACGCTGATATCAAGTCTTCTGTCGCAGAGCTTTCGGGAAAGAGTGTTTGCGAAACACTTCTTACACCTACAAGAATTTACGTAAAGCCCGTTCTTGCACTTCTTGAACAGGTTGACAGTGTTGTGGGTATTTCACATATTACAGGCGGCGGCTTCTATGAAAACATACCGAGAAGTATTCCCGACGGACTTACTGCCAAGATTGATAAGAGTGCAGTTCGTGTTCTTCCTATATTTGACCTTATCGCAAAGACAGGAAACATTCCCGAAAGAGATATGTTCAACACCTTCAACATGGGTGTGGGTATGAGCATTATCCTTGACAAGAAGGATGCCGATAAGGCACTTGAAATTCTTAAGGCTAACGGCGAAGACGCTTACATCATCGGTGAGATAATCGAAGGAAATGACGGAGTTGTAATATGCTAAATAACAAGGCAAGAATTGCAGTATTTGTTTCGGGCGGCGGAACAAATTTACAGGCTCTTATAGATGCGCAGAACAGCGGTATTATAACAAGCGGCGAAATTGTACTTGTTGTTGCCAGCAACAGAGAGGCGTATGCCATAGAAAGAGCTAAAAATGCAGGTATTGAGGCTGTTCCCGTAGTAAAAAAGGAATGTGCCGACCAGCTTGATTTTGAAAATAGGGTTATTGACCTTCTGACAGACAGAAAAATTGACCTTATCGTACTCGCAGGCTTTATGACAATTCTTACAGAGCACTTTACTTCAAAGTATCCCGAAAGAATAATCAATGTGCACCCCGCGTTGATTCCTTCTTTCTGCGGCAAGGGATATTACGGGCTCAGAGTTCATGAAGAAGCGTTAAAGTACGGCGTCAAGGTAACAGGTGCGACAGTTCACTTTGTAAACGA
>JAZQFS010000055.1:0-56206 GCA_045539625.1 Eubacteriales bacterium | reverse complement strand
GTAATATCTGTAGCGCTGGAGCATTTTGTTACTGTGCTTCCGGCGATTTCCGAAGCTAAGCCACCAAACATAAACTGCGTATTAACAGCATCTGTATCTGTTCCGGGTGCTTTATTGATATTAAAGTTTATTTTTCCGTTTGCCGTATAGCAGTTTGTGACAGTAGCATCAAGCATATGTGTGGCAAATGCTCCTGCCCAGATAAATAAGCTTTCGGAGTATGCCGAATATGTTACATCGATATTGAAGTTTATAAGTCCAAGGTTACGTATACCCGCATCATCGTTTCCAAGTCCGTTTGACATATATCCCATAAGACCGAAGTAACGGCTGTTGCCCTTTTCTTGCATAAAGGGTTTTGCTTCGTTAATCTTTATGGTCATGCCCGAAATTACATGACCGTTTCCGTCAAGGCAGCCTCTGAAGGAGTCTGCACCGAACTGTGCCTTATTATTAACATCATCGCCGTTACCGCCGTATGCAGGTGTTCCGCCGATGGGAATCCAGTTGCCCCAGTCTGACAGGTCGATATCCTTAATCAGCTTAAAGTATTTGGCACTGTTCTTACGTATTGCATCAAGCTGTTCGGCGGTTTCTATAAGATATGGATCTTCCTTTGTACCGCTTCCGCCTGCAAATTCATAGCGGCTGTCATGATTTGTTGCAGGTGCTCCCTGCCAGAAATCCTTCATTACAACATCTTCAAGATATGCCCTTGGCACAAAACCGAGACCGCTTCCGATCATAACTCTGCACCAATCACCGCGAATGTCGGGAATTTCATCGGTAAGATCAAAGTCAACTATTTCGATTATCTGATTGGGCTGTATTTCAAATGCCTTGGTATAATCAATGGGATACTCCCAAAGATATGCACCCACAGGCAGTATATGGTCACTGAGCTTTGATGTTCCTACAATCGGCACATTGCCTCTCTGATGCTTGTGCCTTTCAACATAGTCCTTCATAGCCTGTGTCGGGGCATTGGAATGAGCTGTATGTTCTACACGTTCTATATATTCGTGGTAAACAAGCTCTACCTTTTTTTCGTCTATATAATTGATACTGTATGTATTGAGTATCTTTGAGCTTGTTAATTTGTCCGTGCTGTCGGGAAAAACTGCTTTTGTTGTTTTATCCCTGACGGTCTTTACATCCTTGGAAAAATGGTATGAGTCTTTTGCAACATACGTTGCAGTGGCTGTTACCATTGAGTAAAGCTCGGGAACCTCTGTTGTGCTGTATACCACGCCTGTGCAGGCATATTCATCGGTATTTACAAATGAGGTGAGCGGCTTTCCTGTGCTGTAATCTGCCATATAAGGCTTACTCCACGCAGTTGCAAAAAGGAAATCTACATCAATTACAGTTATTTCGTTTATATGCTGTCTGCCCTCTGCCCTTTTTGCCGCAAACTTTTCATTATACGGTCTTTTGGGGTCATTGCCTTCCTTTACAAAGTTTCCGAAGGTTGCCTTAGCATCGTTCATATTTACATAATCGACTTCTTCATGATGCTCGTTCCAAACAGCATAATATACAGCTTCCGTGTCAACGCCTTCAACTCCTGCCTCCAGAACGGTTATGGTCGCATCTTTGTTCTGACTTGAAGCATACATGGTTCTTGAGTCAGGCTCATGATATATGGAATAACCTCCGCTGACAAGCTTCATTGTACCGTAATCGCCTGCTGCAAGCTTGTCTACCTTTACACCGCCCTCATTATCGGAATCTTCTTTTTTGGGTGCGGTAGATTCCTTGGGTGCTTTTGCCGCCGCAAAGGTATATGAAAGAGTTACCGTGCGGTTGCCGTTTGAAAGCTTGATTGCTGTGGGCGGAAGTCTGTTTATCCCGTGGTCAGCAGTTCTTGAGCTGAACACCATATTTTCCGCATCATCATTCAAGCTGACAGTAATAGACAGGGTATATCTTATTCCCTCTTTAAAACAGCCGTCGCCGTCAAGCTCGCCCGACCACTTATAATCGTCAATTGTCATAACCTTTTTACCGGCAAGCTCTATGTTGTCATAAGGCTCTGCCCCTGCAACAGGCTCGTCAACAAAAATAGCAGCAGATATTTTTTCCGCTTCAACGGTATGCTCTGTTTTAAAAGCTTCCTTACTTGACGAATACATCGCCTCTACATATCCTGTACCTGACAGATTAAGCATTTTATTGTTATAGCTTATTTTATGCCATTTTCCGCCGATACCGCCTTTTCCGCTGATATACGCTTCAAGCACATCAACCTCGTTACCGGGGCTGAGATACCCTGTAACCTTACTGCTGCTGTCAGGCTTTTCAAACACCTGCCAGTTTGTAATGACAGTTGCTTTTTCACCTGCTCTCACCGCACCTTCGGCAAAAACAAGCACGCTCACCGTACAGATAAGCATACACACACATAAAAGCATACCGACAATTCGTTTTTTCATACAACAATTCCTCCTGCTGATTTATTAACTGATTTTTATTTCTTTCAACAACCCGTGGGACAAGCAAACACGCCTTTTCGCCTCGGTGCAACAAGCTTTGGGCTAAAACATCTGCTTTTCACCTCAAAAAATCAGACAATGTTTATGTTAAAATCATTATACTCCGTACCCCGATGTGCGATGCAACAGTTATTTGAAAATTTTTTGAAAAATATTGTTTTTTATATACATAATTAATTACACACAACGAAAAAAAGAGGTAAGACCAAAATCTTACCTCTCAGACTGTTGAAAAA
Source organism: Eubacteriales bacterium (assembly GCA_045539625.1). Lineage (GTDB taxonomy): Bacteria > Bacillota > Clostridia > Oscillospirales > CAG-382 > UMGS1387. Next base: position 53,475 of record JAZQFS010000055.1, on the reverse strand, counting down.
GTATGTTTTTTTCAAGTTTTAGGAAACCCCCCGGCGAGGGTTTTCCTCTTTACCGTCCTTTGAAGGACGGTAAATTCACCTTTCCTGCGCTTTATGAAGCATAAGGAGTTTCGCCGTCTGCGGACGGCGACCAAAGACGCTGTCTTTGGAAACTGCAAGCCTTTGAAAAGGCTTGACCTAAACTTTCATAATGGTTTTGCGACAGTCTGAGAGGTAAGACCGAAATCTTACCTCTTCCAATCAGTTCTTATTCCCCTTTCACTGAACAAACAGAATAACGGGAATGAGTATTTCACAGGGAATATCAATAACCCATCTGTCACCGTCAAGCGAGAATGTAACCTCTTTTAAAGTGCCGTCAGGCGAAAGCATCTCGATTTTTGACGGTGCTTTTTCAAACCACATTTCAAGCTTTTCGATTTTGTCCAAACCAAGGTTGAATACGGCACATATGAGCTTTCCGTCTTTCGTGTGTCCGCACTTTAAGTAAACCTCCTCGTCCCCCGTAAAGTATGCAGAAAGACAAGACGTTTCTTTAAGGAATGACACAATCTGCTGTTTTCTGTAGTAATTGAGAAACGCATAAGCTTCTACGATGTTGTGCACCGCCTTGGGTGAGCCTGCAAAGGTCATCACCTTTCCGCCGAGGCTGTTTCGGTATATCACCGCACCGGGGAATAACTCTTTTAAATTCTCGTTTTCCTTTGTGTTGTAAATCATAGAGCTGACACGTGCACTTTCGTCCGTGATTTTCAGCATATTAAGATGCTTCTGAACAGCGGTAAAATGCTTTTTGCCGTCAAGGAGTATTCGCTCTGCATTGGCAGCTTCCCCGTTCCACGGACACACCTCAACGCCGATATACTGTGAAAAGCCTCTGTCGCAAAGTGTCTTTGCACTGTCAGAGCTTAAAATGACACAGCCGCAAAGCAGCTCTTTGATTTCCTCGTCCGTCATCTTGACATTCCTGCCGTCAAGACAGGCAACTCCGCCCATTTCGGCATCTGCGTATATGGGAAGCCCCATTCTTTCAAAGACGCATTTTGCCCATTCGTTAAAGGTGTCATCATCACTGCCCCATGAGCTTTTTAACGTAATATATTTCTTTTTGGATATGGGCATACGCAAGCCCGTCCAGCTGACTTTCGGTATAATGTCGGTAAGTACATCGTAGAACTTACTGTATTTTGCAAGGATTTTTCTGTAGGCTGCGCCGCTTTCAGGTTCAAAGCCTACACGTGTTATCCAATGCTTTGCGCCGCAAAGTCCCTCAAGCAGTGAGCCTGTAAAGTGTGAATGAAGCATGGATGCACTTGTACTGTATCTGTTCTGAGGACAGGTGTCGGTTTCGGCAAGAACTATGTCAGCCATATCTTTTATTCTGTATCGCTGTGATGCCGCTCTGAAAAATGACCATGTAAAGTATTTCGTTCCCATCTGAGAATAGAAGGCGTTGTTTACTCTTGCAATAACCTTGTTGCCTTTGCCTGCAAGAATTTGTGCAATTTCACCGCCAAATTCGGGAGGATTTCCAACACAGCTATAGGAGGCGGGAAGCCTTTCGTCTACGCTGTCAATTGCCTGCCTCATGATTTTGGCAACTCCCAAAAGTGACTCTTTCTGGGTTTGGATGAATATTTCCTTCAAAGCTTCATACTTTTCGTCAGCAGAAAGCATCATTGCCGAAAGCTCATCACGGGTGTAATTAGCTTTTGCAAGCTCGTTGAAGCGTTTAAGGTGCAAAGGACAGGTACAGCCGCCTCCGTCACGGTGCATAAGACGAAGGTCATCGTCAATCATTATGTGACTCGGCTTGTGAAGTGCTAATGTGCGTAAAGCCTTGTAAATATATTCGTGAAAGCCCTCATCATAAGGGCACACCACACCTCTTGCCACACCGTCAAAGCCGACATACTGCTGATAGGGGAACATTTCTCCAAGCAGCCAGCCGTGACCGATTGATGCCTGAACAAGTACACCGTTTGGAATACCCAGCTTGTCAAGCTTTTCCTTATATACATCGTACTTTTCACAGAACGCCGCAGCTTTATCGGAAGGCTCCTTGCCTTCGGGAACAAGGGTAACGCTGAAAAGCGGCATTGTGGTTATCCCCTGCTGTACCTGCTGTTTTATATCCTCGCAGATTTCGTCAACGTGTCCGTCGGAAAAACGCATTATTGAAAAGGTGTATTTCATACAAATTTCTCCCTAAGATTATGTCAGTTTGCTTCCACAACGGAAAATTTATCATTCTTTGACAGGCAGTTCACTTCAACCTTACCAAAGCTTCCGTGAACATATACTTCCCAAATTCGTGTTGATGGTTTGTTTTGGTATTCGCCCTGTCTTTCTCCTATTGTGATTTGCACATTGCCGTTCTTTTCACTGCATTCAATAAGCGTTTTACAGCTTTGCTTTGACATATAGTCAAGGCTTTCGCCGTCGTCCTCTCTGAATACAAAGCTGCTCTCGCCGTAAGGATAGATATGAAGCTGAATAATTTCATCGCCATACTGGCATGTGTAATCTCTGTCCTGCCATTTTGGAATAATTGCACCGCCTTTGACGAAAAGTGCACCGCCTCTGTCCTTGGGAATGACATAGTTTTCAATGGTTTTTTCGCCGTAATGCTCTTGTCCTGTCCAGTAGTCAATCCACTTACCGCAGGGCAGGTATACGGTATTTGTAAACGCCGAAAGAAGCAGATTTTCACCAAGCATATACTGGTTTTTAAGCTCGGCACAGTTAATGTCGTCCTGATACTCAAGAGGCATGGGACGAATCATGGGCACGCCTGTTTCGTTGCACTCAATTGCACAGGAGTAGATGTATGGCAATATACTGTAACGCAGTCTTGCGTAGAAGGTGTATATTCTCTCGTTTTCTTCCCCTGCAAACCATGGCATTTCACAGCCTGACCATGCATTATGGTGTGCCCAGGGAGCAAGCATTGCAAAATGAATTGCTTCGGGCTTATAGATATTCATATCAACAGTTGAATTCATAAAGCCTGACATTGCAAGATTCTGCAGCCAAATCATACTGCCTTCAAGTCCGCCGTTGTCGCCTGTTGTAGCTCCTCCCCAATGCTGCTGTCCCGTATAGCCTCCCGAATAGTGGATAAAGGGACGTTTGCCCGTCTGTTCGGTAAAGCCTTGGAACATCTGCTTCATGACAAGCACCTGGGAGATGTTGTGCATTTCAAGCTCGCTTTTGCCGTTGGTGTAGATTTTTTCGGGATTTACTCGCATAGCCATATCCGCAGGGTCCAATTTAAAGCCGTCTGCACCGTCATCAACAAACTGCTTTACATGGTCATACCACGGTACAAGCTTGCTCTCGCCACCCGAAAGACCTTCTTCTCTGTCGCACAAATCGTAGTTCATGCACAGCCACAAAGCCATGTGAAAACCAAAACGGCGAAGGGTTGACGGAAAAGTTCTTGGGCACTCTCTGCTTCTCATCCACTTTTCAATGTGGAACTTTTTCAAATCCCACTGCTTGTCAAAGGAATAGTCATAGAATTTTGTCATCCATCCCGGCTCAAGGCTTACGTTGTCACAGGGAATGTGCTTTTCACGAAACTTCATCATATCATTTAGAATTTCAAACTGATTCTGATGAATCTGGGCTATATATGTAAGTCCGTACGCCCACTTGGGAAACAGCATGCTTCTTCCCGTAATTTCGGTGTAAAAGCCCAGAAGCTCTTTCATGGAGCTGCCGTAGAACAGCAAAATATCAAGCTCATCATGATTGCCGAGAATTGTAAGTCTGTCCTTTATGTTATCGTCTATATCCACAAAATGCCTGTCCTCGGCAAGAACGAGAACGCCTATGTTTTTACTGCTCATGACAAAGGGAATTGCAACCTCGTCAAACTGATACACCGTCCAGTTTTGTGCCGACATACCCCGAAGCTGTATTCTGTCACGTCCCGCTTCACCAAGACCGTAAAACTTTTCGTCCCCGTCTATTTCAAAGCTGATGCCGAATTTTCTGTCAGAATACTTGTTATCAGCCTCGTCCGTTATGTCTATAGGTTCTGTATCGGGACGCCCTTCAATGTACATGGTGCTTGGAATTTTGCTTGCGAATTTTTCGCACATATATTCAAATTCCTTATTCCACAAGTTGTCGTCCTTTTCGGGGCGGATATCAAAGGACACCTGTCTTCCGTCAGGCAGCGTGATGCATGTGCCGTCAACCTTTACGGTGCTTTCCGAACAAGGTGAGGGTATCTTTATAATGCCGTACCTTTCAAGATAGCTCTGCGGCATATCCTTATGCTTGCTTATTCGGATTATTCCTTCCTTTATGAAGGTAACGTGAAAGTGTTTTGTATTTTCCATGGTTTCTCCGCCTTTTTATTTTTTGTAAAAGGAAATGCTGTCAATGTGGTATGTGCATTCTATTTCCGCAGGATCTATACGCATACCCGTAACCGTTCCCGACCAGTTTGGATTGTCTGACAGATTGTATTCAACGCTGTAAAATCCGTCCTTGTCCGCCGTAAGAAGCGAGGCATTTCTTTCGCAGTTGTGGTCAGCTTTGAAAGCGGTCATATCGTCTTTTTTGAAGAAAACAGATGAAAATGCTTTTTTGTCCGAATCAATCTTCATACGCACCACAACCGTATTATATGCCGAGGAAGCCTTAAGCGCATCGGGAATGTTTATAAAGGTAATCTGAGGATCGGCACTTTTTGCATCAAAGGAAAGTATTCCGTCAGCCACAACAGCGTTGCCTATATATACAAGATTAAACAGCTTTTTGTCCTCCTCGCTGTCAAAGCCCACCTCGTAAACAAGCTCTCCCTTGGGTTTTGCTGCTTCGGAAGGTACGGTGACGGTATCCTTTGTTGTGTAAAAGGAAATAGAGTCAATGTGATAGGTGCACTCGATTTCAGCAGGATCAAGACGAAGTCCTTTTATTTCGCCCGTCCAGAATTTGTTCTTTGACAGGTCATATTCTACGGTATAGTAGCCGTCCTCCTCCTGTGACAGCTTTGATACATTGACTTCGGCACTTCTGTCTGCCTTGTAGCCGTTCATATCGCTTGTCATAAAGAAGCAGGTTGAATATGCCGTTTTGTCCGAATCAATCTTCATACGCACTACCATAGTATCACAGTTTGAAGCGTTTTTCAACACCTGAGGAAGCTCTTTAAAGGTAATCTGCGGATCGGGACTGTTTGCCGTTACCGAAAGAACACCGTCAGAAACAGAGGAAGAGCCGATAAATACAAGATTGAAAAGGCTCTTGTCATCAGCTTTGTCAAAGGTAACCTCATATACAAGCTTGCGTTTGTTTTCGATATTCTGAGAATACTGCGACTGCTTTGCAACCTCGTTGTCACCTGTTACAATTTCAATTCTGTCAATTGTATAAATGCCGTTATTGTTGGTAGGATCAAAACGAAGCTTTGTTATTGTGTCGGTAAAACGCTCGTTTGATAAAGCATCAAAGGTGTAGATTTTATAGCCGTCACCGTCATCGGTGCCGTTTTTGAGAGATGTTCTCAGTGTCTTGTCTTCATCAAAGGACTTGCTGTTATTGGTAGCAAAGTAAAGGGTAAGACCTCCGTCTTCCTTTTTGCCGTGGGCGTTGCCGAGGTATTCATACTTCATACGCACCTTGACGGCAACCGTCTTTGAAGCATCAAAGGAAAGTCCTTCTGCCATAATAAATCCGTCATAGCCTGTTGAAGCCGATGCAGAATAATCGGGCTTCATTTCAAGAGCTGAATCCCACACAACACTCTTTGCATTATGTGTCGTCCACTTTTCGTTGTCATAGGGTACGTCAAACTCCCAAACGCCTTTTTTGCGTGAGGCGATTTTTTCGCTGTAATCGTGAGTATTCATTGTTATATCAAGGCTTTGGCTTGTTTCTGTATACTTTATACCCGAGTTGTCCAGCAGGAATTTTAAGGGAAGCACAGGCATGCCGTCATAGAGATAAAATGGCTTGGGAAGCGTCAATTCCTTGCCGCCTGCAACTACCTTTTCGCTGTCGAGAGTAAACACAAAACGGGTGTCATTGCGTGAAATAACGGTGAGCTTTCCCGTAAATCTGCTGTACTCGTGGTAAAGACCGAGGGATGAGAAAATCCCCGATGCAGGCTCGGCAACAATATATATTTCGCCGTTTTCGCTTGTGACATAGCTTGACGGAAGATTTACAAGCTCTTGTCCGTCCACCGTCAAGGTTTTGCTCTTCTGGCTGTCGGAATAGGACAGATATTCAATAAAGTCAACTTCAAATGTGCACACACCTTCAACAAAGTCAAATCTTAACTGCTTCAGTGTGCCCTGCCAGCTATCGTTTGTTTCGGTTGAAATATATATGTCGGTATACTCATTTGCAGGAACGGTAAAGGCATAGCCTTTACTTGCGCTCCAGCCCGGTTTGTCGGTTGTGGTAAAGAAGATGTTACCGCTGTCGGACTTTGATGCCTTTATTCTGAAGTGAATCATGGCAATGTCCTTTGTGCTGATACCCAGATTGTCGGCTGACCACATAATACAGTCGTTTGCCTTGCTTTGGCACACAAGTGCGCCCTTTTGCACGTCTACAACACTGCTTGCAAAGTTCTGATTAAAGGTGAAATTATCCTTGTCGGCTTCTGTTGTAAAGTCATATTTTTTAAGAACAACCTCGGGCTTGCCTACAGAGGTTTCGGTAACGGTAAGAAGCGGACGGATAGGTGTTCTTGAAATATTGTAAAGACGTCCTATTCTTTCTTTTTGCTTAATTGTAGGAGCAACATCGTCATGAGCTTCGGGTGCATTTGTGAAAGCCTTTCGCCACAAATCCGCATAGCCGTAGCCGTTAAGTCCCGACGGTGCAAGCCAGTGACCTTCGGCGTACTCATTCCAGGTGGAGAAATATATTACATTTGCACTCTTGTTTCCCTGTGCTTTAAGAGCATCCTTTGCATAGGACAGCGTTTTTTCATGCTGTTCAAGATTGGAAAGAGGTGAACGCTTGCCTTCCCAGCCAAGAGAGCTTCTGCCTGTTGCAATTGTAGGAATAAAGGAAAGATTATCATATGCAGCCATTGCATTTATGGAATTGGTATAGCTTGTCTTTAAAACCTCAGGGTCGTACGAGGACTCGGTATAAGCATAGGGAGCTACACCGTCTGCACCCATTTTTGACATTGTCTGATAATCGCCGCCCACATTACTTCCGAAAAACACCGTTATGCCGTCAAAGCCGTACTTTTTGATGTCCTCATTCATAAAGTCAATAACTGCCTTACAGCCGTCAATACCGCCAAAGGTTTTAAGGAAGTTTTTATAATCATACACTTCAAAGAAAATCTTGTTGTCAACGGTGAGATAATTGGGGTGTGTAAAATAGTATTCTACCCAGTTGTCCCACAGGAAACGGCGGAATTCATCAAGTGTCATGGTAACATTTGTGTACTGTGCATTTTCCCAAAGTATGCAGAAATCAACGTAATCTTTGTACTTTGCATAAAAATAGCCGTCAACAAGTGCGTACTTTAAATGATTGTTTTTCTGAGGCTTGTCAAAATCGGCTTTTGTTTTTCCGTCGGCAAACCAACAAAACTGCATAGCATCAATGCCGTGTTCCGCCATCTGCTTTATTTCCCAGTCCATCGCCTCGGGGTTGCCTTCGTCATAGTAGCCGAGAACGGGAGAACATTCATCAAAGGGAGAAACAAAGTCCCAGCCCGAATGTGTTCCCTCTCTCCACAGTGAGCACACACTCATAACAAGGGTGTAGTCTTGGGAAACCGCCTTTTGGGGAACGGGACAGTAGTCGGTATAGTCGATTACACCGTGAAGCTTTATATCATCAAAATATACGCCTTTTTCTCCGCCATTATCCGTAACTTCAAGCACCACATTCTTCAAAGCACCCTTTTCAAAGGAAAAAGTACCCATATTCTTGCCGTTTACAAAAAGTGTACCCTCACCCTTTGTTGTGTCGCCCTCGATGTGGATTATCTGCCACTGGTTGCTTTGCACCTTTGCACAAAGCTTGTCCGTTACGACAGTGCCGTTTTCCAGCAAAAGCTTTGTGCCGCCTAACGTGATTGTTGCCTTGTCGGCTACCTCGGGAAGATAGGCATAGGCTTCAAAAAGGAACTTTCCTTCAAGCTCATCAAAAGCTTTTTGCGCCATGCCTTCAGCTTCAAAAAGCAGGTTGCCGCCCGAATAGGACACATTCTGTGCGCCTGTCACGCTCCAATCGGCAGGAACATGGCCGCTTTCAAAGTTTTCAAGAACCGAAAAATTCTTATAAAGTCTTACGGTTTTGGGTTCAAAATACGGCTTTTCGATAACTCCCGTTGAATAGGTGAGCTTTGTTATATCGCCGTATTCTCCCAAAGAAAAACTGCCTGCATTTTCGTTGTTTATGTAGAGTGTTGTGGTTTTATCATCAAGATTCATTTGTGCTTTGATATAAACATCACCGCTTTTTGCCGCAATTTTTGTATCGGTACTGCCCGAGAGCGTCTTTACGTTATAGGTATCGCCCGACGTATAGATTTCAAGCACGTTTTCTTCCTTTGAGTTTTCAAAGTACACACGTATTCCGTTCTTCTCAGAGCCCACGTACATTTTCGTTTCAAAGGTCAGCTTTCCCTTTGTCTGAGGAGAAAAACGTCTGTTAATTGCGGTAAAGCCGTCATCACGTGAATCAATAAGCTCGCTTGTGGTTTTACCGCTTATATCAAGCACAGACGGGGTACGGTTATCGTAATTCCACGAGCTTGCAAGGTGGGTTTTGCCTCTTGTGTTGTACTCAAGAGCCTCATCGTCAATAAGCATATACGCTTCGCCTGTTTCGGGAAGAGGCGAAAGTGTATCCTTTTTTCTGCTGTCCTTGTTGACGGTGCGGTTGATTATGGCACTTACTTCGCTTCGCTTGATTTTGTTTGTGGGGTAAAAGGTGCCGTATTGGTCACTTCCCATAACAACTCCTGAGTTGTACAGCATCAAAAGCTCGTTGAAGTATTCTTCCTTTTCGTCAACATCGGGAATGGATAAAACGCTGTTTATCTGTTCAAAGTATTCTTTATCCAAAGACCTTGCAAACAGCTCTGCCACCTCATGACGGCGTATTTCTCTGTCATAGCTGTTAAACTGACCTTCAGAAATTATGCCGTGTCGGAGAGCATAGCTGATATAAGGGTCATACCATTTTCCACCGTCGGCAGAGGAAATTTGTCTTGAATAATATGCTGCATTGATTCTGCTTGCAACGGTTATTCCCTGTGCAACGGTCATTGTTGAATCGGGAGAAAAGGAGCTGTCGCCCGTTCCGTTTACAAGCCCGAGCTCGTACGCCGCCTTTACGTCCCGGAAGTACCACGCATTATCTTTAACATCGGTAAATTTGCCGTCGGGATACTGCTGCAGCTTTTCAAAGGCACAAAAAGCGGTTAAGGATAAGGCTGCGGCAGTTATTGCCGATGTAAGTAAAATAGCAATCTTTTTCATAAAATTGTCCTTTCTGTTTTTTTGAAAACCCTCCCGAAAAAGCTCGGGAGGGTAAAAGGAGAGTTTGGCACTTTTTGAGTGCCTATAATTACACACCATGTGTGGAATTACCTTGAGCGTTATTTGTCTGACCACAACTCCGAGCCATCTATCAGAACATCGCTCTGAAGTAAGATGTCATTTTTTGACAGATGTGTTGTTTCTATTTGGGGAGTTACGTACTTTTTCATATTATGTCCTCCAAATTATAAACTTTCGCCACAGATGTTAAGAATATTCTGTACAACCTGCTTGCCATAATCATCAAGCTTCTCATATCCGCCGTCTCTCAGCGCCTTAGCCACACTGAGAACACTTCTTGACATTGGCTCGCCGTAAAGAGTTACGCCGTCATACTTAATATAAGGTCTTACAACAATGTCTTCCTCGTATGCAGCCTTTTCCGACTTGATTCCGTAGATTACTGCAGTGAAGAAGGTGTTGCCATCTTCTGTTTCAAATACTCTGTCAACATTTTGCTTTGAATTAGTATCATAGCCGTAGCTGACACCAAAAACGTATTGGACATCGGTCTGCTCAAAGGTGAGGTATTCTGCACTTCTTGAACCGAGAAGGCTTGCACGAGTTACAATATAGCCGTATTCTGTGGTTTTTTCGTCAGCCTTTATTTCATTTCTTACGCTTGCCTTAAAACGAATACCCGAAGGATCGTTAATTCTTATGGAATTCTCATTATAGGATGTAGGAATACTCTTGTGCTTCCATATTGCAGTAAGAACCAACGTATCCTCTGCCTCGCCTATTACTTCAGCAGGAATAACCTCGCCTGCTTCGTAGATTTTTCCGTCAAGACTTGCTTCCCAGCCCACAAATACGTAATTTTCCTTTGTGAAGGTGTTTTCGGGAAGCGTAAGGTCTTGGTTATCGTAATAAGTAAGTGCGGGAGAAGTGCCTTCGCCGCCGTTTGCATTAAAGCTTGCTGTACGTGGCAATTTGATTTTATCAAAACGAACATAAGGAAGGTATACGCCCGAAAGCTTGCCTGCTTCTACGGTAACACTTTTTACAACAGAAGGAAGTGCAGTTCCCGATACATTATTAAGTGTTGTTGTATAGGTATATACGCTGTTGCCGTTTTCATCGGCTGTTTTTGTGCTTGTACCAAAGCCGTGTCCGCCTGCGATTGCATCAAATTCTGTGCTTGACAGTGCACATTCGCCGTCAAAGGTATATTTAACGTACGCATTCTCACCGCTTGTCTCAACAGTTATTTGGGGAGTGAGTACGCTGTACACTACGTCATCGTCAAGGATAAAATGAATGTAGTCAACGTCTATTGACCAGCCGTCCTTAAGACCGAAAACGTCAAATCTTCTCATGCTTCCGTTTTTGCCGCTGATTGAGCTGTAGTCAAAGTAAACATACTGCCACTTACCGATAACGGAGGTGTCAATATAGGCTGTTGCCGCAGGGTCAAGAAAACCGCCCTCTTTAAGAGAGAATATATTCTTGACGGTAAGATTGCCTGAAGGCTGTGTGCTGTCTGTAGGAACATTTAATCTGAGCTTTACAACAGCGCCCTTTGTGTCGTCAAATGCAACATAAGATGAGCCGTTGTCAACACCGTACGAAAACTGGAATTTAAGGTCGCCGTCTGCCTGTGCAAGAAAACGTCTGTAGTCTGTACCGTCACTGTCTCTCAGAATTGCGTGGGTGACATTACATGTGCTTGCACCGGTTGTAAAGTTTTTGAGGGTTGTTTCGTTGCCGTATACTGCACTTGCCGCATCGAGGGGAGCATTTGCAAAAAAGTCTACATTTGTTACGGGATTTGTTTTGATTTTCTCACCCCATACGGCGTAAAGTGTTTTATCGCAGAGTGCAATAAGTGATGTGTTGGAGAGTGGCTCGCCGTTCTGTGTTTCCGCCCAGCCTAAAAAGGTCTTATCCGAGAAAGGTGTGGGAAGTGTTACCTTTGTAAGCTCATCTACTGTCTTTGTTGTCTGATTTTCGCCGTCAACAAAAGTAAAGGTATAGCTGTTTGCCGCCGTTTTATCCGAGGGAATGTAGTACAGCGAAATGTCATCAATGTAGAATGAACGGAAGTCTGCCTTACCTTCTGCATTACCGCCGTTGTTCATTACATAAAAGCCCGAAAGAGGCTCGCTTTCCGAGGCAGTATAGGTTGACCAGATATAGCTCCATGTGCCTTGCTCTGCGGGAAGATAGGTTTCCCAAGTTGTGCTTGGGTCAATAAGATTTCCGCTTCTGTAGCCGTAACCATCAACGCCGTCGGTTACTCTTGCTCTTATACCTGCAGAAGCTATATCGTTTCCTTCAGGTGAATACACCTTTATGCAAAGAGTATATGTACCTTCTTTTACAACAACACTATTATTGTTGCTGTTGCGGAACTGGAAAATAAATCCCGGATATGTGGTTGTTTTCGAAGCATCGGTACGTACCCACATATATCCGTTGTCGCCGTCTGTGATTTTTGTCATAAGAGCAGAGCCGTTAAAACCGCTGTCACCTCTTAAAAATCGGAATGTGGAATAGCCGAAGGTGCTGTCTGTTACATCGGGAGAAACATAGTTCCAGTTTTTTCCTACAGCACTGTATATGGCATCACCCGACACTCTTGTGGTTTCGCCGTCAAAGTTTTCGTAAAAAATGAGCTGTCCCAAAATATCTGTTTCTTCATTAAGGGAAGCGGATGAGCTGTCGGAAAAAGCTGTGTTTTCCGATACGCTCTCAACCGTGCCGACCTGAACGGGCTTTGCCGCAGCCGTAAGGGATAATGCGAGAATCAAAATTGCCAACAATACTTTTTTCATTTTTTCTCATTCCTTTTTCAGTTATTTGTTTTTATATCTATGTTAAATCCGTCAACCGTGACGGAAAAGTCACACATTTTGCAAAACTCCCAAAGCGGAAGCATGGGCAGGTCATCGAAAAGCTCAACCTTACCCGGTAAAGATACCTCTTTGCCGTCCACAAGTGCAACACTGCTTTGTGCCGTAAAGTAAATATTTTTACCCTTACATTCTATATACAGCCGTTTTTCGGTATCATTCCATTCATGGTACAACTTTGAGAGGGTGCAAAAATGGGAGTGTGGGTCAAAGGGAAAGTATATCTTACCGTCCTTTTCTACTACCGAGTGACAAGGCTTATACTCCTTGCCGTCGATTGTCATACGGTAGCTTTCGGTCTTTTCGAGATACTCTATTTTTTCAAGCTTAAAGGAGCAGGATGATTTTAAAGGATTAAGTCTTATTCTGCAGACCTTTCCTTTCCACATCGGCACATCGTCAAGAGGAAAATATATACTCTGACCGTCAGGCGCAACCTCCATATTGATGTTTCCTTTGGCTTCTGACCAGTCTTCGCCCTCCTGCGTGATGAAAAACAGTCTTGCCGAATTGTAGGGGAAATTCATCTCAGGCTCATCTTCGCCGTATCTCCACGCCTTCATTGTCACACGTATGCCGCATATTTTGTCAGCATCAATCTCATCATTCCAAACAATAAACGGATCGTATTGCTTTGATGAGCCTGCAACAATACCCTTTTCGTCACGTATGCAAACACCGTTCTCGCAGGTGATTCTGTTTTCTCTTAAAAGATTGGAAAAGTACACCGTCTTTACAACATTTGCCTTTAGCTCCTCTTTCACAACAAGCTGTGAACGAAGCGGCTTTCTGTCCTTGGGATACAGATAACAAATTCTGTCAAGCTGATTTTCCGTGGGACGTATATCGGTATGCTCCTCCTGTTCATAGGTGAATGCCTTTCTCATGGCATCAAGATAGCCGAATCCGTGGACGTTTGAAGGACAGATGTATGTTCCCTCGCCATACTCGTTCCAGGTGGAAAATGCCACAAGCTTTCGCTTCCAATCCTCACCCTTGGCTTTGGGAAGAATGTCGCTTTTAAACCATTCGAGTACGTTTTCCATAGTCTTTGGTGTCATAACGGGAGAACGTGTGTCTGCCCACGCCACATTGTTGAAGCCCGTAGAAACAGTCGGAACATAGTGCTTGTTTCTTCTTTCTATACTGCTGAGAGTTGACTTTTTTGTCTGATTTTCGTCATATCCGCCTTTGCCCAAGTTGTAGGCATAAAAGGCATCAAGTCCCATTGCTTCAAACTCTCTGTCAAGTCCGTTTTCACCCGGTGACATAAATATTACGCCGTCAAAGCCAAGATTTTTTGCAACCTGTCTTAAATAGTCAAATTCTTCCTTTACCGCCCCCACCGAGCCAAAGTCACGTATTAGTGCGGCAGTTCCGAATATTGAAATAACAAGCTTGTTTTCAATTGTCATATATCTTGGGTCTGTAAAGTAGTAGTCAACCCAAAATGGAACAATGTATTTTCTGAAGGCTTGTCTGTCAGGGTGAGCACAGTTCATTGCCTCCCAGATAATGGTGAACTTCATTTTGTCGGAATACTTTGCATTGAAAAAGCCGTCATGCAAGGCACTTGACAAAAAGGGCGTGCAGATGGGTGCATTTTTCTGATTGCTGAACCAGCAGAACATTTCAAAGTCAAGTCCGTGCTCCGACATCCACTTTATTTCCCAGTCAGATACTTCGGGAAGTCCTTCGTCGTACCAGCCGAGGTAGGTTTTGTTGTCATTAAAGGGACTTATCAAATCCCAGCCCCACTGTTCTCCCGTCCGCCACAGCGAGCATACATTCATACCGAGGTAATAATCCTTCTTTTTGGGAAGAACAGGCATCGGAACATAATCACTCGGCTCATCACCTATTGCAAACACCTTTATTTCTCGGAATTTCATTGTGTTTTCCCTGTCCGAAGTGTATTCAATTATTATTGCATCAACAAAGGAACAAGGATTTTCAAAATCAATGTATCCGCACGTTTTTCCGTTGTGCTTGTAAAGTGCTTTTCCTGCCGTGGTATCTGCTTCAATTCTTACCGTCTGCCAAACGCCGACATTGTGCTGTCTTAAAACTTTGCCGCTTGCATCAAAGCACTTTTCGCCGTCATCGGTAACACTTACGGCACACGTTTTGCCCTGCATAAGTCGGAAGGTGGTTTTTCCGAGAGTGTTTTCTGTAAAGAATTTTGCTTCAAAGCAAACTTTGCCGTCTGTCTCGAGGAAAGTGCGTACCGCTTTTGCTGTGCCGCCACGGTCTTGTGTTTTTGCAATATATGTTGCGATTTTTTCTTCGTAGTATTTGTGCCTGTAAATTTCGGCTCTGTCATTTTCGCCTTGCCACCTGTAGTCAAGACTGCCTTCGGATACGGGAAAAACCATGTCGTTTACAAGATAGTTTACAAACAGATGGTTTGAAACAAGCTCTGCCCTGCCCTCATCGTTTTTACCGTAGCCCATTTTTACTCTGCACAGGCTGTTTCCGTCAAGCTTTACAAAAACAGGAGAATTTCCGTCAAAAGAAATATCACAGGATTTGTTTTCAAGATCAAACTCTATTCCGATGCAGTAATATCGGTACTCTGAAGAAGTATCAAGCTTTTCTCCGTTTGCATGGAAAAAGCCGTCCTTTTGCTTTACCGTCAGCACTTCCTTTAAATCCGTTCCGTAAAACGTGATATAAAAGCCGTCACCGCCATCAAGCCTGAAGGTAGTGACAAAGGACACCTTGGTGTTTTCTACAGGTCTGAAATCCCGCTTTGCACTTACGCCGTAACAAGTGTTTTTATCCGTTGACAGAACACAAGCCCATATTTTATAAAAATCAATGTTGCTTCCTCTTAAATCAAGGTCCCAGCCTGACTGTATGTCACGTCTTGCACTCATAACCTTGTCATCTATAAGATATACCGCATCTTGTATTCTTTTGATTTCTGCCACTTGACCACCTCACGAAAAAAAAGAAAATTTGAAAAAAACTCTTTACAAATGAGTTTTCTTTTGCTATACTTAATGATACATCAATTAAAATCAAAGAACAATAAGAAAAAAGGTGAATTTCTTTGAAAAAAGACATAACCAAAGCAATATTACCCCAAAAAGTAGAAAACAAGAATCTTCTTGAGGTAAACGGACTGTATGCAATTCTCCGAGGCTTGCGTCACCCCGACTTTGATTTCAAGGGCGAATACCATGCTTCATGGGAGATGGTATATGTAATAAACGGCCACATGGGTGTCAGTGCGGATGACAGGGTGTATGAGCTGAAATCGGGGGATATGATACTTCACAAGCCCATGGAATTTCACACCTTGAAAACTCTCGGCAAAACCTCGGCTGAAATTCTGATTATTACGTTTTCCATGGACGGCGGTCTGTCCCATGAGCTGAAGAACAAGGTGTTCCACCCTGTGGGAAGTGCTTTATCGGCACTGAAAATGCTTATGAACACGCTTGAAAAGAACGGCTCGATGGAAAGCTTTTATGATTCGGTGGACTACCTTGTGGTACTGGGAAAAGCATTGCCAAAGCAGTTGGTGTTTACCCAGCTTGAGGCTTTTTTGCTTATGCTTCTTTATACCGAAAACACAACCCTTCCAACGGTAAAAAACGAGGCGTCGGAGCTGTACAGCAAAATTGTGGAAATTCTCGAAGAAAACGTCTACGGCTGGATACCCATTTCGGAAATAGCAAGAAAGTGCAACCGAAGCGAAACCACCGTTAAAAATTGCTTCAAAAATTACACGGGGTGCGGTATTCACAAGTATCTGCTTAAAATAAAAATGCGCACTGCCATAAAGCTATTACATTCGGGAATGAGTGTGGGACAGGTCAGCGAGGCTCTCGGATTTGAGGACGCAAATTATTTCAGCACCGTTTTCAAGCGAGAAATAGGCAGCAACGCAACGTCTTACAAATGATTCAAGGATTACGGCACGCATATTATCTTCATAAAACAGTTATTCAAAAAAAGAAACGAGAATAAAACAGGAGGCTGATTTAAATGACACAATGGCAAGGCAAAAAATGGTACTGCTACGGCACATCTATGACAGACAACTACGGAATAAAAAACGGAGGCTTTGTTACGGGATACTATTCCAAATATCTTGCAGAGTATTCGGGACTTGAAGAACACAACTTCGGAAAAGGCGGCAGCGGAATTATCCCAAAGCTTCATGACGGCGACAACATCAAAACAAGATGTATGACTCTTGATGACGGAAAAGCCGAGGCGGACTTGATTACCGTTGAAATTATACCCAACGATATGAAGGGCGAGCTTGGAGAGGTCACGGATTTTTGCGATGACACCTTTTGCGGAAATCTCAATCAGATAATAGAGTATCTTCTCACCAACACAAATGCCACAGTTGTAATTCTTATTGCAACAAGAGCAAGGTATCAGAACGACAATCCGACCGTAAAATACTCGCCCGGAAGCGATGCTTTGAAAAAGCGTATGGCGTGGGAGGAAGCGGTAGAAAGCATTTGCAAAATGCACGGCATTGAATGTTGGAACGGCTCAAATGAGGCAGGACTCGGATATTTCAGAACTGTAAAAGACAACTCTCTTGTATGCGACCAGATTCATCTGACCGACAAGGGCGGAGAAATTCTGGCAAAATACTATTGGGGAAAGCTCAAAAACATATATCCCGTTAACGACTGAAAAAAGGCTGTAAGAAAGAACAGCATTCGTACCCAGGGTACACAGGGCATACGCTTTGCAGGATATGTTGCAGATGAGGATAAGCAGTATGCTACACAAATCGGCTTTATTGCAACAACGGCTCCTTTACTGGGCGAAAATGAGCTTAAATTCGGCGATTCAGGCGACAACGGCGTGGGCGTATCCCCCGACGGAGTAAAATATGTATACGGTGCTACTTATGACAAGGCAGCAGGCAAGGATATTATTTACGCCACCGACGGCAATGTATTCGGAAGTCCCGTATGGAAGGACGTTGAAGGTACGTTCTTCACGGGTGTTCTCACTCACATTCCCCAATGGGAATACCTTACAAAGTTTGTTGTAAGGCCATATGCACTTATTGATGGCGAATATGTGTATGGAGAAACCATGGTAAAAAGTGTAAGCGATATTGCTATAAGTATGTATAATGAAGGTTCTCGTGACGAATATGTATTGGACATCATTGAGAAAACAGGCGTAACACCCAAGAGAACGGTTTGCTTCTTCGGTGACAGTATTACTCACGACGGAAAGTACATACGTGAGCTGGCACAGCTTTATCTTGAAAGTGACGAGCCCGGCAGATACGAGTTTTACAACTGCGGTATATCGGGCGACACGGCTGCAGGCGGTATAAGAAGACTTGACTCCGATTTACTTACCTACAATCCCGATGTTGTTATAATGATGTTCGGTATGAACGATATCGGCAGAAACAATTACGTAAAAGGAAACTACAGCGAGGAAATTGAAGCAAAGCGAAAGGCGTCGCTTGACAATTACAAGAACAGCATGACAACCATAATCGACAGGCTTCTGGATGAAGGCATTGAGGTTATTCTTTGTACTCCCACTCCCTTTGACGACGTGTCGGTAACAAACAACGAAAGCAACATAGGTCTTGCGGCGTGTGCCGAATTTGTAAGACAAACAGCCAAAGAGCGCGGACTTGCACTTGTTGACCATTATGCAAATATGTATAATCTTAGAAGCACAAAATATTGGGGCTCCGACGGCGTTCATCCCAATGTTTTAGGTCAGCATGTTATGGCTCAGTCAATTATGTATTCTCTCGGTTACATTGACGAAATGGATATTACAACGCCCATAAGCGTCTTCGATGAAATAAATGAAGCACGCCACACCCTTTCCTATGACTACCGTATGGTGCTTATGGTAGACTACAGCCTTATAAATTCAGGTTATACTACTCTTAATGCCAAAAAGAATCGTGCGGCTGAATTGATAGAAAGTCAGCCTTCGTTGAGAGGCAGATATATACTATACCTCGACAACATAGACAATATAGAAGTTATGAAAGAAGAAGTAATACAGCTCACAGAGCAGATGTGCTACAAGGACTGAGCTTTAAGAGCATAACGGTAATTATATCTTGTGCCTGAAAAGTTATTATAAGGGAATCAGCCACCGTTTTAACAGCGGCGGCTGATTTTTATTTGCGAATAATCAGCCAACAGCTTCAAAGATTCATTTCAAAAAATTCCCACAAATAAAAAAAACCGCTTCGGCACACAATAATAACGTAAGCGAGAGAAACAGTTTCCGCTTACATTATAAAAAGAATTTTGTGCCGACAACGGCGTAAATGTATTATTTGTTTTTAAGGAGTTTTTATTATGAACAAGAGTAAGATTGTTGTTCCCGAAGCTAAGGAAGCTATGAACAAGTTTAAGATGGAAGCGGCGAATGATGAGGATGTCACCGATACATATTAAACTAAAATCTAAATACTTATTAAACCGGCCCGAAAAACAAAATTGGCGTACTGCAAAAATAGGAGCAGTACGCCGTAGTCTGTTGAAAAAGTATGTTTTATCTCACGTTTTAGGAAAACCCCCGGCGAGGGTTTTCCTCTTTTTCGTCCTTTTAGGACGAAAAATTCACCTTTCCTGCGCTTTATGAAGCATAAGGAATTTCGCCGTCTGCGGACGGCGAACAAGGCTCTGCCTTTGGAAACCGCAAGCCTTTGAAAAGGCTTGACCTAAACTTTCACAATGGTTTTGCGACAAGCTCATGCCGCCTCGTAAGAGACGGCATGGTTTTAAAAATGGTGGGGTATTTCGTTTTTTGATTCCTTTTTGAAAACGACGGAATAAAGAATTATGAATACCGTAAGAGTTATAACCCAGGAAACGGGGTAAGAGGAATATAAGGCGTGAACATTTCCGTATACTTTAAAGACGGTCATAATCCATAAAACTCTGATGCCGCATATGCCGATAAGAGAAACTAACATTGTGGTAAAGGAACGACGCATACCTCTTAGTATTCCGCCGAACATATCGATTAAGCCGTATATGGCATAGGGCAGGGTAAAGTAGAGAAGCCTGAATCTGCCGTACTGTATTTCTGCATCTACGTCGGTGTAAAGACCGAGGAAAAACTTGTAGAATACGGTAAACAACACACCAAGAGCTGTGCCTATACAGATAATCATAAAGGTTGAAGTGAAGGCGGCTTTCTTTATTCTTTGGAAATTTCTTGCACCGTAATTCTGTGCCGCAAAGGTTGAAATGGCAGAGTTTAAGCAGTTCATTGCATAGTAAACATAGTTGCCGAGATTTGTGGCAGCAGTGTTTCCTCCAACCGCATCAAGTCCGAGAGTGTTTACTGCAGACTGAACAAGCATTGAGGATATTGAGTAGCATGAGCTTGAAAGCCCCATAGGGACGCCTGTTCTTATTATAAGCTTAAGCTGAAACATATCAAAACCAAGCTTTTTTGGGTTAAGCCTTACCCAGCCGTCAAATCGCATAAGGTATCTGACTGAAAGAGAGGCGGAAAGAACGTGAGATATTGCCGTGGCAACGGCAACTCCGGAAATGCCCATTTTGAAGAATAAAACAAAAACAATATTGAGAATAACATTTACAATGCCTGCAGCCGTAATGTAGTAAAAGCATCGCTTTGAGTCGCCTACGGCACGCAGTATTGATGCACAGTAGGTGTATATTACCGAAAACGGTGCACCTATAAAGGTGATTGTAAGATAAAGAGAAGCTTTGCCGAGGATTTCTTTTGGTGTGTTAAGTAACAGTAACAGCGGCTTTGCAAGAAGTATGCCGAGAAGCATAATTATTGCTCCGACAACAAGGCTCAGTGTCATTGCGGTGTGAGTACATTCTTCAAGACTCTTTTTGTCCTTGGCACCGAAATAGTTTGAAATGCATATGCCTGCACCCAGCGCAAGACCGTTGAAAAGTCCAATAAGCAGCGTTGTTATGCTTGTTGTTGCACCCACTGCGGCAAGAGAATTTGCATCTCCCGACAGCTTTCCAACAACTATAAGGTCGGCAGTATGGAATAATGCCTGACAAATTGACGTGAGCAGTACGGGAATTGCAAAAGCAATAAGCTGTTTCGCAATAGGTCCTTCACACATATTGACTTGATTTTTGGAAGCCATATTTGCACCTTCTAAGAATAAATAGTTAGTTTGCCGATTTTATAATTCCTCCGCCAATGCAGTATTCGCCGTCATAAAATACCGCACTTTGACCGGGAGTTACAGCTCGCTGAGGCTGTGAAAATTCAAGCATTACCGATTTTTCGTCTATAGGGTGAACGGTACAGCCGCTCTCCTTCTGACTGTATCTCAGCTTTGCCGTAATGTGCATATCTCCCTGTAAGCTTTCAAATGGAAGAAAGTTGACGTCCTCAACCAAAACACGTGTGGTGTACAGCAGCTCTTCCTTGCCCACCGTCACCGTGTTGTTTTCCATATTCTTGCCGATTACGTAAAGCGGGTGCTCGTAGGCAATGCCGAGACCTTTTCTCTGCCCGACAGTGTATCCTTCAAGCCCCGAGTGTTTTCCGATAATGGTGCCGTCGGGAAGAAGAAAATCACCGCTCTTGGGCTTTTTGCCCGTAAAACGGCTGAGGAAGGAACGGTAGTCATTGTCCTTTATAAAGCAAATATCCTGACTGTCCTTTTTGCGGGCGTTGACAAGATTGTTTTCTTCGGCAATTTCTCGTACAAGTGACTTTGTCATACCGCCTAAAGGAAACAGTACGCTTTTCAGTATTTCCTGAGATAGGGCGTACAGCATATATGTCTGATCCTTAGTGCTGTCAACCGCCTTTTTCAGAATGTATCTTCCGCCGTCCGTCAGCTCTTTTGTGCAGTAGTGACCTGTGGCGATATAGTCATAGCCGTCATCTTTCGCCGCATCAAGTACGCCCTTGAACTTTATACATTTGTTGCATACAATGCAGGGGTTAGGCACTCCTCCCGAAAAGTAAACATCGGCAAAATTCTGCATAACACAGCACTTGAAACTGTCTTCAAGATGTATGACACCGTGTTCAATACCCAGCATTTCACATACCTTCGCCGCATCACGTATGTCATCATCGCTGCCGCAGTTACGCTCCTTAAAGACGGCTGTGTCGTTTCCGTCAAACAGCCTTATGGTCACACCCTTGCAGTCGTATCCGTTTTTTTGCAATAAAAAAGCGGCAACGGAGGAGTCAACTCCGCCCGACATACCCACGTAAACCTTTTCATTTGCCATATGCTTCACCTGCCTTGTCTGTACTCTTTTGACATTGTAGCACAAATAATGTTAAAATGCAACAGACTTTTGCTAAATTTGTGTTGTAATTGTTGACTTTAAAAGTAAAATGTGATACAATTACTAAAAGCCGTAACAGGAGGTGTTTGCTGTGGGATATTCGGCTCAGGTGGTTCAGAAAGTACGTGAGGAATTTGAGAATAAAAGAACACGTGCAGTAGGTGTTTCGGATGAGCACCGACAGCAGGCATATCTTAAGTGTCCCGTTCTGCGTGAAATTGACCACGCACTGTCTATGACGGGCCTTTCGGTTTACCGTGCGTCACTTGCGGGCAAAGAAGGACTTGAGGATAGAATTGCTGCAATAATGAAGGAAAATCTTGAGCTTCAGGCAAGCAAAAGAAAGCTTCTCAAGGACGCAGGATTTCCCGAGGATTATACAGATATTAAATATGAGTGCGATAAGTGCAACGATACAGGGTATGTTGGCATAAATATGTGCCGGTGTATGAAAAAGGCACTTGTGCGTGAGGCATATAACAGCTCAGGTCTCGGCAAGCTTCTTACGGGGCAGACATTTGAAAACTTTGACCTTTCATATTACAGCGACCAACCTGATGATGACGGTACCATTCCCAAAGTTACAATGAAAAAAAACCTTGAGTGCGCAAAGCAGTTTGTTGAGGATTTCGGAGTAGCGGGTAAGGAATCAAACCTTTTGTTTATGGGTACAACGGGACTTGGCAAGACACATCTTACAACTGCCATAGCAAAGGGCGTTATCGATAAGGGCTTTGATGTTGTGTATGACAGTGCACAGAATATAATACGTGCCTTTGAGCAGGAGCGCTTCGAAAAGAATGAGTACGCAGAAGATAATGTTGACAGATATTTTAAGTGCGATCTTCTTATAGTTGACGACCTTGGTACGGAATTCAGAAATACCTTTACTCAGTCCTCACTTTATAACCTGCTCAATACACGAATCAATTCGGGAAAATGTATGATTTTCAGCACAAATATGCTTGATATGGCTGAAGTGCTCAATGTGTATGACGATCGAATCACGTCCCGTCTTATAGGCTCATTCAAGCTTTTCAAGTTTGCGGGAAGAGATATAAGATTGCTTAAGTCCAAAATTGCCAAAGATTCAAAAAACAATAAATAAAATATAAATATCAAAGGAGTATTTGCCATGAAAATGAGTTTTCGCTGGTATGGCGACAGTGATCCCGTAACTCTGGAATACATTTCACAGATTCCGGGTATGAGAAGCATTGTTTCCGCTGTTTATTCAGTCCCTCCGGGAGAAGTATGGCCTGAGGAAGCAATAGCCGATATTAAAGCAAAGTGCGAAAAGCACGGTCTTATCTTTGACATAGTTGAAAGCGTGCCCGTGCATGAGGATATTAAGTTGGGTAAGCCTTCAAGAGATAAGTATATTGAAGTATATAAGGAAAATATCAGACGTCTCGGCAAGGCAGGAGTTAAGGTGATTTGCTATAACTTTATGCCCGTGTTTGACTGGCTGAGAAGCAACCTTTCCCATAAGAACGCAGACGGCTCAACCTCTCTTATTTACAGAGATGCCGAGGTTCTTGCCATGGATCCCAGAAAGGGCGACCTTTCACTTCCCGGCTGGGACTCCAGCTATACAAAGGAAGGACTTGACGCACTTCTTAATGAATATAAGGATATTACCGAAGAAAAGCTTTGGGAAAATATCGAATATTTCCTTAAGGGCATTATTCCCACCTGTGAGGAATATGACGTCAAGATGGCTATTCACCCCGACGATCCGCCGTGGGGCATCTTCGGTCTTCCCAGAATTATTATTAATGAAGAAAACCTTGACCGCTTCTTAAAGCTTGTTGATTCACCCTATAACGGACTTACTCTCTGCACAGGCTCTCTGGGTGTTAGCCCCAAGAATGATATTCCCGCACTTGTGCGCAAGTACAGCGCAGCAGGACGTATTCCCTTTATGCACGTAAGAAATATTAAGCTTTGCGGAGAAAAGGACTTTAACGAAACAGCTCATAAGACAGAGTGCGGCTCGCTTGATATCTTTGGAATTATGAAGGCTCTTCACGATACAGGCTTTGAAGGCTACCTGCGTCCCGACCACGGAAGAATGATTTGGGGCGAAGAGGGAAGACCGGGCTACGGTCTTTACGACAGAGCTCTCGGTGCTGTATATCTTAACGGTATCTGGGAAGCACTTGAAAAGACAGATAAGTAACGTGCTTTATTTTGTGAGGTGTGTTTTGCATCTCGCAAGATTTTGTTTTAAAAAAAATCAGAATATGTTTGTGACGGAGTGAAAGATGTTATTGAGATTATTTTATTAAAATAGCATTTTGTTTCTAATTTAATATGAACTATACATATATTAAAATTTTAAATATAAAAAGGAGTTTTTTTATGATTAAAACAAAACAAGATTATAAGAAGTATTTATTGCAAGATGCTCTAGCATTAAGAAAAGTTAAAAGAAAATACCCCCGTTTGTTTACTGATTATATATGGAGATATCAAAGAATATTAAGAAAATGTGAATATCAAAAAACATACAGTGGTTTAAAGAAACTGTTGTGTATGCCTTTGATTATCGTCAATAGAAGTAGATTCAATAAAATGTCAATGCTACTAGGTTTTTCTATTCCTTTTGGGGTTTTTGAAGAAGGATTGTCTATTGCTCATTATGGGTGTATTACAGTAAACACAGAGGCAAAAGTTGGCAAAAATTGCAGGATTCACGAAGGCGTTAACATTGGAGCGACAAATGGTAGCGATAAGGCTCCTATCATAGGCAACAATGTTTTTATCGGGACGGGCGCAAAGATCATAGGCGACATAACTATAGCGGATGATGTTGCAATTGGCGCAAATGCAGTAGTGGTGAAAAGCATAACTGAACCAGGCACAACATGGGCAGGAATTCCTGCTAAAAAAGTTAGTTCAAACAATTCACACTCGAATCTTTCGCCCTATCTATCTTTGTAAAGTTGATATTTTTTTTGAACACAGTGTGGTGATTACGTTGCATTTTGACTGTGTCAAGTCTTAAAATTTAATAAAAGAGTTTGCCGATAATAAATATTTACATATCGGGCAGGAAAATATAGTATTCCTGCGGGTTCTAATGAAAAGTGATACAGAAAAAACAGTGAAAAAATAGTAGGCCCTATTATTCACTGTTCTCCTAACTTGACACGAGTTACCGCTAAATTGCTTTGCATCTAAACCTTATGCCTCGCAATATAAAGAATGTCGAAATATGTCGAAAGGGTAGTTCTATGAAAAAACACAAGAAAATTTATGTGGCAATAACTTTATTGATTATTGTGGTTTTGATATTTGTTGTTAATAACATGAAAATTTGCTCGATATATTCGCGTGAAGCAGATTATGTTTTTGGTTTGCTTCAAAGTGAGCATAATCCTGAAAAGGTAGATATATGTATTTTGGATTATGATTATGTAACAGGTGCAAGTTGGAGAGTGGAGAAATCTACGAACAAAGATATAGAGAATGAGTATGTTTGTCTTAATGCGATTTGTAATCCGAGATTATTAAAAATCAATGAAGAATTTGACCTTGACTATATGGCGAAGTATGTTGTAGTAATTGACAAAAACATAGCTCAAACAAAAGTAGATGATGAAGATGTTAATGTTCTTAAAGCAAAAGAAATAGTTATAACAAATTTCTATTATCAAAACGAGGGATTTGATGATATGAGATTTGGAGATTTGACTTTTGGTGGGAAATTAAAATCTATAATTGCTTTGTTTGTGCCAAAATTCAGATTGCAGATGTAATTTTAGTTCTAACTTAACACGAACTTGACACCGAAAAGTTTTGCATCTAAACCTTATGTGTCGCAATATGGATATGTCGAATGTTGTCGAAGGGAGAAAGGAAAATGAAAAAGAAAATATTGAATATAATTCCTTACATAATTGGTTTAGTATATTTGGCATATTGTCTGATTAATGTTGATGCTTGGGTAAAAAGTCATACAGAAGGATATTTGTTCTTCGTTATGTTGGCATGGCTTGTCGCCGTTATTTTTGCAATAATTTTTCTTGTGTTAAGGTTAATTAAAAAGCAAAATTTGAAAATGCATTTACCAGTTTTCTTTTTTGTTATTGGATTGATAGTTTATGTTGTTGCGTTGAATATTCCTTGTTGTACAGGCGGTTAATGATATTTAGTGACAATTTAACATGAGTTTTCATTAAAAATTGGATGCATCTAAACCTTATGTGTCGTAAACGATAAAATGGTTTGCATCTAAACCTTATGTGTCGCAATATGGATATGTCGAAAAATGTCGAAAAAGCCTTCCCCTGTGTAAGGGAAGGTGGGTTTACAAAGAAAACTCGGAGGGATAGTGAATGAGCAAATAAACACAATCCCCAGTCAGCTACGCTGACAGCTCCCCTTTAGGCAAGGGGCCTATGGCAAGGGAGGCTTTGATTCTGGGCATCTTAATTATAAAGTCTTTATGACAGTCAGAGCTTCGCAAAAAATCAGTTTCAGCGGATACAATGCAGTGGTCGTCCGAAATTGCCGATGTATGCTGCGACACAATAAATGGAGGAACTATGGAAACAAAGCGATTTTCAAAAAACGATAACGGTTTTACCTGCATAAACTGCGGTTTTGAGGTACTGCCCTTGGGAAAGACAAGCAGAAATCATTGCCCAAAGTGTTTGTGTTCCCTTCACGTGGACGTGCTTCCCGGTGACAGAGCAAATACCTGCCACGGCGTACTTCGCCCCGTGAGAGTGTTTCCCGATCCTAAGAAGGGGTATGTTATTCACTATAAATGCGATAAGTGCGGCGAGGAAGGCAATAATAAGGCGGCACTTAAACTGACGGCAAAGGATAATTTGCCCGCTGAACAGTATGACGATGAAGATTTGCTGATAAAGCTGACGAAGCTGTATTGACTCTATAAATAAAAAACAAAAAACCAAGGCACAAAACCTTGGTTTTTCTTTATGCAATTTATCGCTTAAGTCCGTAAATTTCCTCAATGCTAAAGCCTGTATCTTTAAGAATATGGTCGTCGGCAACTTCAAGAGCAAGAGCAACTACTTTGCCTAAAGCATCACGGAATTCGTTGTGCTTGTCGCCGTAAAGATTGCTTTTGCCGAGAATGTCAAAGGTTTCAAGGAGTATTGCCTTTCTTGCCTGCTCGGACAGACTGTAGGAAGGATAAACAAGTCCTGTAGCCGAGGCAAGAACCACGTCCGTGCTGTTGCCGAACATATAGTATGAGAGCTTGTAGCCGCTCTTTGCATGGGGAATAACAATATTTACAGATTCTTTTTTGTCATTTGCGTATATAATAATAAGCTCGCTGTTTTCAACAGAGTACATTAAAGCAGTAGAAATTACAGTATCCTTCATCTTGATTTTTCCGCTGTCAAGCATATATGCGCCCTGTTCCTTGACGTGTGTGCCGTTTGCAAGAATGTACTTAACAAGTGCCTCGTGAGTAGCAGGTGCATCCTCCTTGCTTTCACCGCCGTTTTCTTCTGCGGGAACGTCTGTGCCGACGGTAACCTCTCTGATGGTGTAAAGCTTTTCGGAAGAGTATTTCATCACCTTTGAAACAGGAAGTGCAAAATTAAGACCTAACATACCGTGTTCAAGTGCTGCGGAATTTATACCGATAACCTCACCATACTTATTGATAAGTGCTCCGCCGCTGTTGCCGTGAGTGATGGAGGCGTCCATTTGAATGTATGAAACACCGTCAATAACTCTTGCGGGATTGGAGATAATTCCCTGGGTAATTGTATCGGTAAGTCCCTTGGGAGAGCCTATTGCAAAAACAGTAGCTCCGCTGACGATGGTAGACGGGTCGCCGACCTTAAGAAAATCGTTGCCCTTGCAGTCAACCTTAATTACCGCCCAGTCACTTGTTTTGTCGTAGTCGTACACGCCAAGAATTTCAAATTTCTCATCGGTGGAGGAAAGATAAGCAAGTCCATCAACTTTGTTTTCTATAACGTGGTAGTTTGTAACAGCCGTACCGCTTGCGTCAATGAAAAAGCCGCTTCCTTGAGAATAGCTTTCTCCGTCACTTGCAACGGCATAAATGGTAAATACGGAGGAAGCACACTTTGCGTAAACCTGCTCGGCGTTAAGCTCTGCTGTATCGGTATTGCCGTTAGATGTTCCCGAAAATACGGGTTTTGTGCTCCAGCCGACCTGCTTTTCTGCTTCAACATTTGACTGCAACACATACTTTGTTCTGCCGTCGGAGGCGTACATTTTAACGTAAGGCTCAAGGCTCCAGCCAACAGCAACTTCCTTTTGTGCTCTTGCCTCGTAAACTTCCTTGACTCTTCCGTCAGGGGCGTAAACCTTTACCTTTTTAACCTTAAGAGTGCCTGTAACTCTGTTTTCGGGAATGGCAACTCTGTTTATAATTGCCGCACACTCACTGCGCTTTATGGCTGAATCGGGATAAAACGTACCGTAATCGTCGCTTCCCATAATGATTCCCGCCTTGTAAAGAGAAAGGATTGTGTTGTAGTAAGTGCTGTTTTCATCAACGTCGGGTACAAGAGCAACTTCATTTATTGCTTTAAAATAAGCAGACGGCAGAATACCGTAAAACAGCTCCGCCATTTCATATCTTTTAAGCTGACGAACATAGCTGTCAAACTGACCGTCACCGACAAAGCCGTGTTCCTTTGCATAAGCAACATACATATCGTACCACGCACCGCCCTGTACGGGAGCGATTTCATTTCCGTAGACCATGGCGTGAATTCGGCTTGCCATAGTAATGCCTTGTGCAACGGTTACCGTTGTGTCGGGGGAAAAGGTTTTGTCATCAAGACCGTCGATAAAGCCAAGCTCATAGGCAGATTTTACTTCTTTTGCATACCAGGCACTTTCCGAAACATCCGAAAAAGTACCGCCGTAGCTTCTGATTGTGTCAAAAGAAATGTGCTTCCAGCCAAGTGACGTATACTTTTCAATGTCAAGCACGTCGCATTGCATTGTTTTGCCGTCCGCCGAGTACAGCGTGACAGGCTCTGCCGTGTACCAGCCCACACGCCTTTCTGCCTCAACGTATTTGTTGTAAACACGCTTTGTTCTGCCATCGGGGGCGTACATAATGATTGAAACTTCGTTGATGTTTTCCGACCAACCGTCAGAAAGATATTTTTCCTTTTCGGCAATAAAAATTTCTTTCACCTTGCCGTCGGGAGAATACACCGTTAATACAAAAGGCGTTTTGTCAAAGCTGTAGCCGTCGCCAAGCTTACCTGAAATGTGCTTTGGGTGAACAAGGACAGAGCCTTTTTCGTTGTAAAGCACTACGTTTCCTCCGCTTGTATCGGCAGTGAACCAGCCTTCTGTAAGATAGCCGTATACAAATTCCTGCTCAACATACTTGTATTCGCTGTCGCTTTTGTAAATCAGTATACCCGTGGTGTATTCGGGGTTTTCACTGAGAGGGTTGTCGTAGGCATACACCGAAAACGCTAAGGAGCAAAGCAAAAGTAATAAAGCAAAAAGGGTAGAGAATAACCGTTTCATATTACGTCTCCTTTGATAATTTTGACTTTGAAAAGAGGTTTTAAGGCTTACGCCATAAGTGTTGCCATAACCGCCTTCTGAGCATGGAGTCTGTTTTCAGCCTCGTCGAAGATTTCGTCTGCGTGTGCTTCAAATACTTCGTCCGTGATTTCTTCGCCTCTGTGTGCAGGAAGACAGTGCTGTACCATAGCACCCTTGTTTGCAAGTGCCATAATTTCGGAGTTTATCTGATAGTCCTTGAAGAGAAGCTTTCTCTTTTCGATTTCGTCTTCCATGCCCATACTTGACCATACGTCGGTAAAGAGTGCATCGCAGTCACGTGCCGCTTCCTTGACGTCAGTTGTAAGAGTGAACTTGTTGCCAAAGCCCGCAGCATATTCAAGAACGGTTTCGTGAGGCTCATAGCCCTTGGGAGTTGCGATTGCAACGTCCATGCCTGCCATAAGACAGCCTACAACAAGACTGTTTGCCATATTGTTTGCACCGTCGCCGATGAAGCACATCTTCTTGCCGTCAAAGCCGCCCTTGTGCTCACGGATTGTAAGAAGGTCAGCTAAGATCTGACAGGGGTGAGCGTAGTCTGTAAGAGCATTGATAACGGGAATTGATGCGTATTCTGCAAGCTCGTCAACGATTTCCTGACCGAAGGTACGAATCATAATACCGTCAAGATAACGGGAAAGAACACGTGCTGTGTCCTTGATGGGCTCGCCTCTGCCAAGCTGTGTTTCCTTTGAGGAAAGGAAAAGACCTGTGCCGCCAAGCTGATAAATACCTGTTTCAAAGGATACTCTTGTACGTGTTGAGCTTTTTTCAAAAATCATACCTAAGGTCTTGCCTTTGAGAATGTGGTGTGTGATGCCTTTTTTGTTGTCGTCCTTTAATTTTGCAGCAAGGTCAAGAAGATTGAAAAGCTCGTCCTTGTTTAAATCGGACATTTTGAGAAAGTCTTTAGTCATTGTTATACTCCTTATAGATAGTTTATGTGACGCTAAATGTCGCTTTTTGAAAAAAGCTCCGCAAAAACTTTATTTTGCCTGTCGGCGTTGTTAAAATATTTTTTTGGTTTGATTGTAGAGGACGGCGTCCTCGACGTCCCGAAGAGTTTCAGAAAAGTTAAAAAATACTGCTTAAAATTGCCACGCCTTCATCAATTTGTTCCTTGGTGATAACAAGCGGCGGAAGCAGTCTTACAACGTCCTTGCCTGCGGTGAGAACGACAAGTCCCATTTCAAGTGCTTTGACACTTACTTCACCGGGAACAAGACTTGTTTTTATACCGAGCATAAGACCTTTGCCTCTTACTTCAAGGATTGTATCCTTGCCGAGAGAAAGAAGCTTGTGCTTTAGGTATTCGCCCTTTTCTTCAACCTCTTTGAGAAATTCGGGCTTTGAAACAATGTCAAGCACATAGTTACCTGCGGCACAGGAAACAGGATTTCCGCCGAAGGTTGAGCCGTGCTGACCTTTGGTAAGAACTGCCGAGCACTTTTCGTTAGCCACAAAAGC
Source organism: Eubacteriales bacterium (assembly GCA_045539625.1). Classification (GTDB taxonomy): domain Bacteria; phylum Bacillota; class Clostridia; order Oscillospirales; family CAG-382; genus UMGS1387. Next base: position 22,770 of record JAZQFS010000055.1, on the reverse strand, counting down.
ACCGCAAGGCATACCGCCGCAAAGACCTTTTGCAAGGGTGAAAACATCGGGGCTTATGCCCAGAGTTTCATAAGCGAAAAGCTTGCCTGTTCTGGCAATGCCTGCCTGTATTTCATCGTCGATAAGAAGAATGTCACGCTTTGCACATTCCTCCTGCAAAAAGTGAGCAAAATCCTCTGTCATGGGATTTACTCCGCCTTCGCCCTGTATGCACTCAAACATTACTGCACATACGTCGTCGGTAAGATTGGAGAGCAACGCTTCCTTGTCGTTGTAGGGTGAATATTTGAAGCCCTCGGTAAAGGGGAAGAAGAAGTCGTGGAACACTTCCTGACCTGTTGCGGCAAGAGTGGTGACGGTTCTTCCGTGGAAGGAACTGCAGAAGGTGATAATTGTGCTTCTGCCCTTGCCGTACTTGTCATAGCTGTACTTTCTTGCAAGCTTGATTGCTCCTTCGTTGGCTTCGGCACCGCTGTTGGCAAAGAAAACCTTTGAGTAGCCCGAAAGGGTGCAGATTTTCTCGGCAAGACGAGATACAGGTTCGCATGTAAAATAGTTTGATACGTGCTGAGTTTTTGTAAGCTGCATTACTATTGCATCAATGTAGCCTTTGTCGGCAGTGCCCAGAGAAAGCGTGCCGATTCCGCTGCCGAAATCAAGATACTTTCTTCCGTCGTCGCCGTAAAGGTAACAGCCTTCGCCGTGGTCTACGGTAAGATTCTGTCTGCCGTAGGTGTTCATGACATATTGCTTGTCAAGGTCTTTTATGTTTGTCATTGTATTTCCTTCTTTGAAGTTAGTTTTGTGTAAGGTGTCTGTCACTTTTCCGATCGATGAAGCTCCTCTCACTTTGCTCGATGAGTACGAGATTTCGACCAAATCAAAGATTTGGGAAATCACGGAAAAAGTGACCAAAAGAACTTATAATGGCTGTCGCCTGCAAATAACGATTAAATAAATGCAGTCTTTGAGTTGTTGAGGCTCAAAGACGGCTGTTTTCAGCTGATGTAGCATTTAACGCATAAACCGAGCCCTATGCAATCGTGACCGCTGCCGTTTGGTGGACGTGACGACTTTTGCGGGAACAAATAAACGGTATATGCAACTGCTGCCCTTGGCATTATTTTGTAAACATTGTTCCGATACCTTCGTCGGACAGCATTTCTATAAGGATTGAGTGAGTCAGTCTGCCGTCGATGATGTGTGCACGCTTAACTCCGCCTTTTACGGTTTCGGCACAGCACTCAACCTTGGGAATCATACCGCCCTTGATAACGCCCTCGTCGATAAGAGACTGAATTTCGGAAAGCTTAACCTCGGGAATAAGGGAGTCCTCGTCCTTGACGTCGTGCATAAGACCTTTGACGTCGGTGAGAAGAATAAGCTTTTCAGCACCGAGAGCTATGGCAATTTTAGCCGCCGCAGTATCTGCGTTGATGTTGTAAACCATACTTTCGTCATCACCTGAACAGGCAACGGTGGAAACAACGGGAATAAAGCCGTTTGCGATGTTGTCGGAAATGATTTTGGTATTGACTTCTACAATTTCGCCTACACAGCCGTAATCGTTTTCGCCGTCATCAAGCTTTTTAGCCTTGATAAGACCGCCGTCAATGCCCGAAAGACCTATAGCACTTCCGCCTATGCGTTCAATTTTGTTAACAAGATCCTTGTTTGTTTTGCCTGCAAGAACCATCTGAACAACCTCAACAGCTTCTTCACTTGTGTAACGAAGACCGTTTATGAACTTTGATTCAATGCCAAGCTTTTCAAACATACTTGTAATTTCAGGACCACCGCCGTGAACAAGAACAACGTTGATACCTACCAATTTAAGAAGTACAAGGTCGGAAATAACTGCATCCTTAAGACCTTCGTTAATCATGGCATTTCCGCCGTACTTAACAACGATGGTTTTGCCGTAGTATTCCTGTATGTAGGGAAGTGCCTGAATAAGCACCTTCGCCTTGTCAATGTTGGATATAAACATATATGCTGCCTCCCATTAAGAACGGTAGTCGCCGTTGATTCTGACATATTCGTATGAAAGGTCACAGCCGTAGCCGATAGCGGTTTCTGTGCCTTCGTGCATATCAACGTCAATGATGATGGAGTCTTCAAGAAGAATTTCCTTTGCCCTGTCTTCGTCAACAATAACAGAGCCGCCGTTTTTGCATACGTTGATTTCGCCTGCATTTGAAATGAAGTTAACTTCTACAAGATTGGGGTTGAATTCAACTCCCGCATAACCGAGTGCACATAAAATTCTGCCCCAGTTTGCGTCGGCACCGTACATGGCTGTTTTAACGAGGGGAGAGTTGATAACGGATTTTGCCAGAACTCTTGCCTTCTGATAATCGTCGCAGTTTCTGATACGGCATTCAAGAAGCTTTGTTGCTCCTTCGCCGTCGGACGCCATTTTCTTTGCAAGATAACGGCAGATGTATTCAAGAGCTTCTGCGAACATTGCGTATACTTCGCTGTCTGTGCTTGTTACCGAAACGCCCGATTTGCCTGAAGCAAGAATACAGAGAGTATCGTTTGTGCTTGTGTCGCCGTCAACGCTTATCATATTGAAGGTTTTGTCTGCAACCTCTTTAAGAAGGGGCTGAAGAAGAGACGCATCAATTTCAACATCGGTTGTGATAAATGAAAGCATTGTAGCCATATTGGGGCTTATCATACCGCTTCCCTTTGCCATACCGCCGAGGCGTACCTTTTTGCCGTCAACCGTAAACTCAAGAGCAATCTGCTTAAGTCTTGTGTCGGTGGTCATAATGGCAGCCGCCGCACAGTAGCCTGCTTCGGGGGTGTAGTCAAGCTCTTCAATAAGCTTTGGAATACCGTTAACGATGGGCTCTAACGGCAGAGGTGCACCGATAACGCCTGTAGATGCTACAACAACGTCATTTTCGGAAATGCCTAAGTTTTCAGCAAGTGCCTTGCACATTGCGTTTGCCTTTTCAACGCCGTCGGGATTGCAGGTATTTGCGTTGCCGCTGTTTACAATAACTGCTTTTGCCTTGCCGTCCTTTAAGTGCTCACGGCAAACGGTGATAGGTGCACCGTAAACCTTGTTTGTTGTGTAAATAGCTGCTGCAGAACAAAGGTCGTCTGCAACGATAAGAGCTAAATCCTTTTTGTTTTTGTTTTTTCTCAGACCGCAGTGAATACCTGAAGCACGAAAGCCTGCAGGATATGTAACGCCGCCTTCAACACGTTTGATTTCTGTTTTGATCATAGTCGGTTCCTCTACTTTTTTAGAATGATGGAGCGAGAATGCGAAGTCCTTCGTCCTCGGCAAAGCCAAAACGGATATTCATATTCTGAATTGCCTGACCTGCCGCACCCTTAACCATATTGTCAATGGCACTTGTAATAATAAGGGTTGATGTATGTGCATCATAGTGAAGGGAAATATCACAGTAGTTTGAGCATCTTACGTTCTTGATGTTTGCAAAAGAGCCTTTCGGCTGAAGTCTTACAAACTTTTCGTTTTCGTACGCCTTGGAATAAACATCGTATATTTCATCGAGAGTCTTGTCGGTCTTTACATAAATTGTTGACAGAATACCTCTGTTTACGGGAAGAAGGTGAGGAACAAAGGTCACCTTTACGTCCTTGCCTGCAAACATGGATAAGGTCTGTTCAATTTCGGGAGTGTGTCTGTGAAGACCTGCTTTGTATGCCGAGAAAGCCTCGTTGTTATCGGGATAATGGGTTGTCTGTGAAAGACTGCGTCCCGCACCTGTCACACCGCTCTTTGAGTCGATGATAATGCTGTCGGTGCTGACAAGTCCGTTTTTGATTGCGGGCATAAGACCGAGAGCAATGCTTGTGGGATAACAGCCGGGATTTGCGATGATGTCAACGGAGGATATTTTTTCTCTGTTGATTTCGGGCAGACAGTAAAGTGCTTTTTCGTGAAGTGCGGGATACTTGTATTCAAGCCCGTACCACTTTGTGTACTTTTCCTCGTCGGTAAGACGGAAGTCAGCACCCAGGTCAATTAAAACATTGCCCTTGCCGTCACATTTTGCGGCAAGCTCTTCCGAAAGACCGTGTGGGAGAGCAGCGAAGATAACCTCGCTCTTTTCAATAACACCGTCCATATCTGTGAGAATGTATTCATTTTCGTTTGTAAGTGCGGGATATACTTCATTTAACGCTTTTCCTTCAAAGCTTGTGGAGGAAACAGCGGCAATTTCCACGTTTCTGTGGCTGTAAAGCAGTCTGAAAAGCTCGGCACCTGCGTAGCCTGTAGCACCGATAATGCCTGCTTTGATTTTTTTGTTTTCCATTTTTGCTTCTCCTTTGTTAAAACTGTGAAAGAAAGCTTTCAAGATTTGCTATCTGGTTTTCTACTGCTTCCTTTGCAGGACCGCCGATAACTTTTCTGCCCTTGGCACATACATCAAGGTCAACGGCTGTGTAAACATCATCGTCAAACACGTCGGATACCTTTCTGTACTCTTCAAGGGGAAGCTTTTCAAAGGTTGTGTTCTTTTCTATGCACACCGCAACAAGCTCGCCCACAATTTTGTAGGCTGCTCTGAAGGGCATACCGCGTTTAACAAGATAGTCTGCACAGTCAGTAGCGTTGATAAAGCCAAAGCCTGCAGCGTCTCTCAGCTTGTTTACACGGAAGGAAGCTGTATCCAGCATCTTTGCGAAAATTTCAAGACAAAGCTTTACGTTGTCAAGACTGTCAAAGATTGCTTCCTTGTCTTCCTGCATATCCTTGTTGTAAGCAAGAGGAAGACCTTTCATTAATGTAAGGAGCGTTGTAAGTGAGCCGTATACTCTGCCTGTCTTGCCTCTTACAAGTTCCGCAATGTCGGGATTTTTCTTCTGAGGCATAATTGATGAGCCTGTGGCAAAAGCATCGTCTAGCTCCATAAATCCGAATTCGCTGGAGCACCAAAGAATTACTTCCTCGGAAAAACGTGACAGATGCATCATAATCATTGAAAGACAGAATGCAAATTCAAGAACGAAGTCCCTGTCGGAAACGCCGTCGATGCTGTTTTCGGTAACACACTGGAAGCCAAGCTCGTCACAAACCATCTGTCTGTCGATGGGGTATGTAGTACCTGCAAGAGCACATGAGCCCAGAGGCATTACGTTTGTTCTGTCGCTGCAGTCGGCAAGCCTGAGAAGGTCTCGCTTTAACATCTGAGCATAGGTGAGAAGCTGATGCGCGAGAGTTACGGGCTGTGCTCTCTGAAGGTGAGTGTAGCCCGGCATTACCGTTTCGGTGTGCATCTTTGCCTTGTTTATGATTACTTGGCACAGATTCTTGACAAGAAGAGCGGTTTCTGCCATTTCACGAAGAAGGTACATTCTTATGTCAAGCGCAACCTGGTCGTTTCTGCTTCTTGAAGTGTGAAGACGCTTGCCTGCATCGCCGATTCTCTTTGTGAGAACCTCCTCAACAAACATGTGAATGTCCTCAGCCCCCCGGTCAATTTCAAGACTGCCGTTTTCAAGGTCAGCGAGGATTCCTTTAAGACCTTCGATTATTCTTTCACTTTCGCTTTCATCAATGATGCCGCATTTGCCAAGCATTCTTGCATGGGCTATGCTTCCCGTAATATCTTCCTTGTACATTCTGCTGTCAAAGGATATTGAAGAATTAAAGTCGTTTACGCTTTCATCTTCTTCCTTCTGAAAGCGTCCCTGCCACATTTTCATAGTGATTTTGCTCCTTGTAATACTTCTTATTAAACCAACACGATTAAACTCAATAAACCAAATCACAGGGCAAAGACATTCCTTGCCCTGTAAAATTCAGAATATAAAATACAAATTAAAGCTTGCCCTCTTTTTCAAGCTTTTCCTTAAGACGAGCCTGAACTGTGATGGGAAGACCGAAGAGGTTGATAAATCCTGCTGAATCGGCCTGATTGTATACATTGTCTTCGCCGAAGGTTGCGATTTCTTCGCTGTAGAGGGAGTAATCGGACCAAACGCCTGCCTTGATTATGTTGCCCTTGTACAGCTTAAGTCTTACCTTACCTGTTACGGTTTCCTGGGTTTTGTCAACGAAAGCGGAAAGTGCTTCACGAAGGGGAGTGTACCACTGACCGTTGTAAACAAGGTCTGCAAATGTAATTGCAAGCTCCTGCTTCTTGTGCATTGTCATCTTGTCAAGAGTAATTGTTTCAAGGTAATCGTGAGCAGCGTAGAGAATGCTTCCGCCGGGAGTTTCGTACACACCGCGGCACTTCATGCCCACAAGTCTGTTTTCAACGATGTCAAGAAGACCGATACCGTGCTTGCCGCCAAGCTCGTTGAGGGCGAGGATAATTTCCTTTGCACTCATCTTCTTGTCGTTGAGAGCAACGGGACAGCCCTGTTCAAAGTCGAGAGTGATGTATGTAGGCTCATCGGGTGCCTGAAGAGGAGAAACGCCCATTTCAAGGAAGCCTTCCTTTTCGTACATCGGCTCGTTGCCTGCATCTTCAAGGTCAAGACCTTCGTGAGAAAGGTGCCAGAGGTTCTTGTCCTTTGAATAGTTGGTTTCTCTGTTTATCTTAAGAGGAACGTTGTGAGCTTCAGCGTAGTCGATTTCTTCTTCACGGCTCTTGATATCCCATTCTCTCCAGGGAGCGATGATGGGCATATCGGGAGCGAAAGCCTTGATTGTAAGCTCAAAACGAACCTGGTCGTTACCCTTACCTGTACAGCCGTGGCAGATGGCATCTGCGCCTTCAGCCTTGGCAATTTCAACGATTCTCTTTGCGATAATGGGACGTGCAAAGGAAGTACCGAGCATATACTGCTCGTAAAGAGCGCCTGCTTTTACGGTGGGAACGATGAAATCGTTTACAAATTCTTCTGTAAGGTCTTCAATGTAAAGCTTGGAAGCACCTGTCTTTATAGCCTTTTCTTCAAGACCTTCAAGCTCGTCTGCCTGACCTACGTTACCGGATACCGCAATAACTTCGCAGTTGTTGTAGTTTTCCTTAAGCCACGGAATAATGATTGATGTGTCAAGTCCTCCCGAGTATGCGAGAACTACCTTTTTGATTTTTGATTTGTCTAACATTTTATTCACCTTTTTCAAAGAAATTTTAATTTGTATAAATGATACCACTTTCTTTTATAAAAATCAAGAGTATTTTTGCATTTTTTTGTGATTTTATGCATTTTCTAATTTCTGATGCAAAATACATATACATATAAGTAAAACATTTGTGAAATACAACTAAACTTGTGCATAAAAGTGTGAATAATTAAGTGAATATACAACGAAAATATGCATAACAATATCAGGAAAGCAATCCTAAAACTTAAATGTTTGTACAATTTGCAAAAAGACAATAATAAAACCGAACAATATTTGTAATGTGAAACAAAAAGGAGAGAATGAACGTGAATAAATGGATAGAAAAAACGGTATCAGTATTCATAATAGCTGCTCTTGCGGTGAATTCCGTGACGGCAGGTGCATACGGCTGGTACTTTAAGGGCGCGGATAACGGACAGAGACCTGCTCTTTGTCCCGAAGCGGATTTTGTAGATAAGTACAATGTAATTTCCATAGGAAATGCCGAGGAAAAGAAAATTTATCTTACCTTCGATGCAGGCTATGAAAACGGAAACGTGGAAAAAATTCTTGACATTTTAAAGGCAAATGACGTAAAGGGAATATTTTTCGTGTTGCCCAATCTGGTTGAAAAAAACACCGAGCTTTGTAAGCGTATGAAGCAGGAAGGACACCTTGTAGGCAACCACTCGGTAAGTCATAAAAATATGGCAAAGCACGTGGATATTGACTTTTTTGTCAGGGAAACACAGCCCCTTGAAGAGCTGTTCAGCGAAAAGACAGGATACTCCATGGATAAGTATTTCCGACCGCCCGAAGGCTCATTCAACGAAGCAACGCTTATTCACGCAGACAAATGCGGATATAAAACGGTGTTCTGGAGCCTTGCCTATGCAGACTGGGACGAAAAGGCACAGAAGGATCCCAAAGCCACTTTGCAAAAGCTTGTGTCAAGAACTCATAACGGCTGTGTGCTTCTTCTTCACCCCACAAGCGAAACAAATGTAAAGATACTTGATGAATATATCAAAACCATGAAGAACAAGGGCTACGAATTTTGCACAATAGATGACATTGAGTAAAGTGCTTGCAATATAAGCTGCTTTGAAGAAAAAAGAGCTGCCTCAGTGACCTGAAGCAGCTCAAAATTAAGAAATTTAAGAAATTAATACTTACTTTTTCTCTAAAACAACATTGTCAATCTGGAAGCAACCCGATGTTGTTTCGCTTGTGGGATCGGCATAAACCGAGAAGCACCTGCCTTCGGATGAGGTAACCTTTCCTATGGTAACCTCGCCCTCAAAGTGAGACCAGGCACCGTCGGAGGTGAGCTTTAAAGCTCCTATGCCGTGGTTTACTGCTCCCTTGTCGTCCTTGTACTGAATGTTGCAGCCAAGCACCATGTCAACTGCATTTCCGTCAAAATCGGGAAGTGCTCTTGCATCAAAGGAAACGGAGTAAACCTCGCCCTCCTTGAAGGGGACATTCTGCATAAAGTATGTCCAGTTTTTGCCTGTTTTTCCCTGTACGTTGTATACGTTGTTGCCTTCCTTTGTGCTGTCGGGAACAATTGTAACAACACCGTTTATGGAGTAGAATGCAACATTTTCGGTATCCTCGGCATCACCGTTCTTGATGATAACCTTCGGAGCGTTGAGCTTTGACTCGTCGGCAATTAACTTGATGTAATCAAAATCCATATAGCCTATCGCATTGAAGGGGTCAATTCTGACGGTTGTAACATTGTCGCTCCAGGATTTCTGACCTGAAAGGTCAACGGTGTAAACCTCCCATTCGCCGTTTGAGTCACAGCTCTTCAAGGGTACTTTAACTGTTTTCTTTTCGTCCCATACGGTGTCGGCGTCTGTGAGATAGTACATTGAGAAGCTTTCCTTGCCGCCGTCGGGACGCTCATACTTGTATCTGACCTTTATTTCAAACTTGTTGTAAATAGAGGTGTCGATGGAGTATCTGTCGGTGTTGTTGGCAAGCAGGTCAAGACTTGAGGTGAGACTTTCAAAATGTAAATACTCTCCGTTGACCTCTAAAAGACCGTTTGATGAATAGAAGCCCTGAGTATCGTAACCGTTAAAGCTCCATTCGGGAGTGTCAAATCTCTTTAAAGCCTCGTCAAATAACGGCTTTTCGGGCGTTTCGATAACGGTGGCAGTGCCCTCGGTCTTTGCTGTGTAACCGAGGAAGGAAGCAAGCTGAACAAAGTCAAGCCTTGGCAGACCGTCAAGAGAATCCACCGTGTAGCCGAGATTTACCGTCTTGCCGTCAACAACAGCATCAGAGCTGCCTACCGTGTAAACTACTTTGTGACCGTTGCCGTCCAAGGTAAGAATACCGTTTTCCTTGTCCCAGTTGTGGAATACGTAAAGTGAATAATGAACCGTCGTTTCGGGATCAAAGGGGAAGAGAGCCTTGCCGTTTTCAACCTTTGAAGGAACGGTGCTTGTGGCATTTATGCCGTTTACCGTTAAGGTGTATCCTTCGTTTTCCGCACCTTTTTCCTTTAAGAACTCAACCTTTTCAACGTAGAATTCCACGCCTGCATCAATGTGGCAGGGGTCAAGTCTTAAAAGCGTGAGAGTGCCCTTCCAGGCAGGCTTGTTCTTTTTGAATTCAAAGATGTATTCACGTACTTCGCCTGTCTTTGCCTGCTGTGCAAGTCTTGTTTCCGCCGTGAGGGCAACGTCTGTTGTGGCAAAGAACATTTCAATGTTGCTTCCTGCGGGAACGCTCATTTTAACTCTTACCGCATCAACTTCGTCAATATTTACCCCGTCTGTTATGCCTGCGGGATAAAGCTGAACGTCTGCCTTTGTGGTAACACCCTTTACACTTCCGTCGGCGTTGAAGGTAAAGTCTGCGTTGGTGTGTCTACCTTCGCCTTCCTTGAAGGTGTATGTGCCTACAACCTCGTAATCCGTCTTTTTGCTTTCGGTTGTTTCCTCAAGCATATTTTCACGCCACAGACGTCTTGCATACTGAGGATACATATGGTTGATTCTTTCAGCCTGCTCGGGGGTGGGAACGTAATCCTTGTGCTCATGGGAAAGCTTTGTATAGGTGTCTCTTAAAACATCAAGATAACCGAAGCCGTTAAGACCTGACGGCATAATGTATGTGCCCTCGCCGTACTCGTTCCAGGTTGACAGCCATACCGCATTTTCCTTCCACGTACCCTTTTCACCGTAGGCGGGAAGATAGGTGTCACGTACCCATTGGTTTGTCTTTTTGTAATCCTCGACTCCCATAAGAGGAGCACGTTCTCCGCCGTACCACGGAATACTGTCAAAGCCTACACTGACGGTGGGAATCTGATAGTAGTCGGTAGCCTTTGCGTGCTGTTCGTTCATCTGAACATTGCCAAGATAGGTGTTTCCTGCCTTGTCCCAGTGGTATGCGCCTCTTGCTTCAAAACCGATGGTAAAGGCTGTACCCGTGTCGGCACAGGTGTAAAGCATACCGTCAAAGCCGTAGCTCTTGGCAACCTCGTTAAGATACATAAGCTCTTCTTTTGCCTTTTCGGGACTGCCGAAGTATGTGCTTCCTGCAAGTCTGTTTGCACCGAAGGCGTGAAGAACTATTCTGTTGTCAATCTTTAAATATCTGTCATCGAGGAAGTAGTTTTCAAACCAGTAGGGGACAACGTAATTTCTGAACTGAGAGGAATTTACCGTAGTGCCGCCTGTTTCCCAAAGGATAACATACTTCATATAATCGCTGTAATTTGAGTACATAAGACCTTCGTGAAGTGCGTCGGAATAAGTGGGATCTTTGATAGCACCCTTTGATTTGTTGTTGTACCAGCAGAACACCTGAACGTCAATGCCGTGGTTTACCATGTAGTTGATTTCCCAGTCGGCAAGCTCGGGAACGCCTTCGTCATAGTAGCCGAGAAGCGGTCTGTTGTCGTCAAAGGGAGTGATGCAGCCCCAGCCCATATGAACACCGTCATTGTGCCACAGTGAGCATACGTTTATAAATACCTTGTAATCGTCAAGGGAGGCTTTCATTTCGGGCTCAGGCACGTAATCGTGGTGGTCGGCAATTTCAAACACCTCAATGTAGTCAAAGTGAGAGGTGCCGTTTTCGCTTGAAATAATGTAAGAGTCAACTTTTTCGCTTGATGTAAGGGAAACTTCGCCTACAACTCTGCCGTTTACGTAAATTTTGGCTTTTGCTACAGAAGGATTTGCTTCAATTCTCATTCTGTACCACATATCGCCCTTTACGTCATAAAGCTCTTTGCCCGAAGCATAAAGCTTGCCGTTCTTTATTTCTGCTTTGATTGCAACACTGTCACCGCTCATAAGGGTAAGAGCGATACTTTCGTCATCGCTGCTTCTGTATATGTAGGTTTCTGCAGCATATTTTGAGTCAAGCGCCTTGAAGCTCTTTGAAACACTTGCCTTGTTCTTTAAGATAAGCTCGCCGTTTTCTACAACAGCATCTCCTTCAGACCTCCAGCCGTAAACAGAATCAATGCCGAAAAGGTCAAATTCTTCAAATATGGAATAGTTTGCATTGAAGGAAACCTTGCCGGGAGTGTAGCGTGTCTTGCTCTTTTCATCCGACGCAAAGCGGAAGCTCATAATGTTGTCTGAAAGCAAATCGTGAACACCGCAGTTCTTGCCGCCAATGAAGGTGGTACTCTTGCCTGTTTTCAGGTCAAGATACACACGAAAGGCTTTGTCCTGATTGTTGTCATCTTTTGTAGCGTCGCAAATAGGGGTGTACTTTCCGTCCTTGCCCGAAATGTTCCATTTGCCGTCTATAAGCTTTACCTCGTAAACGGTTTTTCCGTTTTCGTCACGGAAATCACAGTATACTCCGTCGCCGTAAGCACGAAGAGCAAAATCTGCCTGAATAATGTCCTTGTCAATTCTGTTGAATTCACGTATAAGAGCGGTGCCTTCCTTGTCGCTTATGTCGTTGATGGTTGACAGGGGCTGTTCGACGGAAATTACGGGTGCACCGCCTCGGTTGTCGTAAACCCAGCCTGAATCAATGTTTTCACGGATGGTATCGGCACGTGAGGAAATGGAGTTTGTGTATGTGCCCACAGAATAGGCAAGCTTGTAAGCATCTCTTTTGTCGTATTCCGCAAGAGTGCCCTTTACTCTGTTCTGCGGAATTGCAACTCTGTTGATAATAGCCGCACTTTCACTTCTCTTTATGTCGGAATCGGGATTGAATACACCGTATTCGTCACTTCCCATAACAACGCCTGCTCTGTAAAGCATAAGAAGCTTTTGCGCATAGTAAGAGGTGTCGTTTACGTCGGGAATAAATGCAACCTCGTTGATTTTGTTAAAATGACTTTCGGGCAGGGCACAGGCAAAAAGATATGCCATCTGTGCTCTTGTTATGTTTTCGGTGTAGCTGTCAAAAAGACCGTCTGTGACAATGCCGTTGTCGATAGCATAGTTCACGTACATATCATACCACTGACCGCCTGAAACAGGTGCGATGGTTTTGCCGTTGTAAATTGAGTGAACACGGCTTGCCATGGTAATACCCTCGGCAACGGTAACCGCACCGTCGGGGACAAAAGCGTTGTCGCCCTTGCCGTTCATAAAGCCAAGCTCGTAGGCACTTTTTACCTCTTTTGCATACCATGCTTTTTCGGAAACATCGGTAAAATGTCCCTCGGTATATTGGTTGATTTTACTGAAGGTTGCACCCCTTGCAATACTGCATAAGGATATTGCAGCAAGGGCAGAAACAGTAAGCCGTAACAAAAGCTTTTTCATTGAATAAAACTCCTTTTCGGTTGATATTTTACACGATAATTTTACCACAGGAATACTGCTGTTTCAAGATAGTTTTAATAATATTGTACAAAACGTCTTGAATTTTTTGCTTTTTTGTCTCGTTTTGTCTCGGTTTTCCGCTTTTCGGAATAAAAAAGAGCCGTCTCTTAATGAGACAGCTCATAGCCGTATTGTGTTATCCGCCTATGGGAGAACAAGAATTTTCAAGTGAAACAAGTACAGAATAGGTCATTGAAGGAGCAACGTCAAAGAAGAAGGCATTGCCGTTCCAGCCGTTGTTTTCAAGGGCATACCTTGTGATGACAAATCTGCCTTCGCCGTAAAGAGAACATAACCTGCTGTTGGCAAGAGAAATGTTTGCATCAATGTTTTCGTCGCCCTCCATAAAGCTAAGACCTTCAAACACGGGATAGTCGTCAGAGTAGATGTCTGCCGTTTCTTTGTCAGGTGAGGGCTTTGAAGCTGAGGAGCTTCCTCCACCGCCGCCGCCTGCACTTCCGCCTCCTGATGAGCCGCTGCCGTTTGCTCTTAATGGTATATCGTATGCTTCAGCTTCGGTGTTTTCGTTTGCTGTGTAGAAAATTTCGTTATCTGTAGATGAAGTGCCGTCTGTGAAAGCTTCGGTCTGCTCGGGAGCCGATTGGGAAACAGCTTCTTCTGTTACGGTTTGTGTTTGTGCGTCATAAGGCTCGGCAGATGAGGTGAGGTCGACAATACCGTTTTCCACAGCCGTACCCGATTCGGTTTGCTTGAGTGAGGTATTTATGCCGTCTGCCGTATCATCACTGCTGTCAGTTACGCTTTCGCTTTGATTTTTCGGAGGTCTTGCACTCTTTAAAAGCTTGGGCGGCTCTGATGGAGCTTCCATGTCACTGTATTCTGCTGTTCCTGCATCATCGCTGTCGCTTAAACCGTATTCGGCTTCAGGTGCTTCGGCAGAGCTGTCGGTGACAGCTTCCTCGGTTTCGGGTTCTGCACCGTCGGGAGCCGATAAAGTGATAAATTGAGTTCCTTCAAGAATGGGGGATGCGTTGTCCTCCTGTGTGACAAGGGCACTTTCTTCGTTGGCTGTTATGGGGGAAATATCCTCAGCCGTAGGGAAATATTTTACATAAAGAGCTGCCGCACAGATAATGACAATGGCAGCTGCCGTTCCCATATGATGCGAGAAATTAAAGCCCGATTTCTTTTTGGATAAGGATATCTTTTTCATAACGGCATCTGCAATATCGCCGTCCGCAATGCCTGTGAGATTTGTGCCCGCAAGCTCCCGTGTCAGCTTTTTGTTTTCCTCAAGGAGCTTTTGGCAATGAGGACAGGCATCAAGATGTTCTTTTAAGGCGTCGGATAATTCCTCGCCGCAATATAATGCAATTTCAAATTTTTCGCATAAGCTTGAGTCGGAAATTCTGTTTTCCATTGCACCCTGCTCCTTTCGTAAAAATAAGGCGTCTTTTTGCCTTTCATTTGTTAAGACGGCAAATTTTTCAAAAAGTTCCGTCAAAAATAATTTTCTTTGATGAGAATTTTTTTAAGAGCCTCTCTTGCTCTGAAAATCCGTGATTTTACCGTTCCTGCTTCAAGTGAAAGCATTTCCGCTATTTGCTCGTATGAATATTCGTTGACGTGCCGTAGAATAATAACTTCACGGTGTTCGTCGGAAAGCTTGTTTATGCACTTTTTCAGTATTTCGCTCTTTTCGTTTTCAAGAGCCGTTTTTTCGGGATTTGATGAGCCTGAGGTGTCGGCTATGTCAAAGCCTTCGCCCTCGTCGCCTGAAGAATCAAGACTTATGCCCGGCGGTTTTTTCTTCCTTATATAATCAAGTGCACAATTCTTTGCAACCCTGTAAAGCCAGGTTGAAAACTCGCTGTCGCCCTTGAAGGAGGAAATACTTCTGTAAATCTTTAGGAAAACCTCCTGAGAAACATCCATTATGTCCTCGGGACTGTTTCCGATAACGGAGTAGACGCAGTTGCTTACAAGACGCTCGTATTTTCTGACAAGCACTTCAAAGCATCCGTCATCGCCGTCAGCCGCCTTAAAGGCAAGCAGCGTATCCTCGGGAAGACTGCTGTCGTATTTATTTTTGTCCTTGAAGAAAATACCCATCCGTAAACACCGCCTTTCCGCCGTAATTGTGCTTTTGCACGTAAAGCAGACAAATTATACCACGTTACAGGCATTATTTCAAGAAGAATTTGATTAAAACAGGTAAACCTGCTGTAAAATTTTGACAAATTGAATAATTACACGGTTATTTTTGATAATTTGATTGTAATTGTTTATATAAAGTATTAAGAATGTGAAAATTTTGCTAAAGATACTTGCAAAATCAAATTAAACGTATTAAAATATTACGTGTGAAAAAATTAAATCACTAAAATTTTAAAATTTTGGAGGAAATCAAAATGTCAGTTAAAGTTGCTATTAACGGCTTCGGCCGTATCGGACGTCTCGCATTCAGACAGATGTTCGGCGCAGAAGGTTACGATGTTGTTGCTATCAACGACCTCACAAAGCCTTCCATGCTCGCTCAGCTTCTCAAGTACGATACCGCACAGGGCGGTTACTGCGGCACTCTCGGCGAAAACAAGCACACCGTTTCCGCTGATGACGAAGCAGGCACAATCACAGTTGACGGCAAGACACTTAAGATTTATGCTGAAAAGGACGCTAAGGATCTTCCTTGGGGCGAAATCGGCGTAGACGTAGTTCTTGAATGTACAGGTTTCTACTGCTCAAAGGAAAAGAGCCAGGCTCACATCGATGCAGGTGCTAAGAAGGTAGTTATTTCTGCTCCCGCAGGTAAGGACCTTCCCACAATCGTTTACAGCGTAAACGAAAAGACACTTACAAAGGAAGACACAATCATTTCTGCTGCTTCCTGCACAACAAACTGCCTCGCTCCCATGGCTAAGGCTCTCAACGACTATGCACCTATTCAGTCCGGTATCATGACAACAGTTCATGCTTACACAGGCGACCAGATGATTCTCGACGGTCCTCACAGAAAGGGTGACCTCAGAAGAGCCAGAGCAGGTGCTCAGAACATCGTTCCTAACTCCACAGGTGCTGCTAAGGCTATCGGTCTTGTAATTCCCGAGCTCAACGGCAAGCTCATCGGCTCTGCTCAGAGAGTTCCTACCTGCACAGGTTCTACAACAATCCTCGTTGCTGTAGTTAAGGGCAAGGACGTTACAGTTGAAGGCATCAACGCTGCAATGGCTGCTGCTGCTTCCGAATCCTTCGGTTACAACACTGAAGAAATCGTATCCAGCGACGTTATCGGTATGAGATTTGGTTCTCTCTTCGATGCAACACAGACAATGGTTGCAAAGATCGACGATGACACATACCAGGTACAGGTTGTTTCATGGTACGACAACGAAAACAGCTACACAAGCCAGATGGTTCGTACAATCAAGTACTTCGCTGAACTTTAATTTAACTGTTTTTGATAATTTACCGCTTCCGAAAGGGAGCGGTTTTTTTGTTATTCTTGTCGTTTTTCAGAAAGTTGCATTAAAGTATTTTGAAAAGAAAGAACATAAAAAAGCTCCACCTTTGAAGTGAAGCTTAAAAAACAAAAATATCTCTACCTCTCTAAAACCTTTCCGAGAAAGCTGTCCAACGCCTTTTCGTAAGATTCCGTGTCAAAAAAGTAACTGAAGGCGTGCCCTGCATCTTTTACGGTGAGTAAATATTTTTCACCGCCGTAGCTGTCAAAAAGAGCCTTGCCCATATGATAGGGAACAAACCTGTCGTCGTCGCCGTGAATGATGAGAACAGGCTTTGTGCATTTTTCAAGTGCTGAGAGCGGACTTGAAGCCTCTGTGTCAAAGCCGCCGAAAATCATGGCGGAAAGTCTTATTAACGGATAGAAAAGTTTAGGCGGAAAGCCGCGCTCCTTGGCTACCTTCTTGATGATTTCGGAGGGTGAGGTGTAAGGGCAGTCGGCGATAACGCCCTTTACGTTGGTGGGTAAATCAAGACCTGATGCCATAAGCACCGTTGCAGCACCCATGGATACTCCTGAAAGTATAATTCTGACATCGGTGCCGTATAGTGAGATAATATAGTCAATCCAACAAAGAACATCGTACCTTTCTTTAATTCCGAAGGTAAGACAGCGTGATGAGCTGTTGTCGTGAGCTCTCTGGTCGGGAAGCAGTAACGTGTAGCCTTTTTCCATATAGTAGTGTGCTATGCCGCAGTTGTCCTTGACGGAATTTCCTCTGTAGCCGTGCATCTGAATTATTACGGTGTTGGTGTTTTTGCCTTCAAACAGCCTTGCAAAAAGCTTGGTTTTGTCAAAGGATACCGTTTTGCAGGGACGGTAGGGAAGCGTATCCAGCTCCTCGAGGCTTTGAAGAATTCTGCCTCTTACACCGTCAAACTGTTTTGAGCGGTATATAAGCTTTCTGTACCTTAAGCACTTTGGGAGCTTTGCAAAGGTAGCAAAGAATATTCCGTACAGGAACAGCAGAAATAAAGCTAAAAATATAATAGCTGTAATAATAAAAATCTTCATATATATTGTACCTCACACGGTAAGGTCTGCGGTAACGGCATTGACAAGAGGTATAAGCTTTTGTACCTCAAGCAAAAGCTGACAGCCTTTCATACCTGCACTCACCGTAATTTTGTCCCATAAAAGACAGGTTTCGTCAATGAAAGTGGGATATAGCTTTTTCATTCCGATGGGACTGCAGCCGCCTCTTATGTAGCCTGTGTTGGCAAGCAGCTCTTTTACGGGCAAAAGCTCAATTCTTTTGTCGCCCGTTACTCTTGCACATTTTTTCAGGTCAAGCTCCATAGCGCAGGGAATACAGAAAACGACTATTCCGTTTTTGTCACCTCGGGCTGTGATGGTTTTGAAAACAATGTCCTTGTCAAGACCGATTTGCTCTGCAATGTGAACGCCTGTAAGATTGTTTTCGTCAACGGGATATTCATAGGGCGTATATGGGATTTTTTCTTTGTCGAGAATCCTCATGGCATTGGTTTTGTTCATAATATTCCTCTTTGTTTTGAATTATATGCCTATTTTAACATATATTCATTAAAAATGAAGTTTTTTTGTGTAAAAAATAATATAGTACTTGAATTTTTTTGTTTTGTGGGCTATAATATAGTAAAATAGGGAAATGGGGTGTTTAAATGGAAAAATACAGCGTTGCGCTCAGCAGTGTTGTAAATGAGCTTAAGCTGGAAAAAATATATGTACCCGATAACTTCGATGAGATTATGGTATCAAAGAAGGAAGTAAACAGACCGGGACTTCAGCTTGCAGGCTTCTTTGACCATTACGACAACGAAAGAATACAGATTATGGGTAAGGTTGAATACCACTACCTTCTTCCCATGTCAGGCGATGAAAGAAAGAAACGCCTTGATGACTTTTTCAGTAAAGGAGCTACCGCACTTGTTGTAAGCTCAAGCCTTGCGGTATTCCCCGAAGTGCTTGAAATGGCACAGAAGTATAATATTCCCGTGCTTCGTTCCTCCGATACAACGTCAAATGTTATGGGAGCACTTATTGCTTCGCTTAATGTGAGCCTTGCGGAAAGAATGACACGCCACGGCGTTTTCGTTGAGTGCTACGGCGAGGGTATACTTATCTTGGGCGACAGCGGAATAGGCAAGAGCGAGGCGGCGATTGAGCTTGTAAAAAGAGGACACAGACTTATTGCAGACGATGCGGTTGAAATCAAAAAGGTTTCGGCAAAAACACTTGTGGGCTCGGCACCGGAGCTCATAAGACACTATATAGAGCTGAGAGGCATAGGTATAGTTGACGTAAGAAGAATATTCGGTATGGGTTCTGTTAAGCTCACCGAAAAAATCGATATGATAATCAACCTTGAGCTGTGGCAGCAGGGTAAGTTTTACGAAAGAGTGGGCATGGATACCGAGTATACCAACATTATGGGCATCGATATTCCCACAACAACAATTCCCGTAAGACCGGGACGAAACCTTGCAGTTGTTATTGAAATTGCCGCAATGAATAACCGTCAGAAGAAGATGGGCTATAATACAGCGGTGGAATTCAATAAGAAGCTTATGGGACAGCTCTCGGATGACAGCGACAGATAAAAAAGAAATTTAAAAATAAAGATATGTAAAGGAGAACAGAATTATGTATTACATTGGCGTAGACCTTGGCGGTACAAATATCGCCGCAGGTATTGTTGACGGCGAAAACGGAAAAATGGTGGTAAAGGGAAGCGTTCCCACACTTGCAGAAAGAGACGGCGAGGAAATTGTAAAGGATATGGCGGCTCTCTGCGAAAAGCTTATAGTTGATGCAAAGCTCACAAAAGCTGACATTGCTTCGGTCGGTATTGCGGCACCCGGCTCTGCAGACTGCGAGGGCGGCATTATCATTTATGCAAATAACCTTAGATTTAAGGATTTCCACATTGCAGATATTTTCAGAAAGTACTATGGCGACGTAAAGGTATATGTTGAAAACGATGCAAATGCAGCAGCAATGGGTGAGGCGGCTTACGGAGCATCAAAGGGCTGTGAAGACTCGGTTATGATTACTCTCGGTACAGGTCTGGGCGGCGGCGTTGTTGCAAACGGTAAGCTTGTTGTAGGCTTTAACTACAGCGGTGCTGAGCTTGGTCACACGGTTATTGAGGCTGACGGTCTTCAGTGCTCCTGCGGACGTCGAGGCTGCTGGGAAGCGTATTCCTCTGCTACAGGTCTTATCAATATGACAAAGAGAAAGCTTGACAAGACAGCAAAGGATGCCACAAAGATGTGGGAAATGGTTGAAAAGGAAGGAAAGGTAAGCGGAAGAACTGCCTTTGATGCAATGAGACTTGGCGATGCTGCAGGTAAGGAAGTTGTTGATGAATACATCAAGTATCTTGCAGTCGGTATCAGTAATATGATTAACATTTTCCAGCCTGAAGTATTTGTTATCGGCGGCGGCGTTTGCAACGAAAAGGATTATCTTGTAAAGCCTCTTATCGATATAGTAATGAAGGAACAGTACTATAAGGGCGAAAAGAGGACTCAGATTAAGGTTGCAGAGCTTGGAAACGATGCGGGTATCATCGGCGCAGCTATGCTGGGTGCAAATAAATAAGTCAAAACTTGCAATTTGTCAGGAGCAAATCTCGGTATTTCGGGGTTTGCTCTTTCTGTTTTGCATATTTTTGATGTAAATTATGCAAAATGATTGTAAACAAATATAAAATACTATTGCATAAGTGAATTGTTTTGAGTATAATGTATCAGAATTATCCTGCAGAAGTTTGTGCAGGAATGAAAGGACAATATAGAATATGAATTATTCTTCAATGAGCAAAGAACAGCTCCTTGCTGAAAAGCAGCAGCTTGAAAAGGAATATGACGGTTATCTCAAGAGTGGTCTTGATATCAATATGACACGAGGTAAACCCTGTGTTGAACAGCTCGACCTTGCAGAGGATATGTTAAAGGAAATTTCCTGTAACGACGACTGCTTTACACGTAAAGGCTTTGACTGCAGAAACTACGGACTTGTTGACGGACTTGATGACGCAAAGCGTCTGTTTTCTCCCATCATAGGAGTACCGTGGAATCAGATTATAGTAGGCGGCAACTCCAGCTTAAATCTTATGTACGATGCCATGGCAAGATGTATGCTTTACGGCGTGGCAGGAGGAAACGGCCCCTGGATCAAGCAGGAAAAGGTAAAGTTCCTGTGTCCCGTTCCCGGCTATGACAGACACTTTGGAATCTGCGAAAGTCTGGGAATTGAAATGATAAATGTTCCTCTTCTCAGTGACGGCCCCGATATGGACGTTGTTGAAGAGCTTATCAAGGACGAAGCGGTAAAGGGTATGTGGTGCGTTCCCAAGTACAGTAATCCCACAGGTACAACCTACAGCGATGATACCGTCAGAAGACTTGCAAATATGAAGCCTGCTTCGGCTGACTTCAGAATTTTCTGGGATAACGCATATGCAGTTCACGACTTGTATGACGATAAGAAGGATGAGCTTATTCATATTCTTCCCGAATGTGAAAAGGCGGGCAATCCCAACCTTGTGTTTATTTTTGCATCTACCTCAAAGATTTCCTATCCCGGCTCAGGCGTTTCCTGCCTCGGCGCTTCCTCGGAAAACATTGAGCAGATAAAGAAGATTATGCAGATGCAGACCATCGGTCACGATAAGATGAATATGCTTCGTCACGTAAAATACTTCGGCGATGCTCACGGCATCAGAATGTTTATGAAAAAGCATGCCGAGATTTTAAGACCTAAGTTTGAAATCTGCCTTGAAAAGCTTGATGGACAGCTTGCCGATACGGGAGCAGCATCTTGGACAAAGCCTCTTGGCGGATACTTTATCAGCCTTGATGTACCCGAAGGCTGTGCAAAGGAAACTGTTGCCATGGCTAAAAAGGCAGGCGTTGTACTTACCGACGCAGGTGCAACCTTCCCTTATCATAAGGACCCCAAGGACAGCAATATAAGAATTGCGCCTTCTTTCCCGCCTGTTGATGAGCTTGCACTGGGTATGGACGTTCTTTGTGTGTGCGTCAAGCTTTGTGCTGTCAATAAGCTTCTTGAAAAGTAAATAAATCTGTGAGGACTGCGGTGATGCTTTGCCGCAGTTCTTTTTGATTTTGGAATATTTCAAAATCTTTGCCGCCAATTAACATACAATTCATATAACAGGATTATAATTGATTAAAATGTAAAAATGAAAGGTTGACAGCAATGAATACTATGTTTTTGGACACAGCTCCTGCAGCGGAAGGCGCAGCACAGGGCGGCGGAATGGGAATTATGATAGTTTATATCGTTCTCATCATCGCATTTTTCTATTTCTTTATGATAAGACCTCAGAAAAAGCAGGAAAAGCAGACAGCGGCAATGAGAAACAGCCTTGAAATCGGCGATGAAATCACAACCATCGGCGGTATCGTTGGAAGAGTTTCACACATCAAGGAAGATATCGTAACCATCGAAACAGGCGCTGACAGAGTGAGAATACGCTTTAAGAAGAGCGCAATTGCTTCTGTAGATAAGAAGTCGGGCGAAGAAAAGTCTGCACCCAAGGGCGGCTATAAGGTTACAAAGAAGACCGAAGGCGCAATCAAGGAAGCTCCCGAGCTTAAAGAAGAAAATAAGTAATTAAGTATATTCACACACCTTCTTTCATATATATTAGCAAATATGTAAAGGAGTGTGTCAATGTGAAAAATACCAAAAACACAAAAAACATGGCTTTGAACGGCGGTAAAAACGAAAACTGCTTTTTCAAAGCCTTTTTTTGGGGATTAATCTCTTCAATTGTACTTGTAAGTCTGCTTTGCCTTGCAGCGGCAGCTTTTCTCGGTATGGCAGAGGACAGTACGGGCTTTTTGCAT
The DNA here is from genome assembly GCA_045539625.1 of Eubacteriales bacterium. GTDB lineage: Bacteria > Bacillota > Clostridia > Oscillospirales > CAG-382 > UMGS1387. Next base: position 552 of record JAZQFS010000055.1, on the reverse strand, counting down.
ATAGCCTCACTTGCCGTTACGGTAACGGCACTTTTCGCTTCGGGAATTGTGTGCGCTAAAATTGCGGGACAAAAGGGAGTGGGAGCGGCATTTATGTGCGGCTGTGCTTTTCTTGGAATAAGCTATGCTCTTTCGTCCTTGCTGAAGCTTGGAGGAGATATGAAAGAGGTGCAGAAAACACTGTGCGTGGCAGTGTCTCTTTTAAGCCCCGTTGTGGGTGCTAAAGCGGCGTCCCGAAGAGCAAAAAAAGACGGCTTTAAGCGGAAAAATGTAAAATTGTAAAAAAAATGTAAATATCGCAAAAAAGTGTTTTATTAATTATAAGTATGTGTTATAATAATCTCCGTCGGTGCGCCGAAAGGCATATCGGCGGAAATTTTAATTTATTACACACACAAATCACCACGGCTTGGTTCCGAAAACTCTTTCGGTTGCCGACAAAGTTTGGTTTGTGGTGGAAAAAACCAAAGGAGGACATAACAATGTCAGTAGTATCAATGAAGCAGCTGCTTGAAGCAGACGTCCATTTCGGACATCACACAAGAAGATGGT
>JAZQFS010000054.1:0-61926 GCA_045539625.1 Eubacteriales bacterium | reverse complement strand
CCGCAGACGGCGAAACTCCTTATGCTTCATAAAGCGCAGGAAAGGTGAATTTTTCGTCCTAAAAGGACGAAAAAGAGGAAAACCCTCGCCGGGGGTTTTCCTAAAACGTGAGATAAAACATACTTTTTCAACAAGCTCAGGAGCCGCTTTACGCAGCTCCTTTCAAAATGTATAAGTTTTTAAATAAATGCCTTTGTGTACTTGTCAACATCAACAACAGTGCCGCATAGTCTCGATTCTTCTGCCGCAAATGCAATCATGTGATTCTTGCAGGAAACCTCGATTTCACTTACTTCCTTCATATCAACCGCATCGGTCAGATATTCGTAAAGCACCTGAATAATACCTGTGTCTCCGCCGCCGTGACCGCCTGCAATTGAGGAGTCAACACCGTTTGCGTTAAGAGGAAGCTTGGTTGTCTTTCCTGTTGCGTATTCAAAGAAATCAGCCTCGGCGTGTTCAACGTTAGCCCACAGCTCACCCTTTGTACCCATAAGACGGATTTGTCTGCCGAAGTTTGCAAAGGCCGTCATTGTGAAGTTTACGGTAAGACCGCCTTCAAATTCCATATTTACAATCTGGTGGTCAACTACGTCGTTGTTGCACTTGTAAACGCACTTTCCGTACTGCTTGGTTGCAAGTGCTTCATCAATCTGTTCGGGAGTGGGAGTTTTTGTGTCGGCAACGTGTGCCTTAAACCAAAAGCCTGGAAGATTTGACTTGTAAATTCTGTCTGTGTGGTAAAGACATTCGTCCTTGTGAGGACAACCCTCGGCACATCTTTCGGGAGCATCTGCGGGAGCGTTTTCGGGAACGAAATATGTAAGTGAGCCGAAGGACTGAACTCTCTTGCACTCCTTGCCGATTAACCACTGAAGAATGTCAAGGTCATGGCAGGATTTCTGCAGGAGCATGGTCGAGCTTTCCTCGCTGTTGCCCCAGTTGCCTCTTACAAAGCTGTGGCTCTGGTGAGCGTATCCCACCGATTCAAGATGGTTGACGGAAATAAGCTGACCTACATAGCCTTCGTCAAGGTATTTCTTAAGTGAACGGAAGGCACTTGTGTATCTGAGAACGTGGCATACCATAATCTTTACGCCTTTTTTTCTTGCGGCATTAAGAATTTCGGCACAGTCCTCGGGAGTGGGAGCAACAGGCTTTTCAAGAAGCAGGTCATATCCAAGCTCTATAGCCTTGAGAGCAGGACCTTTGTGCATTCTGTCCATGGTGGAAATGATTGCAACGTCCGCAAACTTTGGTCTGTCAAGAATTGTTTCCCATGTGTCGTATGCGTTCTCGGCAGGGATACCGTGTTTTTCAATGATGTAGTTTCTTCTGTCGGCAATAGGCTCTGCAACGCCTACAACCTTGAACTTTTCAGGCTCTTTTGCCATAAGATTTGTGTATGTGGTGCCTCTTCCGCCGGCACCGATTACGATAACACTTAACTGTTTCATTTGTAAACACTCCTTATATGCTGTTTTCTAAATTTTACTTCAGATTTACGCAAAAGTCAATACAAAATCGGATATAAATGTGCCGAGAAATGTGAGGATTTAACCGTAAAATAAGCAAAATATATATTATTGGACACAGTCTTTCGGCATTTTTACTCATAACATAAAAAAGCACTTGACATCAGACAAAAAATATGTTAGAATCATACCGTAACCAAGGCTGACACAACTGACGGAAGCGGAATACCGCAAGGAAGTGCCGGCAATAACATTATGTCGACCGTCTGGGCAGCTTCAGTAATACGGAGCTGCCTTGTTTTTTTGGTCAAAGAAAGGATTTGTATTATGGGAAACTACAACACATGTGACATCGCAACACTGCTGTCAACCAATGCTTACCCCGGAAGAGGTATTATCATCGGAGAATCAGGCGACGGCAAAAAGGCTATGATTGCCTACTTTATCATGGGCAGAAGCGAAAACAGCCGTAACAGAGTTTTTGAGCGTTACGAGGGCGGTATGAGAACAAAGGCATTTGATGAATCCAAGCTTTCCGATCCCAGCCTTATCATTTACAATCCTTACCTTGCTCTTCCTTGTGCCGATATCATCACAAACGGTGACCAGACAGATACCGTTTATAACTATGTAAAGGAAAACGGCGATGACGGCTACTCCTTTGAAAAGGCTCTTACAACAAGAGAGTTTGAACCCGACGCACCTAACTTTACACCCAGAATTTCAGGTATGCTTTATTACGGTAAGGGCTGCTTCAATTATAAGATGTCCATTCTCAAGAGTGCCGACGGAGATGACAGCGTTTGTAACAGATTTACATTCGCCTACACACCAAGAGCAGGTCACGGTCACTTTATCCATACCTATGAGCATGACGGCAACCCCATTCCTTCCTTTGTGGGCGAGCCTGAAAAGGTAGTTATGCCAAACACTGCAAAGGAGCTTGCAGACGTTGTGTGGACAAACCTTAACGAAGATAATAAGGTTTCACTTTTTGTAAGAACTGTTGACCTTGCAACAGGTGAAGCGGAAGAAATCATTATCAACAAAAATAAGTAATCACATAGAGAGGTATTGAAAATGAAAGAATTTGAACTTAAATACGGCTGTAACCCCAATCAGAAGCCCTCAAAGATTTATATGGCAGACGGTAGCGAGCTTCCTATAGAAATTCTCAACGGAAGACCCGGCTATATCAACTTCCTTGATGCCTTCAACTCATATCAGCTTGTACGTGAATTAAAGGACGCCTTCGGTATTGCCGCAGCTGCTTCCTTCAAGCATGTAAGCCCTGCAGGTGCTGCTCTCGGTCTTCCTCTTTCCGATAAGCTCAAGAAGGCGGTTTTCGCAGACGATATTGAAGGACTTGACGAATCACCTTTAGCTTGTGCATATGCAAGAGCAAGAGGTACAGACAGAATGTGCTCCTTCGGTGACTGGGTAGCTCTCAGCGACATCTGCGATAAGACGACAGCACTTCTTCTTAAGCGTGAGGTATCCGACGGCGTTATTGCTCCCGGCTATACCGATGAAGCACTTGAAATTCTCAAGACCAAGAAAAAGGGCGGCTATAATGTAGTACAGATTGATCCTACATATATTCCCGAAGCACAGGAAACAAAGCAGGTTTACGGCATCACCTTTGAACAGGGCAGAAATAACTTCGTTATCAACAAGGAGCTTCTCAGCAACGTTGTAACAGCAAATAAGAATCTTCCCGACGAAGCAATCCGTGACCTTATCGTGGCACTTATCACACTTAAGTATACACAGTCCAACTCTGTATGCTATGCCGTTGACGGACAGGCAATCGGTGTAGGTGCAGGTCAGCAGTCAAGAATCCACTGCACACGCCTTGCAGGTACAAAGGCAGATACATGGCAGCTTCGCCAGCACGACAAGGTTCTTAATCTCCCATTCCTTGACACTCTCGGCAGAGCAGACCGTGATAATGTTATTGACGGCTATATCAATAAGAACGAGGAAGACGTTTGTGCAGACGGTATCTGGCAGAAGTACTTCAAGACTCAGCCCGAACCTCTTACAGACGCAGAAGCTAAGGAATACCTTGCTTCACTTTCAGGCGTATCTTTGGGCAGTGACGCTTTCTTCCCCTTCGGCGATAATGTTGAAAGAGCAAAGAAGAGCGGTGTAAGCTACATTGCACAGCCGGGCGGCTCAATCCGTGATGACCTTGTTATTGAAACAGCCGATAAGTACGGTATGGCAATGGCGTTTACGGGAATGAGACTTTTCCACCATTAATTGAACTTAATACAGTTTTTTACTTCAAAGGCGGAGCAGCTTTCAAGCTCTGCCTTTTTTTTGTTTAAATTTCTTAAAATATAAGACCGTGCGTTACATAAAAGTAATAAAATAAAGAAGGAATATTAATTGACAAAGAAAAGATAGTGTAATATAATTATAATGATATTTTGTATGTAAGGATGGGGAATTATGTTTGCAAATTCCGCAGTAAGGCTGCTTGACAGGGCAGCGGAAAAATATAGAAATAATGTTGCGGTGACCGATGAAAACGGCAGCATCAGCTATGGCGAATATAAAGAAATTTCTTTAAAAATCGCAGGCGGTCTTATGAAGTATATGACAGACGGGGAAAAGGTTAAGCCTGTTGTTGTGTGTATGAAAAAGTCAAAGGAAATGCTTTGTACCTTTATGGGAATTATGTACTGCGGCGGCGCATATGTTCCTGCACAAAGCGATATACCTGTCTCACGCCTTGAAAAGATAGTTGAAAATCTTTCGCCAGTTGCAATTGTTTATGATGAGAATACCAAAGACCACGTGCTGACAAAGGATCTTGGAGTAAAGTGCGTTGCCTTTGAGGAAATATGTATGGGCGAGGCGGACGGAGAAACAGTGGAGAACATTCTTCGTAATGTTGTTGATACCGATCCCATCTATATGATGTATACATCAGGCTCAACGGGAACACCCAAGGGAGTTACCGTGTCCCACAGAGGCGTCGTTGACTATGCAATGTGGACAAGCAAAACCTTCGGCTTTACCCAAAAGGATAAATTCGGAAATCAGGCACCCTTTTACTTTGATAATTCCATTTTTGATATTTATACCTGCCTTCTTACAGGTGCCGAAATGAATATTATCCCGGAAAGTCTGTTTATGTTCCCGTCAAAGCTTCCCGAATTTATACGTGATAATGAGCTTACCACAATTTTCTGGGTGCCGACGGTAATGATAAACGTGGCAAACTCGGGGGCACTTGCAGAGGTAAAAATGCCGACGCTTAAAAACGTGCTTTTCTGCGGTGAGGTTATGCCAAACAGCGCACTTAATGTGTGGAGAAGAGATGCGGGCGAGCTTATGTACGCAAACCTTTACGGACCTACCGAAATTACAGACGTGTGTACCTACTATATCGTTGACAGAAAGTTTGACGATAACGATAAATTGCCTATCGGTATTCCTTGCGAAAATATGAAGGCGGTAATTCTCACAGAGGATAATAAACAGGCAAAAATCGGTGAGCACGGTGAGCTTTGTATCGGCGGAAGCGGTGTGTCGCTTGGCTACTTCAACGCAAAGGAAATAACGGATAAAGCATTTATTCAGAATCCTTTGAATCCTTACTATCATGAGAGACTTTACAGAACAGGCGATATCTGCTATATGTCAGAGGACGGACTTATAATGTTCGTTGGACGTATGGATAGCCAGATAAAGTTAAAGGGTAACAGAATTGAGCTTGGCGAAATCGAAAATGCGGCACAGTGCCTTGACGAAATCGAAAACGCCTGCACAATATTCGATGCCGAGAATGAAAAAATATGGCTGTTTGCCGAAACAAAAGAAAAGCTTGTACTGAGAAAAGTCAATAACGAGCTTAAAAAGTATATACCCAAATATATGCTTCCCTCAGAGCTTGTGTGCCTTGAAAAGCTTCCTCATACGGCAAACGATAAAATAGACCGTGTGACACTTAAAAAGAAATACGTTACAGGAGAAATTCAATGAAAAATCTTGTAGAGTACATAGAAAATTCGGCAAGACTCTTTCCCAAAAAAGCGGCAATTCGCTATGAAGAGGAGTTTGTCACTTACAGTGTACTTCGGGAAAAAGCACGTAAGCTTGCAACAGCACTTGCGGAAATTGACAACGGCAATACAGTAAATCCCGTTGCCGTTTTCCTGCCGAGAGGTACTGAGCCTGTTTTGTGCTATATGGGCGTTCTTTACAGCGGACACCCTTATGTTCCCATGAACTACTCACTTCCCGATAACAGACTGAAAAGCACCTTTGAAACGCTGCAGCCTCTGTGCGTAATCACAGACGAAGAGAATAAGGATAGAATTGCATCACTTTGCAATTGCCGTGTTGCTGTTGTGAGCGAGCTTTTGTCAGCAGATGAAAATGAAGCACTTGTTGATATAAGAATACGCCGCAGCTGCGACTGCGATGCTGCCTATGTAATGTTTACCTCAGGCTCAACGGGCACTCCCAAGGGGGTGACCATTTCCCATAGAGGCGTAATTGACTATGTTGACAGTATGCTGGCGGAATTTTGTATTGATGAAAATACGGTAATCGGTATGCAGTCACCGCTGTACTTTGATATATCGGTTTTTGATATGTATGTGTCCTTCTGCCGAGGGTGTGAGCTTGTAATTATACCCGATAAAATCTTTATGTTCCCCAAGATGATACCGGAATATGTCAACGAAAAAGGGATAAACCTCATTTATTGGGTGCCCACAGTTTTTGACAGCGTTGCAAAGGACGGTATTCTTGATGAAACTCCTTTTAAATATGTGAAAACCGTGATTTTTGCCGGAGAGGCAATGCATAATTCAACGCTGAATGTGCTTCGCCGTACTCACCCCCACTGTACCTTTGCAAATCTCTACGGACCTACCGAAACATCGGTAATCAGTATGATTTATAAGGTTGACAGAGCTTTTCGTGATGATGAGCCGCTGCCAATCGGCGTGCCGTGTAAAAACTCAAGAGCTTTTATTGTTGATGAAAAGGGAAATGAAATAACGGCAGACGGTCAAAGAGGAGAAATAGTTCTTGGCGGTATAGGCGTGGGACTTGGCTATTGGAACAATAAGGAAATATCCGATAAAGCCTTTGTTCAAAGCCCTCTTAATGATAAGTTCTTTGAACGTGTTTATAAAACGGGAGATATCGGCTACTATAAGGACGGACTTATGATGTTCTCGGGACGTGCCGACAGCCAGATTAAGCACAGGGGCAACAGAATTGAGCTTTCTGATATTGAGTGTGCTGCGGCAAGTGTTGACGGAATACAGGCGGTGTGTGCACTTTACGATAACGAAAAGCAGGAAATAGTGATTTTTGCACAAAGCGAAATACCGTGGAATTTAAGAAAATTCAACCTTGAGCTTAAAAAACTGCTTCCGCCCTATATGATGCCATCAAAGCTTTATTTGCTTGAAAAAATGCCTCATACACCAAACGGAAAAACAGACAGAGTAACATTAAAAAAGAAATTGACGGAGGAAAACTGAAATGAATATTACCGAAAAGATTTTTGAATTTGTAAGAGAACACTTTGACATCGGAGACGATCCCGATTACACACCCGATGTTCATCTTTTTGACGAAGGCTTTGTTGACTCGCTGGGAGCTGTTGAGATTATAGCCTTTGTTGAAGAAGAATTTGATATTAAAATCACGCAGAAGGATATTACCCTGTATCCCATGAATACGGTAAACGAAATAGCAAAGGTTGTTGAAGAAAAGCTTTAATGCTTTTTCTTGACGAAAGGAAAGAATATGTGGTTTCTTGATACTGCAATATTTTCCCGAATGATTGTGGCATGCCTTGTGCTTATGGCAACGGGGCTTGTGTCGGATAAGGTCTTCGGGAAAAACGTGATGAAGCACCTGCTGCTGCCTGCAGATTTGTTGCTTATAGGCTATGTGTCGTGGCAGTTGTGTGTGTTTTACGTCGTGTATACAATTGTAACATACGGCTTTATAAAGCTTATGAAAAACGCAAAAAGCTTTCGTAAGACGCTGTTTGTAATACTGTGTCTTGCGTGTACCTTGCCATTTTTCTATACAAGGGCGGCAGGCTTTTTCCACAGCCTTCCCATGCTTTTTGTGCTTGTGGGCTTTTCCTATAATATGCTTAAAGCCATTGACGGGCTGTATTATACATATTATACCGATATGGATATACCCCTTTATACCTATGCAAATTATATCCTGTTTTTCCCAACGGTAACATCGGGTCCCATATTCCGCTACCGTGATTTTGACGCAACCTTCAATAATCCCGTGACGGTTGACGGAGAAATGGCAGGGGAGTGCGTCAAAAAGGTAATCCGAGGTCTTTTCAAAAAGATGGTTGCACTTTATTTTGTAAGCCTTGTTTTGGAACGAATAATGTATACAACCGTTGACGGCGTAAAGACTCTTAACAGCTTTACCTTTGTGTCGTCGCTTTGCGTTATTACTCTTTGCTACCTTACTCTTTACTTTGATCTGTCGGGCTACTCGGATATAGCCATAGGTCTTGGCAGAATAACAGGTATCAACGTTCCCGAAAACTTTAAAAGACCGTGGGCTTCACCCTCCTTTACCGTTTTCTGGAGAAATTGGCACGTGACCTTAAGCGATTTTATCAGAGAGCATATTTTTGTTGTGCTTAACGGAAAAAAGCTGGGTAGATTTGCAAGTGCACTAATCGGCTTTGTGACGATGTTCGTTATGAGCCTGTGGCACGGCTTTACTCAGCCCTTTATCGTAAGCGGCGTTTATAACGGACTTTTGCTTGCTGCGGAAAACCTCTTTGGCATCACCAAGGCGGATAAAAAGAAGAATAAGGCTGTCTTTTATCTCAGATGCGTAATTGTCAGCTTCCTTTTCGGTATCAATACCATGATTTTCCTCTTTGACCTTGATACCATTTTCAAGGTGCTTTCGGGATTTGCACACAGCCTTGTAACATTCTTTGCCGTAATTGTGATAATATGTGCGGTGACGGCTGTTTTCCACTTTGTTTTCAAAAGCGAGAAGGCGACGGCTTTTGCAAAGCGTATAAGCTTTGTTGCAATTTTTGTTGCTGTATTTTTTGCCGCCGATACATATATAACCTATAATAACCCCTTTGTGGGAAATCAAATGTTTACTCCCGACGATTTTGAAATCACCCTGTATCACCATCCCGAAAAGGTGTGGGATAAGGTGCTTTTCGGAAACTCTGCCGTAATATCGGGCTACGTTGAAGAAATGTCCGACAGCGGATATGTTAATCTGGGAGTTGACTGCGGACAGGTGTGCGACCTTGAAAAAATGCTTGATAAGGGACACGTAAAGATAGGCTCACAGCTTGCAATCGGTATAAATTACCTGACACTTTACGATGAGTTTGAAACAAATCCCTCTTATATATGGCATAAAAAGTGGTATCAGCCTGCTGCATATTTCCACAGAGATAAAATAATGACCGCCCTTGACGGAATTGTAAAAAGACTTGATTCGGGGCATAAGTATCCTTTTTCGGGCTATTATAAGTACCCCCTTGAAAAGGCGGTGTACAGAGGAAATCTGACAGATGAGGAGCTTAAGAAAAAGGAGCAGATTTACGAAGAAAACTATTATAATCTTGACGACGGTAAATTTGATAAGAATATAAAAGCTTTGCGGAATATAGAAAAATACTGCAAAAAAAATGATATTGATTTGTTCCTGTTCTGGCTGCCGTGGAATCCCGATGCAAAATATCCCGAGCTGTGCTCAAAGCTTAAAGGCAGGGTAGACGAGGCACTTTCGGGAACGGATGTTAAAATTTATGACCTGACAGATTCAATGGAAGAACAGTATTTTCACGATACAGGTCATATTGAGTATGAAAAGGGTGCACCTGTGTTCACGGAGCTTTTCGATGAGCTTGTAAAAGCACATAACGATGGCGTATAATGTAAAGGAGAAAAAATGAAGGATAATTTTTCACTTGTGAAAAAAATAGGTACTGCTTTGCTGTATCTTGCAATGCTGGCGGCTGTCTGCGTGTTTTTTGAAGGCAACGGCGCATTTATTTACGAGGCGTTCTGATGATTGGAAGAATTGTAAAAAGGACGGCTGTCTTGCTTCTGGTACTGTGTATGTGCCTTTCGCAGAATCTGCTGTGCCTTGCTGTGGGAAGCGGCGTAAGCTTTTCCGTTTCGCAGAAGACGGAAGCAGACAAGGCTGAAAGAAACGTCGGTGACGGCGAGGTGCTGAGCAGGCTTCTTGTTGTGCATTACGGCGGCGAGGGCTATCGGCAGACGGTATCTCATCTTGAAAACAGCCTGCTTGCTTCAAAAAGCGTGGAAACGCTTGATATTATGGCAGGACTTTTGCCCGAAGATGTTGAAGGCTACAGCTGTATTTATGTTGATGAAACGGTATTGAATTATTACTATAAGGATTACCTGTATAAGCTGCTTGAAAAGTCGGTACGTGACGGTGCGGGACTGTTTTTGCCAAACGGTGCGGCACACTATTTTCCCATGTCATTTCTGGGTATCAGCAATACGGTGACTCTTGGCGGCGTTCCGAAAAAGCTGACAAATACGGCTAAGAACAGCGACCTTGAAATGATGGGCGAGCTTGTTTGTGACTTTTCTTCACTTTTTGAGGGCTATACTGATTATGAGCTTTTTGCTTCATCGGATTTCGGAAGCTCCTTTGTCACTTCAACCGCAACGCCTGTTGTTACGGACGCTTACGGTAACGGTGTGTATACTGTCAATAAACACGGTAACGGCTATGTAATGCTGACAAATCCGCTTCTTCCCAATAACTTCAATGTCAATAGCTTTCTGAGAGAAGAGGAGCATATATATCAGCACCCCTTTGCCGCATCAAGTGCAGGAGCAAATTCGCTGATTAAGGGAATGTTCGCTTCCTTTGTTGAAAAGCAGAAATACGGCTTTACCTTGGAGCGTACCTTCGGCTCATACGGCACACAGCCCATAGCCTGGCAGCTTCATTATGAGGAAATAACGGGTATTGAGAATGATGCAAGTATTATTTTCTCGGAAATATGTAAAAGGTATAATCAGCCTGCTTCCTTTACACTTATAAGGAATACATATAAGTGGTTTGCAAGATATGAAAGCATAAGCTATCTTGATATAAAGGATAATATCTGTACTCTCGATTTCAATGAGGGTGCATATTCCAACGGCACTCACGTAATTGCGGACGGCGAGAATCTGTTTGTACGTGAAATAGAAAATACGGGCAGCTATTTTGAAGACCTGAAAACCGCAACACAACGCCTGTTCCCGTGTATTTACGACTTTAACGGCGACGGAAAAGACGACCTCGTGTGCGGCAGCAGCGACGGAAAGATATACGTGTTTGTCACAAAGTCGCAGGATGGCAGATGGGTGTGTGAAAAGGGCTATACCCTGAAAGATGCCTCAGGCAATGATATTGACCTTGGAAGCTATTCTGCACCTTGTATTACCGATTTTGACGGCGACGGACTTTTTGATATTCTTTCAGGCGATGCCGAGGGAAATATAATGTTAATTAAAAATACTCCCTCAGGCTTCTCATCACCGTCCTTTGTGGTTAGCTCTGTGGGAAGAAAGACAATGCCAACCGTGGGGGATATTGATAACGATAACTCTGATGAGCTTGTGGTGGGTACGGCAGAAGGAAAAATATATAGCTTTGAAATGGGTAAAGGACATCTTGGCTCACAACGTCTTATTGCCGAAAGGGAAAATGAAACCTTCCTGTCACCCTGTGTTTACGATATAAACAACGACGGTAAAAATGACCTTCTTGCAGGAACTTTCAACGGATATGTTATGAGATTTGTCACAAGCGGACAACGCCTTCTTTACGGCGGCTACGTAATGGCAAACGAGAAAAATTATAAAGGTAACAGCCGTGTAAAATTCGGCAATAATGCAACACCCAGATTCTTTGATGCTGACGGCGACGGACAGGACGAGCTTGTGTGCGGCAGCTATGAGTACGGACTTAATGTGCCCATAGACAGCGAGTATTTTCCATATAAAGAGCAGTTAAAAAAGCAGGTAGACTACATACTGTCAAACGGATTTTATCTCGGCGTGCACTTTTATACCAATGCACACGCATCAAAGGCAAGGGAAGAGCAGGAGCTGAGGCTTCATAAACAGGCTCTGTCTTGCTACGGAATTGATACGGAAGGCGTCGGTGTAAATCAGCATACCTGGTATACCTCGTCAAATTCTCATACCCAGACACTTGACAGCGTGCGTGACAGTAACCTTTTGTGGGACAGCGGCTGGCAGAGTGCGGGAAGCAGTACAGCACCTCAGTCAAGCACAGAGAATGTTCTTGGTTTTCCCGCTTTTGCAGATGAAGAAAATAAGCTTTTAGCCTTCAATACTGCAACACTTCTGTACCTTGACGATGATATAAGCGACATCACTGCAAAATACGGCTTGCCTGTATCCATCTACTATCACTGTGATTTTGCGTACAGTAATGAAAAGGGCGCAGAAAGAGATGTACAGCAGGTGGACAGCTATGTAAAACGCAACAATATGTCATTTGTCTGTGAGGATTCCTTTGCAAAAATGTGCGCGGCAAGCAGTAATCTCAATGTTCTTGTGAAGTTTGAAAATGACGGCACCTTTACTCTTACTCCCGCTGAAAAGCTCCAAGACTATCCTCTTCGTGACGAGATGTATAAGGAAGCCGTTGCGGTAAAGCTTACGCCTGTAAACGGAGAGAACATTGCAAAATATTCCTCCGATGCCGATATGTATAACTATGACGGCAAAGCACTTACTATTACTTTGAATAAATGCGTTGAGGTGGAGAGAAGCTCTTACCTTACAAGCGATAAAAAAACACATCTTGCGTCAGTTAATGTTCCGTGTAAAATCAACTTCGGAGACGGACTTGCAACAATCAAGCCCGAAAACGGAGCGTATGTTGAAATTAAGGTTAAAGGTGAGGCTGTGTGTTCAACCAAGGGTATAACAAGTGAGTACGACGGCAGTTACACAACCTTGCGTGGATTTAACGTGAAAAACGTAAGCGTGGTATTTAAATAAAAAATCGGGACGGTGGTTAAAAGCCGTCCCGTGCGTTTTGCTCAAAAATCAAACATTTATTGTTATTTCGGTATATTTGTCATTCAGTTAATCCGATAAGCTGACAAAGCAAAACGAACACGCTATCAACCGTTATCAGTTCATAGGTGTTCGTGTAAGACTCTAATGGTGCACCTTTAGGGACAAGCGTGCTTCACACGCTTACTGCTCGACGACCGCAAAGGCGGTGCCCGTCTCGCACCGCTTCGCTAAAAAACAGCCGTAACAGGCTGTTTTTTTTAACGCTTTGCGCCCTCTCAGGGTTCGAGTCCCTGACAAAAGAAAAAACCGAGGCATCTCTGCATCGGTTATATCCTTGGTGCACCTTTAGGGACTCGAACCCCAGACCAACCGGTTATGAGCCGGTAGCTCTAACCAACTGAGCTAAAGGTGCAAAAAATATTTACTGTTACTTACGCAACGTTGATATTGTATCATAAAACTTTCTGTTTGTCAAGTATAAGAATGAAAAAAATATATCTTTTTACAGTATTTCTTTCTCAATTGTAGGTGGTGTTCCGAAAAAAGGCTCTGAATAATAAAAAAATATAATTGTCATTTCAAATTCATACTTTGTTGTTGACAAACGGCTGTGGATATAGTATACTTTTTTCAACGGGTGTGAAATGAATGAAAAATAGATTTAAAACAATTTCGGGATTGCTCCTGATTGCGGCGGTAATAATACTTTTTGCATTACTGTTTCCGATTATCAGCTCTCTTGATAATCCCGAAGAATTTAAAGAATACCTTGACTCCTTTGGAGTAATGGGCTTTTTTCTGCTCTTGCTTGTGCAGATATTTCAGATTATTGTGGCAGTAATACCTGGCGAGGTTGTGGAATTTCTTGCAGGGACGGTCTATGGCTGGCTGGGAGGACTGTTTTTCTGCCTTCTGGGTATTGCAATAGGACAGCTTATTGTTTTTAGTGCTGTCAGATATTTCGGAAAAGGTCTTGTTGAAAAGGCGGCAGGAAGTAAAGCAATGACAAAATTCAAATTTCTGCACAACGAAAACAGGCTGAAAACGGTAATATTTCTGTTGTTTTTTATACCCGGAACACCCAAGGATTTGCTTACCTATTTTGTGCCGCTTACCAAAATAAAACCTTTTGACTTTATAGTAATAACGCTGGTTGCACGCATACCCTCTATTTTAACCTCAACCTTTGCAGGCGATGCCTTTGCCGAAAGCGATATAGGTATGATGATAGGAGCTTATGCGGTAATCCTCCTGCTGTTTACGGCGGGGTATGTGTGGTATTCAAGGTGGAACGCAGCGCATAAGGAAAACGATACTGAATTAGAATGACGGAGGGATAGTTGTTATGAAGAAAATTCTTCTCGGAACAGACTGGTGGACGGATTGCGATGACTGTATAGCTCTGAGAATTCTGACACGTTTTATGAAGAAAGGCGAAATACAGCTTACGGGTATCGCCGTCAATGCCTGTATGGAAAAGTCTGTTGCTTCAATTGACGGATTTCTCAGCTTTGACGGTGTTGCAAATATTCCTATAGGTATAGATAAGTCAGCAACAGATGAGTCGATAACACGCCACACCTACCAGTACACAATGGCAGAGCATGCGACCGTTATGAAAAACAACGATGACGCCGAGGACGGTGTAAGGCTTTACAGACGCATCTTAAGTGAAACACAGGAAAAGATAACAATAGTAGAGATAGGCTTCCACAATATAATTGCGGCTGTTCTCGAAAGCACCTCTGACGATATTTCGGAAAAGTCGGGGCTTCAGCTTTTTGCCGAAAAGGTTGAAAAGGTCTACGTTATGGGTGGAGCGTATGACAAAAATCCCGGACACGAATTTAATTTTCACTTTTACGAAAGAACAAGAAAGGGTGCACATATCCTTTGTGAAAAATGCCCTGTGCCCATTGTGTTCCTGGGATTTGAGGCAGGAGAGAGCGTTCATTCGGGCGGCGAATGTCTTAAGGACGGCGATATTCTTAAAGATGCAATGACCAACTTCTGGGCACATTTTAAAAAGCCGCTTCAGGGCAGAAGCAGCTGGGATCCCATGACGGTTCTTCTTGCAATTCTCGGTGAAGAAAAAGCAGGTTATGAGCTTGTTTACGGCAAAAATTACATAAATCCCGAAAACGGAGAGAATATTTTTACCAAGGACGAAAACGGACCTCATGCGTATGTGGTCAAAAAACACGATGATAGTTTTTATGAAAAAATGATAAATGATATAATAGCGTAAAATAAGGGTGCAACCAAAACGGCTGCACCCGATTTTTATATTAAATTAGGGTATATGTAGCAAATATTAAAAGTCTTGTGACAAAGTCAAAGAATGTCATCCAATGCCTGAAGAAACATATTTTTGTAAATCTTATATCCTTCAGAATTGAAATGAATATTGTCCTCAATGAAAATGTCCTGCCTTACTTTGAAGTAGTCACCAATATCCACGCTGTTTTCAAAGAATTCAGGGAATGATGAGTGACAGATGTAAGTGCAATCGTCGTGAGAGTTGCAGTAATCAAGCAAAATGCTGTTAAAACGCAACGCATTGTCACGGGAATCTACATTGCCTATGTTCTTCTTGAACATGGGAGCATCGCAGATGTAAAGCTTTACGCCGTTAAAATCTGCTCTTGCCTTGTCAAGAATTTTAATAATCAATTCAAGTATTTCTTCGGGCGTATATCCAAAGCCTCTGTCGTTGGGATAAACTCTTAAAACTATGGCTCTCGGTTCATAGGGCTTTACAAGTCTGTCGTAGTAGTATAAAACTTCTTCTGCCGTAGAACCGCCAAAGCCGTGATTAAGAGCAACAACCGAACCGTCTTTTGCTCTTATGTCATCTTCCAACGATGGATTTCCCCAGGATTCTTGCCATCTTGTGAAGCCCGATGAGCCAATGAAAAGAATTCTGCCTTTTTCAATGGGCTTGCTTTCGTAGTCGATTACATAATGCTCAAGTCTTTGAATGTCATCAATTTTTCCAACTTTCATGGTGCCCTCACTCCATATATTAAATATTTTCTGTTACGATTATAGCACAATAAAAGCTATTTGTATACGTAATTTGTTAAATTTCTGAAAATTACATATATCTTTAGATAACTCGTTCAATGTTTGTTTTGCATTTTTATACTTCAACCCAACGCTTTTCCTCTGATGAAAGCAGAAGTGCATCAAGACGCCTCTGTGACTTTATGCCGTCCTCAACTGTGGGAAGATATTTTACTTCCTTGCCGAGACACGTGTCAATAAAGGATTGCTCCTGACCTGCGGCATACTTTTCGGGAACTGTAAGGGTGTGTGTACCCTTGCACTCGATGTCAACCTCACCTGCACAGAGCGTGATTTTGTCGGGAGTGTTGAGATTTACGGATAAAGTACCTTTCGTGCCGAATATTTCAAAAGCAATGGTGTTGCCGTTGCCGTAGGCACATCTTGTGATGTTGAATATACCTACAGCACCGCTCTTGAATTCCGATAAGAACATACAGTAGTCGTCAGTTTCAACGTCGCCTTCGCCGCTTCCGTTGGGTAACGGTCTTTTCTTTACAACAATGTCCTTTTTTGCACAAACGCTTGTGATGTCGCCCATTAAAAATTCTGCAAGGTCGATAAGGTGTACGCCAAGGTCACCCAGAACTCCCGTGCCTGCATATTCCTTGATAAATCTCCACTCAAGCTTTCTGCCGGGCATAAACGCACTGTCCTTGAAATATTCGACCTTTACATTTATGATGTCGCCGAGGATTCCCTTTTCCAAAAGCTCCTTTGCATATCTTACGGCAGGTCTGAAACGGTAAGAAAAGCACATCATGTTGGGAACGGGATTTTCCTTGAGAGCGTTTTGTAACGGAAGTGCGTTTTCAAGACAAATGGAAAGCGGTTTTTCAACATTTATAGGCTTACCTGCCTTGACAGCATCAACAGCAAAAGGAACGTGAAGGTGGTTGGGAGTACAGATTTCAATAGCATCAACCTCGGGACAGTTGATAAGGTCAAGATGATTTTCAAATCTGTATTTTTCCTCGATTCCATACTTGTCGCCAACAGTCTTAAGTTGATTTTTGTCCACATCGCATATTGCAATAAGCTTTGCATCGGGACTTTTAACAATTTCGGGAATGTGTACGCCGTTTGCAATACCGCCTACACCGATAATACCAATTCTTAACATGTCGTCACCTTCTTAAACCTTTCCTAAATTCTGATGTGTTCTGACGCTTTCGTCACAGCCTTCAAACTTGTCCTTTACATTTTCCAACGCTTCGTAGTGACCGAGAGTGGGAACAGGACCTCCCGAGGGAGCTGCCCATTCAATGGCGTTGTGCAGTATGAGGGTAATGTCGTCACGGTAGAAGGTGGGATATTCCTCGTGACCTGGACGGAAATAGAAAATCTTACCGAGACCTCTCTTGTAGCAACAGCCGCTTCTGAAAACCTCGCCGCCCGAAAACCAGCTTATAAAGATAAGCTCGTCGGGAGTAGGCACTTCAAAACGCTCACCGTAGGTTTCTTCACGGTCAATTTCAATGTATTCGGGAAGACCGCGTGTTATGGGGTGAGCAGGCTCAATAACCCAGATTCTTTCTTTTTCGTCATTTTCACGCCACTTGCTTCGGCAGCAGGTGCCCATAAGCTTTACAAATGGCTTTGACAGATGTCCCGAATGGAGCACAACAAGTCCCATACCGTCAAGAACTCTGTTTTTAACCTTTTCGGCAATTTCGTCAGGTACTTTTCCGTGAGCCAAGTGTCCCCACCAGATAAGTACGTCGGTGTTGTTAAGAACCTCGTCACTAAGACCGCACTCTTCCATTTCAAGAGTGGCTGTGGTAATATTGAACTTTCCGAAGGCAGAAAGCTTTTCTTTTATAGCGCCGTGGATACCTTCGGGATATATTTTTGCAATCTTCTCATCTTTTTCATGGATAAATTCATTCCATATTGTAATATTCAGCATAATTTTCGCCTCCTGTGACTTAATTATAACTGTATACCGTGATGTTTTCAATGTGCTTATTGATATATTAATTGTACTTTTCGCTAAAACGGTTTTTGAATAAGGATAACGAAAACCGTGTTGAAGCGGATAAAAAAACCGACACCGAGAAAACTCAGTGCCGGTTTTGTGTGTTGCATTAATTAAAATCAAAAGAAATAATGTTAATCTTGCCTTCCTCACCGTAGCTGCTTTTGGGCACAAGCACAAGACCGTCAAAAGCCTCGTTCGGCCTTATATGATAGCTTCGCTTTACGTTGTCTTGGATATCAAGCAAAACTGTTGATACGCCGTCCTTTACGCCGTAAAGGGTAAAGCTGCGGCAAAGAGTGGTGGGCATACACATAACAGGGCTGTCAAGACGAATGTTGGCACGAGTCATATGCTGCCTTTCGCAAGCGGATACGGGAATTGTATTCCTGTTCAGGTCGCTGTCAAATACTATGTGAATGTCGCTTATGTTTGATTTTGGAAAGCTGTAGATAATTTCACTGCCTGTCTTTGCTTTAAAATAATCGCCTTCGCCGTAGCCGTAAAGAGCGTGCGCTCTGTCAAAGCCGTTTCTGTGGCTTTCGTCACCGCCGTAAAGGTCGGCGTTTTTGCAAAGGTCTGAGATTTTTCTCTGAACGTGAGGTAAGAAGCAGTCGGCTTGCTGTAATAATTCTTGCAATTCGCCCGTCTTTTCTTTGTATACACCAAGGGGAGTAAGACTGTTCTTGCAGGCAAGATAAGCCGCTTTTCCCACAGCCTCGCCTAAAAGACCGCAGGTAGCCATAACACGGATACTGCTCATTGCGGCGTGTGTCATGCTGATGTTACGACCTGCAAAGAACAGGTTTTCAACGTTGGACGAAAATAATGCTCTGTAGGGAAGTGAATAAGGGGCAGGAGTCACAAAATTTGTGTTGGGAACGCCTCTGTGATAAAATCCGCCGGGAAAATGGTCATCAAGAGGCCAGCCTCCGTAGGCAATTTCGTCATCGAATATAACCCCGCCCGTGATGTCGCATTGAGTGACGGTGTATTCGCCCGTCATTCTGCGGGATTCACGCTTGCCAGGTAAAAATCCCAGAAAATCAATTTCCCAGTTGTCGGCATCAAACTTTCCTGAATTTTTGATGTAGTCCCATGTTCCTGTTGCAAGACTCAACAGCTCGTCACGTAACTGCTCGGTGTCGCCGATGGTGTCTCTGTCGCCGCCAAGCTCCAAATACCAGAAATTTTCATAATCGCTGTAAAGATTGGGATTTCTGCTTTCAAAATCCTTGTCCGTAAGCTTCTTTGCCCATTTTGGAGCAATATACTTAACCTTTTTGTCGGTTTGCCTGCCGTATACAAGACAGCTCATACCCATGGTCATGCTGTCGGAAGTCTTTGTAACGGTGTTCTCGCCGTATTCCTTGTCAGACTCTCTGCCAAGACGGAACTTTGCACCCGTAAGAGGTGCAAGTATGCTGTCACCCGAGCTGTCGCAGTAGAATTTTGCCTTTACGTCAAAAAAAGTCTGTGTCGTAAGCTGATAGCCTGTGACGAGAGTGATTTTTGTATCTCTGCCGTCGGCAAAGGAGCCTTGTTCAATCTTTGCATCAAGACAGGTGCAGTTTAAAATGGGAGTGATGTTTTCTTCTCTTCTTATAAAATCGTAGAGTATCGTGTCCCAAACCGCATAGTTTTTTGTGGGATTGCGGTAAAGATTTTCAAGTGCAATTTCTTCTAAAATTCCCGTTTCACGGTTGTTTTCGCCGCTTGCACCGCATACCCACATTCTTATTTCCGAGGAAGCATTGCCGCCAAGGACAGGTCTTTCGTGCATAAGAATAACATTAAGACCTTCTCGGGCTGCCGAAATTGCGGCACACATTCCCGAAATACCGCCGCCGATGACGCATAAATCACATTCAAGTGTTTTTCTGTCCAACATAAAATCACCTTCTTGCGCAGATTATATCATAAAGGGCGAAAAAATGCAATAGAAAAAACTGCGTGAAGTAAAAAAATTCACGCAGCTTTAAAATTAGTCCTGATTTTCGGAAATATCAACAATTACACGCTTGCCGTCGCTGTTGGCAACTGCCTTGACAACGGTTCTTATAGCCTTTGCAATACGTCCCTGCTTTCCGATAACCTTGCCAAGGTCGCTTTCCTCAACCATAAGGTTGAGAACGGTTGTATCACCGCTTACATTTTCGGTGATGTTGACCTTGTCAGGATTGTTTACGATAGCCGTAGCTATGTCGTAGAGTACCTGTTTCATAATTTACCTCCATAAAACGGGGGAACACAGACCTTAATTAAAGAATACCGTTCTTCTTAAGGTAAGACTTAACTGTTTCTGTGGGCTGAGCACCCTTTAAGAGCCAATCCTTAGCCTTGTCTGCATCAATCTGAACTGTTGCAGGATCTGTAAGGGGGTTAACGTAACCGATTTCTTCGATGAAACGGCCGTCTCTGGGGTAACGTGAATCTGCTACTACTACTCTGTAGAAGGGAGCCTTCTTTGCGCCCATTCTTCTAAGTCTGATCTTAACTGACATTTTTTTGTCCTCCAAAAATTAAAATATTTATTTTATAAACGCTTTTAAAAAGCTTGTTTATACAGGGTTGTGTTTATTTGCGCTTTTTCTTTTTCTTCATGTGGCGTGACATCATTTTTCCGCCCAGCTTTCCGAAGGGGCTGTTGCCGCTTGTTAATTGCTTCATCATCTTGCGGGTGTTGTCAAACTGCTTTAACAGCCTGTTTACGTCCTCAACCTTCATACCGCTTCCCGCAGCAATTCTCTTTCTGCGTGAGCCTGTGATAATGTCAGGCTTTTCACGCTCTTCGGGAGTCATGGAAAGAATGATTGCCTTCATTCTGTCAATCTGTCTTTCGTCAATCTTGACGTCCTTCAAAGCATCGGCCTTGACACCCGGTATCATACCGATAAGCTGGTCAAGAGGTCCCATATTCTGAAGCTGGTCAAACTGTTCAAGATAGTCGGTGAGAGTAAAGGTCTGCTCACGCATTTTCTTTTCAAGCTCAGCCGCTTTCTTTTCGTCGATGGCTTGTTCTGCCTTTTCAATAAGACTGAGAACATCGCCCATACCAAGGATTCTTGAAGCCATTCTGTCGGGGTAGAAGGGCTCAATGCAGTCCATCTTTTCACCTGTACCGATGAACTTTATGGGCTTGCCCGTTACCTGTCTTGTGGACAGCGCCGCACCGCCTCTTGTGTCACCGTCAAGCTTTGTGAGGATAATACCTGTCACATCAAGCTGTTCGTTAAAGGAGGAGGCTGCATTTACTGCGTCCTGACCTGTCATGGCGTCAACTACAAAAAGAATTTCGGTAGGCTGTACCTTTTCCTTGATTTTGGAAAGCTCGCCCATGAGCTCCTGGTCAATGTGAAGACGACCTGCCGTGTCAAGGAAAACCATATCGTGACCGTGCTTTTTTGCATGCTCCAGTGATTCTTCTGCAATTTTTACGGGATCAAGACAGCCGTCAATGGTAAATACGGGAACATCTATGCTCTGTCCCACAACCTGAAGCTGCTTGATAGCCGCAGGTCTGTAGACGTCGCAGGCAACAAGCAAAGGACGCTTGCCTTGCTTTTTGTACATAAGAGCAAGCTTTCCCGTGTGGGTTGTTTTACCGGCACCCTGAAGACCGCACATCATAACAATTGTGGGTGGCTTTGATGAAATAACAAGCTTTGTATTTTCTGTGCCCATAAGATTTGTAAGCTCTTCGTTTACAATCTTTACAATCTGTTGAGAGGGCACAAGGCTTTCAAGGACCTCACTGCCCACAGCTCTTTCACTGCAGACCTTGATAAAGTCCTTTACAACCTTAAAGTTGACGTCAGCTTCAAGCAGGGCAAGCTTTATTTCACGCATGCCTTCCTTAACGTCTGCCTCAGTCAGCTTTCCTTTGTTTTTAAATGACTTGAACGCATTTGCAAGTCTTTGTGATAAGCTTTCGTACATGGCGCTCCTGTTTCGTTAATCGTTGATTGCTTTAAGAAGTGATACAAGCTCATTAAGCTCGCTGTCACAAAGTCTTTTTGCAATAACATCAAGTTTTGAAAGAAGCTCGTCGGTCTGCTTTGACTTTTTGTAAAGTCCGAGAGCATTCTCGTAATTAATAAGTTGGGATTCGGCGTGTTTTATCTGGTCTCTGACACCCTGACGTGAAATGCCTGCGTGCTCTGCAATTTCTGACAGCGAAAAGTCTTCATTGTAATAGTAGTCAAGAGCAAGCTTTTGCTTTTCGGGAAGCAGAGGAGCATATATATCGCTCAGCACCGAAATCTCAAGGTTTTTCTGTGCCATATGCATAATACCTCATATACTGTAAAGTGTTTTTCTTTACACCTCGGATATTATATAACATACTTTTGCATTTGTCAATAGTTTTTTTGAATTTTTTGCATTTTTATTCTTTATTAATTGCTTTTACGAGACCTTGTAAAGAAGAGAAAGAATAAGAGCCGCTTTCGCAGCTCTTAATTAATGAAAACAATTGATTACTTTGCAGTAATGAAGCCTTTCTTGGCAAGATACTCTGCAATAAGTACCGCACCGCCTGCAGCACCTCTGAGAGTGTTGTGTGAAAGACCTACAAACTTGTAGTCAAATAACTTGTCTTCTCTGAGTCTTCCTGCAGTAATGCCCATACCGCCGTAAATGTCACGGTCGAGAGCCGCCTGAGGACGGTTGTCTTCTTCAAAGTATGTAATAAACTTGTCAGGTGAAGAGGGAAGGTCAAGCTCTGCCTTGACATCGTTGCCGAAGGCTGCCCAGTCAGCGAGAATCTGTTCCTTGGAAGGCTTTTCTCCCTTGAACTTTACAAATACCGCCGCTGTGTGACCGTTTGTTACGGGAACTCTGATGCACTGGCATGTAATGCAGGGCTCTGACGCACTTACAACAACACCGTCTTCAACCTTGCCCCAGATTTTGAGAGGCTCGTTCTCGCTCTTTTCTTCTTCGCCGCCGATGAAGGGAATGATGTTGTCAATCATCTCAGGCCATTCGTTAAATGTCTTGCCTGCACCTGAGATAGCCTGATATGTGCATACAACCACATTTTCAATGCCGTACTTAAGAAGGGGAGTAAGCATAGGAACATAGCTCTGAATTGAGCAGTTGGGCTTAACGGCGATAAAGCCGCGCTTTGTGCCAAGTCTCTTTTTCTGAGTGTCAATAACAGCTACGTGAGCGTTGTTGATTTCAGGAATAACCATGGGAACGTCGCTTGTGCCTCTGTGAGCGGAGTTGTTGGAAACTACGGGAGTTTCGGTCTTTGCATAAGCTTCCTCAAGAGCCTTGATTTCGTCCTTCTTCATATTAACTGCACAGAATGTGAAGTCGCACATGGAGGATACCTTTTCAACGTCAGCAGCATCGTAAACGGGCATGTTTTTTACGCTTTCGGGAATTTCGCAATCCATCTTCCATCTGCCGCCTACAGCCTCGCCGTATGTCTTTCCTGCACTTGAAGCGCTTGCCGCAAGAACGGAAATTTCAAACATGGGGTGGTCACTTAAAAGTGTGATGAATCTCTGACCTACCATACCGGTAGCGCCTATGATTCCTGCCTTTAATTTGTTCATTGTTGTTACCTCCGGGAAATTATAGAATAAAATTGTAAACTCAGTTGTATTTTGCTCTTTCGCCGCCGATGTACTTAGGTCTTACCTTGGCAAAAGTAACAATGGCTTCGCCGATTTTCTTTATGCTTGTTCTGACGGGAACTGCAACTCTTTTAAGGTGCATACCTATAAAGGTCTGACCTATGTCAATGCCGAGATCCGCACTGATTTCTTCAACAAGCACAGGCTCTTTAAAGCCCTTGTACGCCGCCGTTGCAAAAGACCCGCCTGCGTGCTCGTGGGGAACTGCGCTGACTATTGTAAGCCTTTCACGTCTTGCAACTGCCTTTTCAACAACGATTGCCCTGTTTAAGTGCTCACAGCACTGGCAGGCAAGATATAAGCCTTTTTCATTGCACTTGTCATAAAGTGCCGAGAAAATTTCCGTTGCCGTTTCAAGACTTCCGATAGTACCGATTTTACCGCCGAGAACCTCGCTTGTGGAACAGCCGACAATAAGAATGTCGCCGCATTCGGCATTGCTCTGAGAGAATAACTGGTCAAAAGCCGTATAAATCTGATTTTGAATTTCCGACATATTTATCTGCCTTTCTACAGCATTTTGCGATAGAAGGAGTATAATCCGTCGCAAAAATCGCTTGTTTTTTTAAGCTCTCTTTTAAAATCCTCGTCCTTCATAAGAATACGTATTGCACGAACTGCATTTCTGTGAAAGTAAACGCTGTGGCGTGTGCCTTTTTCCTTAATTGCAACGGGGCAGGTGTTGAAGGCTCTTGGATCTTTTTTTAGGGAAACCGAGCCGTCCTTGCCGATGCTTGCATAAAAGGGGAAAATTCTGCAGGAAAAGGGACGAAGTGCTCTGTCACATTTCCCGTTGCAGATAAGCACCTTTCCGTCATCACTTTCCTCTATGATAAAGGAAGCATCGCTTGTCAGCTTTTCCTCTTCGGGAAGAAGCAGCATACCGGGATTATCCACAGCACCCGTACTGTCGGTGTGACAGCACCTTCCGCCGCAGATAAGACCGCAGTCGTATTTTAACGGCGTTACCTTGTCAAGCAGACTGTACGCCTGTTTTAAAAGAGAAAGCTTTGAATACATAATTACTTGTTAAGAACAAGGTGAACAGCAAAACCGCCGAAGTCAGCATCAAAGTAAAGAGCCTTGGTAAAGCCTTTGTCGTCCTTGACTCTTGATTCTTCGATGAAGGTGTAGCCCTTGGACTTAAGATAAGCCTCGGCACGGTCAACGTTGTTTGTACCGATGGCGATGTGACCGTTCTTGCCTCTGCCGCCGTTCTTCATAACTTCAATTTCCTTGCCTGCAAATACAGAGCTGTTGCCAACCTTTGTTGCAAAGCCGAAGATGTTGAACATATCTGCAATGTTCTTTGCACAGTTTTCACATTCTGCATTGATGCCCACGTGCTTTAATGTAAAGCCCAGCATAAGCTTAACTGCGTTTTCGGTAAGCTCACGGATTTTGTCAAACTCGCCGTTTTCGATGTATTCTTCCTTAACCATGAAAGAACCGCCGCAAGCAACGATTTTGTTGAATTCAAGGTAGGAAAGAATGTTCTTTTCGTTAAGACCGCCTGTAGGCATAAACTTAACAGAGCCGTAGGGAGCTGCCATAGCCTTAAGCATGGGAAGACCGCCTGCCGCTTCAGCAGGGAAGAATTTAACGGTGTTAAGACCAAGCTCAAGAGCCGCTTCAATTTCAGAGGGGCTGGAAATACCGGGGATAATGGTAATGCCCTTTGAGATGCAGTGCTTAACAACTGTGGGATTAAAGCCGGGGCTTACGATAAAGTCTGCACCGCATTCTACAGCTGTGTCAGCCTGTTCGGGAGTAAGTACGGTACCTGCACCGATAAGCATATCGGGATATGCCTCGTGTATAGCCTTGATGGCATCGGCAGCGGCAGCAGTTCTGAAGGTGATTTCAGCTGCGGGAAGACCGCCGTCCATAAGAGCCTTTGCAAGAGGTGCTGCATCCTTTGCATCATTGATTTTGATTACGGGGATGATACCTGTTTCGTAAATTCTCTGGTAAATGTCTTTCATTTTGGAAGCTCCTTTGTATAGTTAATTTTTAAATAAAATCCTCAGCCGATTCAATGGTGAATTTGGGAAGCTTTGACGGACGAGGTTTGTATGCCAGAATGTCAAAGCTGAACTTTTTGCAAACGTGATCCTCGCTGACCTTTTTTAAATCCTTTGTTCTTGCACAAAGAACCTGTCCCGTAATATCCATTTTGCGTGCGTGCTCGCAAAGAGCACAGCTTTTTTCTATGTCTTCGGGAAGCTTACTTTTCATAAAAGCGGCACTCCTTTCACGTATTTGGTTACTTTCAAAATAACCCCAATTAATAGTATAACATAATTTGTGCAAAAATCAAGAGTTAAACAGCATAAAATATCACTATTTCAACGTGACTTTTTGTATTTTTTATCAATATACAGGAACACACACACCGTCAGCAGGATAATAACCGAGGTAAAAATCAAAATAAAGCTGTTTACCGAGCTTTCCGAAAGTGTTGTGTCCCATAGGGCGGATGCGGGAACGGAGCTTGGAATAAGAAATAGCAAAAGCAGCGTGTATAACGGCGTAAGAAGGGTGCATAACAGCCTTGAAAATATAAAGTCCTTGGCACTTAAACCATCATCGCCGCATACACTGCATACCTGCATTATTATGGAAAGTCCCGAAAAACCCACAGCAGAGCTAATAAACATAAGCCGTGCGTTTTCGCCGAGCGAGGTGCTTGAAGCAATTGCTCCCGTCACCTCAAAAAATGCCGACAAAATACTTTCCGAAAGGCTGCTTCCAAAACCAAGATTTACAGCAAGCCCCGAGAGCATTGACGACACCACTCTGAAGAAAATTATAAATGAGCACATACTTATAAGGCTGACGGCACTTTTTGTGACAGATGAGGTGAACATATGGGAAAAAGACAGCTTTTGCACGCCGCCGGCTCCGTTGGTTTTTTGCCTTAAAGGCTGCTTTGTGCATAGAATAAGATAGGCTGTGATGCAGGCAAGAATGTTTGAAAAAGCAATGATAAATGCGTTTTGCATACCATCGGTAAACAGAGAGCAGAAGGACAGCATAAAGGGCACAGAGCAGGAAGGCAGCAAAACAAGCATACACTCGGCACTTCTTTTTGAGATGCTGCCTGTTTTGTGCATCACGCAGACGCCGTGAACAGACGGTGCACAGCCTGAGAAAAAGCCCAAAATACACTGAATAACGTGTGCGGCTTTTCCGCCTTGTATGTGTGAAGAAAAGAAGTAAGCACAGAAGGTGCATAAAACCGTGTACATAAAAAGTGACGGGATAACCGAAAAAGCACACAGCTCAAGAGCTTTTCTGCAATTGAAGGCAACCTCGGCGGGATTTACCGACAAATATGCAATTACAAAAATGAGAAATACTGCCTTTAAGGCAAAAATCAGTTTTGGTTTCATATGATACCTCCTAAGTGCTTTCAAGGTATTTATATGACATAAGCTGAATAAAAATTATAATACACATAATTTTCGGAGTGATTTTTTTGAATAATACCAAGCTGTCATTGACACAGAAAATTTCCAATGCAACACAGATACCCTTTGATGCGGTAACAAACACGCCTTATATAAAAATGTGCTCAAACCGTGAAATTACGGTGGAGGACGCAGGAAGGCTGATACATTATGACTCACGTCTTGTAAAGGTAAAGCAGGGAAAAAACACGGTGTGCGTCGGGGGAAGCGGACTTAACATACGCTGCCTTGCCAACAGGGGACTACGGGTTGAAGGATGTATCAGCAGTGTGAGCTTTGATTTGTAAAGGGAGGAATGAAGATGTACGGACTTGTGGGAAAAGCGTTGTTTGAAGTGACAACAAAAAAGCCGCTGAAGCTGCTGCAAAGCCTAAACGAAGAAATTGCCGTCAGGAATGTTAAGACGGAGGACGGCTCACTTTTTTTTACTTGCTTGTGGCACAGCGAAAAGAAGGCTGAGAGAATAATTCAAATGCAGGGCGGTAAAGTTGAGCACAAAAAAAGATACGGACTTGTGTATCTGCTAAGCCGATACCGAAAGCGAACGGGACTTTTTGTGTCGGCACTTGTGCTTGCACTTCTCACAGGTGTGTCAGGTCTTTTTGTGTGGAACATAAGCGTTGAGGGAAACGAAAAAATCCCCGATGAGGAAATCATAAGCACACTACGTGAAATAGGCTTTGGCGAAGGCTCGTATAAAAAGGGCGTAAAGCTAGACAGCCTTGTAAATAATTTTCTTATGCGGGAAAAACGTATTTCATGGATAGCCGTAAATTTTGACGGCACAACTGCACACGTGGAGGTGCGTGAAGGAAAGAATCCCGAAATTCGGCAGAAGCACGAAAACGTAAATCTTGTAGCCTCCCACGATGGGATAATAATGAGGGCAGATGTGCTGGAGGGAGAGGCTCTTGTGCAAAAGGGAGATGTTGTGTATAAGGGACAGCTTCTGGTGTCGGCATTTGTTGAGGGCAAGGACAGAAGCTATCTTCGCGGAGCAAGAGGAAGCGTGTGGGCGAATACCGAAAGAAAAATATATGTCAGAGTGCCGCTGAAATATTTTGAGGGCAGCATGACGGGAAAAACAAAGACAAAGTATACTTTATCATTGCTCGGTAAAAGCATACCGCTGTATTTTTCGGAAAAATCGTATGCACTGTGTACGTTACGGACCAAGACTGTCAACGGTTCGGTAAATGGCAAGATAATACTGCCCTTTAAAGTAATAAAGAATACATATTCGTCTTATGAGCTCAAAGAAAAAATACGCAGTGAAAAGCAGGCACTTTCTCTGGCACGCAAGAACGCAGAGGAAACACTTTACCGCCTGTCACCCGGCTTCAGATGTGCGGCAAAACAGGAGGACTACCGTACAGAGGACGGAGTTCTGCTGTATACCTGCACTTTTTCAGGCGTTGAGAACATAGCAAAACGCCTTGAATTTGAGCTTTCGTGACAAAATTTTATTAAATAGAAAATATTTGTTGAAAATTGTATAAATATCTAAAAAAATCCATTCCATTTTTGACAGTCTTTGTGCTATAATGTAGTTGATAAATTTTTTTATGTTTTAACGGCAAAGGAGATAATAAATATGAAAATACTTGTCAATTTTCCGAAAAAGAAAGAGGTTCTTTTCAACTCGTTTTTCAACGAAGAAAATATAAAGCTTGCAGAGTCTTTGGGCGAGGTTGTGTGGAATGAAACAGATGACTATTTCAAAGACGGGGAGCTGCGTGAGAAAATCAAGGATTGTGACGTTTATGTTACGGTATGGGGCTCGCCAAGATTGTCCGAGGATATAGTGCAAGCCGCACCCAAGCTTAAGCTTCTGTGCCATCTTTGCGGAACGGTTGTACCCTTTGTTTCCGATGCAATGTGGGACAGAGGTATAAAGTGCATATGCGGAAACAATTATTTTGCAGAGTCCGTGGCAGAGGGAACAATTTCCTATATGCTTACGTCTTTAAGAGATATACCGAGATATCTTGAAAGACTTCGTGATGAAAAAATCTGGGCTGATGCCTCAGACTGGACGGAAAGCCTTATGTATAAAACAATAGGCGTTGTCAGCTACGGCGCAATAGCAAAGCACCTTGTACGACTTCTTAAGCCCTTTAAGGTAAAGCTGAAGGTTTACGATATTGTAGATATACCGCAGGCAGATAAAGATGAATTCGGAATTGAACAGGTAAGCCTTGAAGAGGTTTTCTCAAGCTGTGAAATAATTACGGTACATACTCCCTTAAATGATAAAACACGCCACCTTGTAGATGACAGACTTTTGTCGCTTATACCCAAGGGCACTCTTTTTGTCAACACCTCAAGAGGCGGTGTTATTGATCAGGAAGCCCTTACAAAGCATCTTGTAAACGGCGACTTCAATGCTTTTCTCGATGTACTTGAAAAAGAGCCTATTGCACCGGATGATCCGCTTCTTGCATGTAAGAACGTAAAAATAATGCCTCATAAAGCAGGACCTACACTTAATTTAAGAAAGGTTATAACACACGACCTGCTTATTGAAGCGCATAACTTTGTGGATAACGGTATGGCTCTTAAGCCGCAGGACGAAATTACCAAAGAACGAGCAGAAATGATGTCAAGAAGCTAAGGAGAGGCAAAATGAAAAAAATATGTTTTTCAACACTTGGCTGTACCGATTACAGTCTCGAGGAAATTGTAACACTTGCAAAAAAGTATAATGTTGATGCTCTTGAAGTAAGAGGCATCGGCGGTGAAATGGATAACACGAAAATTCAGTGCTTTCTTCCCGAAAACGCTGAAAAAACAAAGGCTTATCTTAAGGAAAACGGCATAGAGCTTCTTTCCATGGGAACAAGTGCCTGCTGTGATGCAATCGGCGACAACGACGGTGAAATAAAGAAAATCTGTGATGAAATTGACGTTGCAAGCAGAATGGGCTTTAAATTTGTCAGAGTCTTCGGCAACAGCATTAAGGAAGATTATGATGTGGTGCTTTCACGGGTGGTGCGTGCACTCACAAAGCTGTGCCGATATGCAAAGGATAAAAACGTCGATGTTCTTCTTGAAACCCACGGCGATTTCAATGACGAAGCAACGGTGAATCCCGTAATTGAACAGATGAAGGAATTTGATAACTTCGGTCTTATCTGGGATATTATGCACACCGACGGCAAGTATAAGGAAAACTGGTTAAAATTCTATGAGGCGCAAAAGCCGTATATTCGACATCTTCATATAAAGGATCACGAAAGGTCACCTTGGAAGCTTGTGAATATAGGAGAGGGTAACATTCCCGTTGCCGATATTTGCAATTATCTTGAAAAGGACGGCTATGAGGGATACTTCTCACTTGAATGGGAAAGAAAATGGCATCCTGAGCTTTGCTGTATTGAAGAGGCAATGGACTCGTTTTTGAAAACAGTAAACTGACATTAAGCAGGAGGTAAAAGTGGCAAGACTTAATAACAACAATAAGAAAAAGACAATTTTACCCTATATAATTTCATCTGTTCTGACGGTGGTGTGTCTTGGAGCTGCGGCAGCCTTGTTTTTGCATATGGGCGTGCTGGACGGACTCTTTCCCATGGCACAGTCACAGCAGACAATGGCGGAGGACGAGGGAGAAAAGATAGACTTTACCGAGGTGTCAACCCTTGAAATGAGGGGTATGTGGATTGCCTCAAACGTAAATATAGCTTTTCCGTCACAGCCGTCGCTGTCGCAGGAGGAACTTAAGGCGGAGCTTGACAGCATTGTTGAAAATGCTTACAGCCTCGGCATAAACTCGCTGTTCTTTCAGGTAAGACCTGCGGCAGATGCACTGTATAAATCCGAACTGTTCCCGTCAAGCATCTATCTTACGGGAACGCAGAAAAACACCGATGACAGCTTTGACTGCCTTGGTTATCTGCTTGAAAAAGCATCGGCAAAGAATATTGATGTTCACGCCTGGGTAAACCCCTACCGAGCATCAATGAACGATGCCGACCTTGATAAATTAAGTCCCATGTCGCCTGTTAAGGTGTACTCCGATTATACCGTAAGGTATGCCGACGGCAAAACATATTTTGACCCTGCAGAGCCTGAGGTCAGAAAGCTGATTGTTGACGGCGTAAAGGAGCTTTGCATAAACTATCCCACACTTGCAGGCATACATTTTGACGATTACTTTTACCCATACCCAAGCGGAGAAGCTGACTTTGACGATGAGGACAGCTATGCCGCATACGGAAACGGTAAAGACAGGGCAGAATGGAGACGTGAAAACGTCAATACCCTCATAAAGGAAACCTATGATGCAGTAAAGTCAATTGATGAAGATATGGAATTTGGTGTGTCGGTTTTCGGAATATGGGCAAATAAGGGCAGTAATACACCTGTTGAGGGAAGCAATACAAACGGACTTGAAGCTTATCATTCACTTTACTGTGATGCACTTGCATGGGCAAAGGGCGGCTATGTAGACTATCTTGCACCCCAGAATTATTGGAGCGTCAATACAGTTGCCGCACCCTTTGACGATGTTGCACGCTGGTGGAATGCCAACCTTGACGGAACAGGCGTTGACCTTTATATGGGACACGCCGCATATAAATCGGGCGAATACCCCGAGGGAGAAATTTACAGACAGGTTGAAATGTGCCGAACACTTTCCTGCTATAAGGGAAGTATCTATTACGGATATGGAGAAATCTGCTCAAACATGGGAAAGGTTGCTGAGGATATAACCCGTCTCAACAGTAAAAAAATAAGCCGCACCACCTTGCCCTCCACAGGACAGGAGCTGAGAATTACCTATCCTTCAAACAACACCTATGTAAATACTTCAAAAACCTATATTATCGGCTCATCGGATCCTGCCTATCCTCTTACCATGAACGGACAAGCCGTGTCCAAAACAACAGGTGGCTACTTCGGTGCATACGTTGAGCTGGGGCAAGGTAAAAATACCTTTGAGTTTTCACAGAACGGTAAAAGTAAAACTCTTGTTGTGAACTATGGCTCAAAGAATAACAGCGGAGCATCGTCTTCTTCGTATAAGACTATGGAAAAGATGGAGATTACCAACCCGTATCCTGCTTCCACCACATGGTTAAAGCCCGGAGACAGGCTGACGGTTTCATGCGTCGCACCTGCAGGAAGCACAGTTACGGCAAGAGTGGGCGGAATGAGTGTTGTGCTGTCGCCCACAATTAATCCTCCTGCAAACAGTAAGTATATGTACGAAAAGTACACAGGTACAATCGTGCCGTCGCAATTTGCAAAAGAGGGCGAAATTGTAAACCTCGGAACTCTTACCTTTACGGCAGAAAAGGGAACGGAAAAGGCAACACTTACCGCTTCTCCCATCAGCCAGCGCCACGAGGACGCTTATTCCTATGCCGAGGTGATAAACGATTATACCCATACAAAGGTTGGCACAAATACCTCCTTCTATGATGACTTTCTGCCTTCCTCCAAGGGAATGCGTGACTATATCAAGGAGTATACCAACGGCTACTGTAAGCTTCGCTTTGGCGGATATGTAAAGGAGGACGAGCTTGCCATCACCTACGGAAAGCCGTTGCTTCTCAATACAATTCTCACAGCTGCAGTTGAGGTTGTCAGCACCTCCACAATAAATAATGAATGTAATACCACCGACATACGCTTCGGCGTTACAGAAAACGTTCCCGTAGACGTTGACTTCAGAGGGGAAAACGGCGAGATGAGAATTATTATATATAATTCCGACACGTCGATAATTCCCGAGGTTGAGGTGGGAGCGAATCCTCTTGTGGAGTCGGTTAAGGGTGATAAGGGTACACGTGATAATATGATTATTTACACGGTAACCTTAAAGAACAGTAAGGTGTTCTACGGCTTCAATATCGTATATGAAAACGGCTGTATGATTGTGAAGCTCAATAATCCTCAGACACTTAAAGAGGGAGATAAACCTCTCGAGGGTAAGAAAATTGTCATTGATGCAGGTCATGGCGGAAGTGATATCGGAGCACCCGGTCCGGGGGATATTCCCGAATCCGTGCTTAACAGAAATATAGCCGACGAGCTTGTAAAAAATCTTAAGGCTCTCGGTGCAAATGTTATTGAATCAAGGGAAAATGACGAAACCGTAGACCTTTACGCAAGAATGGACTACTTTAATGAGCATAACCCCGACCTTATAATTTCCATTCATCATAACAGCGTTGCAGGAAGCACAAATGCACTTAAATCAAAGGGCTTTATGGCACTGTACTCAAATAACAGCGGAATACTTCTTGCCGAGACGCTGTCTGACACCGTCTGCCGCGAGCTGTCAAGACTTCAGAAGCCTACTGCATATCAGCAGCTTGCCGTGTGCAGAAACCATCGCTTCCCGTCGGCACTGCTTGAAATGTGCTTTATATCAAATGTTGAAGAATTTCAGTGGTCAATTGATGAGGGTAACTATAAGAGAAGTGCGGATGCGATAACCGAGGGAATTTTAGAGTATTACAGAATAGGGGAAAAGTACCTTGAATACTAAGACAAAAATAAACAGGGTAAAGCAAATCCTTTGGGAAATGTTCCCTGATTCGCAGTGCTCTCTTGACCATAAGGGTGATGTGTGGCATCTGCTTGTAATGGGACGTCTGTCGGCACAGTGTACCGATGCCAGGGTAAATGAGGTGTGTAAAACTCTGTTTTATGAAATTCCCGATGTGTATGCCATGGCAAATGCGGAGCTTGAAACAATAGAAAAGCTCATATTCACCTGCGGACTGTACAGGACAAAAGCAAAGTCCTTAAAGGAAATGGCAATAGCCATAACGGAAAAACACGGCGGACTTGTTCCCGATAATTTCGATGACCTGATAGCACTTCCGGGTGTGGGAAGTAAAATAGCAAACCTTATTCTCG
The DNA here is from genome assembly GCA_045539625.1 of Eubacteriales bacterium. GTDB lineage: Bacteria > Bacillota > Clostridia > Oscillospirales > CAG-382 > UMGS1387. The sequence continues at coordinate 28,332 of JAZQFS010000054.1, read as the reverse complement.
GCGATTACTTCGGCAAAGGCGGAATTGTGGCGGATACTCACTGTATCAGAATTTCAAACCGTCTTGGATTTGTCAAAAGCACAAATCAAGCTGTTGTAGAACGCACTCTCGATCCTCTTTTGCCAAAAGATGAGCAAAGCGGCTACTGCCACAGAATGGTAGACTTCGGTAGAAGCGTTTGCACTGCAAAAAATCCTTCCTGCGATACCTGCCCGCTGAGAAAAGAAAAACTTTGTACATATAAGTATAAGTAAAGATATACCGCCTTTGCAACAAGTGAGGGCGGTGTTTTTTTGTCCTGTGACAGTTTATCCCGATGTGAGATTTGCAATTCATATAATGTTTACATAAAAGAACAATTTTGTTGAAGAAAAAACATAATAACGTGGTACAATATACTCAAGTTAGCACTCACACGCAAAGAGTGCTAAAATCTAAAATCGGGAAGGAGAAATGTGATGGATTTAAATGAAAGAAAAATGCAGATACTCAAATCCATCGTTGATGAGTATATCAATAAAGGCGAGCCTGTAGGCTCAAAGCATCTTGTTGAGTACGGGAATATTTCTCTTTCGCCTGCAACCATCCGTAATGAGATGAGCGAGCTTGAGGAAATGGGCTACCTTGATAAGCCTCATACCTCGGCAGGACGTATACCGTCCAATGCGGCGTACAGAATATATGTTGAGCAGCTTATGGAAAGCTACAGACTTAATGTTGAAGAGCTGAATCTTCTCAATGAGCTGACACGCTTCAAGATGGACGAAACCGATAAGCTTGTGGAAAAGGCAACAAGAGTCATTTCACAGATTACCAACTGTGCAACAATGGCACTTATGACAGGCGGCAGCAAAAAGCACGTTGTCAAACGCTATGATGCTCTGCTGATTGATGAAAAAAGCTTTGTGCTTGTTATGGTAATGCCCGATGATTCAATAAAAACCGAGCATTTGCGTACACCCTTTGCAATTGATAAGGACGGCGTTGAATGTATAAAATCGGCACTCAATAAGCATCTGTGCCTTGTCAGCCTTGACGATGTGTCGCTTCCCACTATTATGAAGATAGAAAAGGAAGTGGGCGCTTATTCACCACTTGTGACGGACGTTGTAAAAACAGCGTATAAGGCGGTTTGCGAGGTCAAGGACGAAAACGTAAAAATTGACGGTATTGCAAATCTTTTGTCTTACCCTGAATTTACCGACGTGAATAAGGTAAAGAATATACTGTCACTTGTTGAAAAGGAGCAGGGGAAGATTAAGCAGTTCCTTGAGCCTGACAGCGACGAAATGCAGACTCAGGACGGCAAGAGCTTAAAGGTGTATATCGGCGATGAAAATACAGTTGAAGAGCTGAGTGACACAAGTATGGTCTTCTGCAGCCTGCCTGTGGGCAACGGACAGAATGCGGTGCTTGGAATTCTCGGACCTAAACGTATGGACTACAAAAAAGTAATGTCGGCACTCAGGGGACTAGCCGATGCAATGGATACAAAGCGGCTTGGTCCTGCAGAGGGCGGCAATGGCTGATAAATCTTAGGAAAGGACAGTAGAAATGGCAGAAAAGAAAGAAGAAATTCTTGAAAAGGACGAAAACTGCACTTGTGACTCTGAAAATAAGGAAGAAAAGTGCTGTGATAAAAAGTCGGATAAAAAATGCGGCGGACGAAAAGAGAAGGTACTTGAAAAAACTCTTGAGGAAAAGGATAAGAAAATATCCGAGCTTGAAGAGAAGCTCAAGGAAAGTGAAGACAAGTATCTCAGAATGCTTGCCGAGTACGATAACTTCAGAAAAAGAGCACAGAAGGAAAAGGACGCAATTTATACCGATACAAAGGCAGAATGTGTAGAACAGCTTTTGTCGGTGATGGATAACCTGGAGAGAGCCGCGGCGGTTGATTTGTCAAATGCAGATGCCCAAAGCGTTGTTGACGGTGTAAATAAGATACTTGAACAGGCGGCTGAAACCTTCGGCAAAATGGGCGTTGAAGAAATTGCGGCAAAAGGCGAAAAATTCAATCCCGAGCTTCATAATGCGGTTATGCACGAGGATAGCGAGGATTATGAAGAAAACACAATTTCCGATGTTTTCCTTAAGGGCTATAAAATCGGAGATAAGGTTATAAGACATTCAATGGTTAAAGTAATGAACTAAATTCATTTTTTTAGAATATTTATTTTGGAGGACAAATTATTATGGGAAAAATTATAGGTATTGACCTTGGTACAACAAACTCTTGCGTTGCGGTATATGAAGGCGGCGAGCCCGTTGTTATCGCAAATGCGGAAGGTGCAAGAACAACTCCTTCCGTTGTGGCATTTTCCAAGACAGGCGAAAGAATGGTAGGTCAGGTAGCAAAGAGACAGGCTATCACAAACCCCGACAGAACAATCATCTCCATCAAGAGAGATATGGGTAACGATAAGAAGGTAGTAATTGACGATAAGAGCTACACACCTCAGGAAATTTCCGCAATGATTCTTCAGAAGCTGAAGAGCGATGCCGAAGCTTATCTCGGTCAGACAGTAACAGAAGCAGTTATCACCGTTCCCGCATACTTTTCCGATGCACAGCGTCAGGCAACAAAGGACGCAGGTAAAATTGCAGGTCTTGATGTTAAGAGAATTATCAACGAGCCTACAGCGGCTGCTCTTGCATACGGCGTAGATAAGGAACAGGCACAGAAGATTCTCGTATTCGACCTTGGCGGCGGGACATTCGACGTATCCCTTCTTGATATCGAAGACGGCGTTATTGAAGTTCTTGCAACTGCAGGTAATAACAGACTTGGCGGTGACGACTTCGACGAAAGAATTATGAACTATATGGCTGACGAATTCAAGAAGAGCGACGGAATTGACTTAAGAGCTGATAAGATGGCTCTTCAGAGACTTAGAGAAGCTGCAGAAAAGGCAAAGATTGAGCTTTCGGGTATGACAAGCACAAATATCAATCTTCCCTTTATCACAGCAGATGCAACAGGTCCCAAGCACTTTGATATGACTCTTTCAAGAGCAAAGTTCGATGAGCTTACAGCTGACCTTGTTGAAAAGACTATGGGACCCACAAAGCAGGTACTTTCTGACAGCGGACTTTCAGCTTCTCAGATTGATAAGGTGCTTCTTGTTGGCGGTTCTTCAAGAATTCCCGCAGTTCAGGAAGCTGTTAAGAGCTTTATAGGTAAAGAACCCTTCAAGGGCATCAACCCCGATGAATGTGTTGCAATCGGTGCTGCTATTCAGGGCGGCGTTCTTTCAAACGATGTTAAGGGCGTGCTTCTTCTTGACGTTACACCTCTGTCCTTGGGTATCGAGACTCTCGGCGGTGTATGTACAAAGATGATTGAAAGAAATACCACAATCCCCGTAAAGAAGAGCCAGGTATTCTCAACTGCAGCAGATAATCAGCCCAGCGTTGAAATTCACGTACTTCAGGGTGAACGTGAAATGGCGGCAGGCAATACTACACTCGGCAGATTTATTCTTGACGGTATCCCTGCAGCTCCCAGAGGAGTTCCTCAGATTGAAGTTACCTTCGATATCGACGCAAACGGTATTGTTAACGTAACAGCCAAGGATATGGGTACAGGTAAGGAACAGCATATCACAATCACATCTTCCACAAATATGAGCAAGGAAGATATTGATAAGGCTGTCAAGGAAGCTGAAAAGTTTGCAGCAGAGGATAAGGCACAGAAGGAAGCTGTTGATACAAAGAATCAGGCAGAAAGCATGATATTCCAGACAGAAAAGAGCCTTGAAGAGCTTGGCGATAAGGTTTCCGAAGAAGAAAAAGCACCTATTCTTGAAAAGAGAGATGCACTTAAGAAGCTTCTTGAAAGCAATGCTTCCGTTGAAGAAATTAAGAACGGTATGGAAGAGCTTTCAAAGGCATTCTATGCCATCAGCGAAAAGCTTTATCAGCAGGCACAGGCTGCACAGGGTGAAGCAGGCGCACAGGGCGGAGTAAACCCCGACGGTAGCGTTAATGCTGACTTTGAAGACGCTGACAATAAATAAGTAATTTGCAGAAAACAGCCGAGACTCTTTTCACGGTCTTGGCTGTACTGCGGTAAGGATATATTATGGCAGAAGAAAAAAGAGACTATTATGAGGTGCTGGGGCTGAGTAAGGGCGCAAGCGATGAGGAAATCAAAAAGGCTTTCCGAAAAATGGCAAAGCAGTACCACCCTGACCTTCATCCCGGCGATAAGGAAGCAGAGCAGAAGTTCAAGGAAATCAATGAAGCTTACGGAGTGCTTTCCGATGCCGATAAAAAGTCAAAGTATGACCGCTTCGGACATGCGGGCGTGGATCCCTCATACGGGGCAGGACAGGGCGGAGGCTTCGGCGGCTTTGGCGGAGGCTTCGGTGATGTTGACCTCGGCGATATATTCGGCAGCTTCTTTGGCGGCGGAATGGGCGGCTCGTCTTCAAGAAGAGCAAACGCTCCTCAGCGTGGAAGCGACAGGGACGCATCTGTAAAGATTACCTTTGAAGAAGCGGCTTTCGGCTGTAAAAAGGATATAAGCTTTAACAGAATTGAAAAGTGCAGCGACTGTAACGGAAGCGGTGCGGCAAAAGGAACAAGTCCCGAAACCTGCAGTGCTTGTAACGGAACAGGCTCTGTAAGAACACAGCAGAGAACACCCTTTGGTGTATTCCAGTCACAGCACGCCTGCGATAAATGCGGCGGTAAGGGAAAGGTTGTAAAAACACCCTGCCAGAGCTGTAACGGTAACGGCTTTGTACGTAAGCAGAAGAAGCTGACGGTAACAATTCCCGCAGGTGTAGACGATGGACAGACAGTTATACTTACAGGACAGGGGGATGCAGGAAGAAACGGTGGACAGAATGGTGACGTGCTTGTGGAAATCTCGGTAAAGAAGCACGATATTTTCCAGCGTGAAGGCAGAAATATTTACTGTGATGTGCCCGTAACCTTCTCTGAGGCAACCCTGGGTGCAACAATTGACGTTCCCACACTTGAAGGCGATGTGAATTATGACATTCCCGAAGGAACACAGTCAGGCACAATATTTACTCTTAAGAATAAGGGTATTACCGAAATTCACGGTACACGCAGAGGAAACCTTGTTTTCCGTGTAATTGTTGAAGTGCCGAAAAATCTTAACTCCAAGCAGAAGGAGCTGCTCAAAGCCTTTGCAGACTCCTGCGGAGAAAAAAATAACGTGCAGAAAAAGAATTTCCTTGATAAAATTAAGGAACTGTTTGATTAAAAAGCTACCATTAAGCATAATTAATCCCCGATTGGATAAAACCTTTCGGGGATTTTTGTTATGTTGTTATATTGTGATTTTTTGTACCGTTTCGGTCGAGAAATCAGCGAAAATGTGCTTTTGTACGCCGTCCTTGCAAATTATAAATTCAACCTTGCCTTTGCCTTGAATAACAGCAAAACCGTCGCCGATTTCCAACACTTCGCCGTACTGAGATAACGGATAAACTGTAACGCCGTCCTTTGCCGCAGCCTTTATCATAATGCCGTAGGGGATTGATAGGTCGTATTCAAAGCCGCTTTGCCGCAGCGTTGCTTTTCTGTGGGACGTGCTCTTGTTGTACCAGTCGACGGCAAGTAAATAAATGTGCCTTTCGTCACCGCAGTCGTACATGGTGTACTGAACGTCATCACCGCAAAGGACGTTAACACAGTCCTCGCTGTTGGCATCGGCGGTGCACTTTTCTATGTACGAGGTGTATAGACCGCATACTGCTTCATTTGACGGAAATACAGGTGCGTTTAATATTGTGACAAAGCCTTTTGCGAGGCGGTACTTTATAAGCAGCGGCGTGCCGTCGTCACAGCTTTCAATAACCTCAAAGCCATCCTTGCAGTTTACACAGACCTTAACAGGCTTTCCCTTGTAGGTCTTGCTCTCAAATTCGCACTCTCCGTCCACAAAGGACAGCTTGTGGCACAGGAGGGATAAATCACCGCTTCTTACCTTGTGAATGTCTGTTTCCGTTGCAAAGTGTGCTCTTGAAAGTATAAGGTGGCTGCCGTTTTCGCATAAGGAGTAAAGCTTGTCAAAATCCTCTTTTTCAGCTTTATTGTAGCCTGCAAAGCAAAGAAGCCTGTACTTTTCAAGCATATCATATGAAGCATCGAAGGGAATAACATCGGGATTTCCCAAGGGCGTACCCGTGAAGTATCCCAAGGGTTCATCGTCTTTTTCAACATATTTAAAGCTTAAAAAGCCCGAAAGTACGTTCTTGGGATAAAAGAGCTGTAAGCACTTGTCCCAGCTTTGCTCAGGCTCACCGTTGGCAAGTGCCCAGATGCCCCAGATACGGGTAGAGCCGAAATTCAGCCAACCGTCGTACTTTCCGCTGATGAAGGCAATTGGTGTGTAAAAACGACCTTTTCTCGTGTGGGAAAGAATGTACCTGTAAAACTCTGCGTTAACATCAATGTGGTCTTTGAGACAGGGGGTAAATCTGTGAAACTTCGAGAACATTTCTTCCATTCTCCACAGACCTTCCTCGGTGTTGATTTCGCCTGCTCCTTGCATATAGCTGATGTAGTTGGCAAGCCTGTAACGCTCTGAGTGGTCGGGACGGTCATGTGGAGTTGAGCCCCATTGAAGTGCATGGTGAACGGTATAGGGCGTGCCTGCCTGCTGTGAAACGCCTCTTATAAAGGCAAGCTGAGGCTCAAGGGAGCTGTCGAGCGTTTCAGCACCTACCGTTTTGAAGCCTGCGTCTGTAAAGGACTTGAACATTACGGTAGGACCTGTGTGCCTTGTTGCCGAAAATCTCATATCAGAAAGTCTTTTGACGCTGTAATCATGCCCCGCCTTGTAGTCGTGGGGAACATTGTGCGTTCTGTAGCGGTATACCTTGCCGTCCTCGTAAACACATGCCGCAGGTGAACGCTCGGTGTGGGTGTATTCAGGTCTTTCCCTGAATATACGCTGTGCCATTTCAATCTCCTGAAGCTGTTCAATTGTGTCGTAGGTGTTGACGCCCCAATAATAAACGGCACCGTCTCTTTCGTGAAGCTGACGTCCGAGGAAACCTTCGCCTGCTATAACAAAGTCGGGAGCATTGCAGTCAACACCGGGCAATTCTCTGCCGTCTACCATAAGAGAATACTTTATTCCAAGCTCGTTTAAAACTCTTGCAAAGTCACGCCATAACTCTTGGTCAAATACTCTCGTTCCGCTCCAACGGTAGGTGGGACGCATTGTTAAAAGATTTCCCACATCGTTTGATAAATACCAGCACAAAAATTCCTCAAAGCTTTCCTTGTCCTGATGAATGTATATCATATCACCGCTTCCAACGATGACGCCGTCCTTTTCTTTTTTGCATAAAAGAGGACATATTGCTTTTACTTCTTTGCCGTTGTAAGCGAAGAAAAACTCAACATCTGAGCCTGTGGCGACAGCTTCAAGCTGTATGCCGTGAAGCCCTGCCTTTTCAAAGATGTATTCTTCTTTTCCTTTAAGCTTTCCCGAAGGACAACCGAAGGTGACATGCAGATTGTCCGTTCTTGTCTTGATAAGAACAGGCAGAGTGCCGCCAACACCTGCCGCAGGCGTTACCGAAACAACCTCAAAGTCGCAGGCTGAACGCTCAACAAGCGATATTTCGTGGAAGGTGTAGGGTAGAACATCGTGATAGTCGGAGATGTGCTTTATTTCCAACCTGTTGTCGCCTGATGTGAGAAGACCTTGGGGGATTACAACACTCCACTCGCTTGCTACGTGGCATCTTTCAAAAACCTCACCGCAGAAAAATTCCTTGCCGTTAACGGAAACGGAAAATCTCGGCCATTCCTTTTTTGAAATGTTCATGGCTGTCCAGTCAAAGTTTTCTCTGGCAGTGGTGGGTGTGGCAAATTCGGGAACGGTGTTTTTGCCGTTGCAGGAAAGAACGGGGGACTCAATGTAAATCTTTCCCGTGTAGTTAAAGCACTCTATCCAGTAGCCGCACATGGTACATCTTTTGCTGTCGATTGAAACCTTCTGCCCCAAGTATTTCCAATCATAGCTTCCGCCGTCAAGGTCAATTATAATCCTTTCATCGGGCTCGTCTGCACAGTATAAATCGGGAACGCCTTGCTTTTTGTAACGTATGTCAAGAGCAATGCGAAAGTACCCGTTCTTTTCAAAGCTGAGGTTTTCCGCTTTTGCATATATTCCGAAATCAAACTCGTCACAAATGGGCTTGAGGGGCATATATGAAAGCTTGGGAGGCCAGGAAACACGCTTGTAAATACGCTTTACAAGACCGTCAGCCTTTTCAGTTGATAAATCAAGACAGTACTGTGCTCTGCATGCATTTTCGTTGTCAAGAGCATCTTCAATGCTGTGATATTTTTTTATGTAATCGGGCTCTGTTTTGAAATGATAAAATAAAGCGGTGTCGCCTGTGACAAACAGCTTGTGCTCCTTTTTCAGGTCAAGCTCTTTTCCGTTTAGAGTAAACACGGCACTTTGGTTTTGTCTGACGGTAGTGCCGATTTCGTCATTGTAGAAATTTAAATATTTTTCAAAGCTCATTGTAAATGTGCCTCCCTGTTACAAAATCTTAAGGCTCTTGCTCAGAGCACCAAAGCTTTTCGCTTTGTCATTTTCACATACAAAATAATCAACGTCTTTGATGTTGAATTGAGTGTAGGGGGAGCGTGAGGGAAATTTTTCGCTGTCGCAAAGGAAGATTTTTTTGTCTGCATTTGCAAGCATTGCACTTCTCACGGCAACCTCCTCAATGTCACAGTCGGAGATTGTGCCGTCAGCCGATAAGGACTTTGTCGAAAAGAAGACGGTGTCGGCATAAATTTTGCCGAAGGTGCTTTGTGCGTCGGTTCCCACAAGACAGCTTCTGTTTTCGTGACTTAACTGACCGCCGCAGCAGACTGTTCTTATTTTTGACGAGCTGAGAAGACTTAGTATTTCAATGTTGTTGGTAACAACGGTGATGTTTTTCTTGAGAAGCAGCTCGCTTGCAAGATAAAAGGCGGTTGATGACTGATCAAGAAAAATTATGGAGTTGTCACTTGCAAGAGATGCCGCTTTTTTTGCTATAGCCTTTTTTGCATCTATGTTGTGGTGTACACGCTTTCCGAAGGCTATGACGTTGGAAAAGTTTGTGACAAGCTCTGCTCCTCCGTATGTCCTTTTCACGGCACCCTTGCCTTCAAGGGACGTTAAATCACGGCGAATACTTGACTGACTTGCATATAAAACTGCACAAAGCTCTGTTACCGTAACAAAGCCGCCTCTTGCTTTCATTATGTTGAGTATTTCACGCTCACGTATGTTTTTCAGCATATTTATCCTCCGAAACTGACGGATTTTGATTGACTTTCAGGAAAAATGTGTAAATTCTTCATTATTATGACCGATTATTGGTAAATTGTTGATTTATTCTGACAAGTGTATTATAATACAATCAAACAGAAATGTAAATGCTTTTTTTAACGAAAGGGAAAAAATTATGGACATTAATAAGATTTTACAGGGCGTTGAATGTAAGTGCGGAAAGACGCATACCTGCGATATTGAGTATGTGTATATCGAAAGCGGAGCAATTGCAAGATTTTCCGAAATCTGCACAAAGTATAACAGTATTCTTCTTGTTGCCGACGAAAACACCTACGGAGCGGCAGGCGAAAAGGTTGAAAAGGCACTTGACGGCAAGAAAATTTCCAAGGTAGTTTTCACAGGAAAGACTGTGCTTATTCCCGATGAGGCTGCAATCCAAAAGGTTGAAGCAAGCCTTGAAGGCGTAGACCTTATTATCGGTATCGGCTCAGGCGTAATTCAGGACCTTTGTAAATATGTTTCCCATTTTAATAATATCCCCTATATGGTAGCGGCAACAGCTCCTTCCATGGACGGCTACGCTTCCGACGGTGCGGCAATGATTTTAAAGGGTATGAAGGAAACGGTAAAGGCCGGTCTTCCAAGAGCAATTGTTGCCGATGTTGACGTTCTTCGTGAAGCTCCCATGGATATGATTAAGGCAGGCTACGGCGATATTATCGGTAAGTACTCGGCGCTTAATGACTGGAAGCTCAGCAGAGTTGTCAATGACGAATACTTCTGCGACTACATTTACGATACAACCTATCAGATGATAGTAAATACTCTTGATACCGCAAAAGGACTTTTAAAGAGAGATGCCGACAGCATAAAGGCACTTGCCGAGGCTCTTATGATTGTTGGTATTATGATGAGCTTTGCAGGCTCTTCACGTCCTGCATCGGGAAGTGAGCATCACCTTTCACATTTCTTTGAAATTGTAGGCATCGTTGAGGATAAGCCTTATTTTGCACACGGAATTGATGTTGTGTATTCTACCGTTGTAACGGCACAGATAAGAGAAACAATTCTTAAGAGTTCTTTCCCCGATAAGCTTTACAGACTTTCAAAGGAGGAATGCGACAGTAAGGTAAAGGCAATTTACACAAAGGTTGCAGACGGCTGTATTGCACTTCAGGAAAGAATCGGAAACTACGCTTCAGACAGACTTCCCGTATATCTCGGTAAGGAAAAAGAAATCAGAGAGGTTCTGGCCGAAATGCCTACCTCCGATGAAATACTTAAAATGCTTTCACTTGCCGAAATCGACTTTGGCGAATTTTATAAGATGTACGGCACAAAGAAGATTGACAATGCAATTCACTACGCAAAGGATTTGAAGGATAGATATACCGTTCTCTGGCTTTACTATGACCTTTTCGGTGATATGGCAAGATTTTCTAAAAAGTTTGACGTAAGCAAAATCAAGGTAATAGCAATGGACCTTGACGGCACACTTACACAGCATAAGCAGCACCCCGAAAAGGCAAATGTTGAAGCTCTTACAGCTCTTGCAAAGAAGTATAAGCTTGTTATGGCAGGAGCAGGTCAGGTTATGAGAATTTTCAATCAGCTTGAAAAATTCCCCATAGATATTATCGGAAACTACGGTCTTCAGTACGGCGAGTACGATGAGAAGACAGGTGAAATCACAATGCTGCGTGATGAAACCTTCGGTGTAGACAGAGAAAAAATTGAAGAAAAGGTTACATACTTCCGCAATAAGTACGGCTTTACAGAGTTTGCAGGGGATAACGTGGAGTATCACCCCTCGGGCTGTGTAACCTTCCCCATACTCGGTACAAAGGCAGTTCAGGCGGATAAGCTTGCATTTGACCCCGACAGAGCAAAGAGAAGAAGAATTTATGACGAAGTGACCGAAGCCTTCAGCGATTATTGTGTATTTGTCGGCGGCTCGTCCTCCTTCGATATGGCTCCCAAACCCTATAATAAGTATCATGCACTTGACAGATACTGCACCGAGCACGGACTTTCACACGACAACGTGGTGTATATCGGTGATGACTACGGTCTTGGCGGAAACGATGAGTCTGTATTCCTTTCCGACTTCCCGTATCTTACCATTGACGATTACCGCACATTCCCCGAAGTTGTAAAGCTTTTGCTTGACTAAATATAATTTTGCCGACACCCCTTTGGATGTCGGCAATTTTTTTGTATAAAAACAGGTAATTTTAATTTATTTTCTATTGTTTTATCAGCCTTTACGTGCTATAATTAGACAAATAGTGATTTCTTGTATTTAAAAAATCCTGCATGGAGGACTTTATGATAGCACATATTCTCGGAGCTTTGGCTGTTATTACATTTTTTATGAGCTTTCAGCTTAAAACCCGAAGAAATATTATAATGGTAAATCTTACGTCAAGAATGTTGTATATACTTCAATATATCTGCCTCGGTGCTTTTGAAGGTGCGGTTCTTGATTTTATGGGCTTTGTGTTTTCCTTTGTTGCAAGGTATAAGGAAAAAAGCTTTATATCAAAGCACTTTCCCGTGATTATCGCAGCCGTGAATGTACTGTTGCTCATTGCAGGCTTTGCAATGTATGAAAATCTTTTCAGCCTGTTTGCAATTGTGGGAATTGTCCTTGAAATTACGGCTCTGTGGCTGACAAAAGAAAAGAATATCAGAATACTTTCTCTGTTGTCCGCACCGTTTTGGCTTGTGTATAATACGGCAAACGGAGCATACGGCTCGTCTGTAGGTAATGTTGCGGTGATTGCTTCAATTGCCGTTGCCATATACAGACTCGATATAAAGCATGGCGTTGGATAGCAACGCAATAGACACCCGATTGTTATATGCTGCTGTCAGATCATTTCCCGTTGTGGATTGACCTTGAAACAGCCCTGTAAATATTGAAATAAAGGAGAATAAACAATGCTTGATGTAACAGTAGTACAGCCCAAATATTACAGCGGAGATGAGCCTGATAAGGTAATTGCCGAATTTCTTATGAATGAGCTTGAAAAGGTGCCCGAGGGCGGACTTATCGTGCTTCCCGAATACTCCAATGCAGGTGGTCTTTCCGACGCCGAAAGAGAGCTTGCGGCACTTCCCAGAGCTGAGGAAATGCTTAAAAAAGCAGGTGAAATTGCAAAACAAAAGAAAGCATACGTTTCAATCAATGTTATTATGAAAAGAGACGGCGAGCTTAAAAACAGCACCTATCTTTTTGATCAAACGGGAGATGTCGCTTTTATCTATAATAAACAGCACCTGCCTCTTTCCGAAATAAAGCTTGGCGTTGCTCCCGGCGAAAAGGACGGCAAGTGCAAGTGCGTTTGCGAAGTGGACGGAATTAAGTTTGCATTTATGACCTGCTATGACGTGTACTTCAATGAGCAGATTGAGTTTATCGCAAAAGCAAAGCCCGACATTATTCTTATCCCGGGTTATCAGCGTGGCGAAAGATGGGATATTATCAGAGCTCAGGCAAAGCTTACGGCATTCCGCTGCAACGCCTTTGTTGCAAGAAGCTCTTACTCTATGGACAGCGATGAAAAGGGCGGCTGCTCCATGATTGTGTCGCCTGACGGTGTTATTCTTCGTGAGATGGGCAAGGACGTAGGAAGCATAAACGCTTTGATTGATCCCAAGGAAAAGTATATGAGACAGGCAGGTTTTGGCGAAAAGCTGGTAAGAAACTATGATTTTATTGCTGACGGTCTTTGCCCCGAGGCATTTATATAACCTTTTAATACAACTGACCTAATTAGTTGAGGAGGAGTAAAATTGAAGTATCGCTTTGTTTGTGAAATGAATGATGATGACTATATTGAATTTAATAAGTATCATGTATTCAAACACCCCGAAGGAAAAAAGAGGTATATCTTAAATATGCTGTATTTGCCCATACTTTTTGCGGCAGTGCTTGTTTTCTATGTTCTTCGTGGTAAAGAAAGCCTTTTTCTGTTGGTAAATTTTGTCTTGTTTGCTGTTGTGTCTGCTGTATGGGCACTTTCATATAAACCGCTTATAATGAGAGCTTTAAAAAAAAGTGTAAAGAAAATGAAAGAAAAAGGCAATCTGCCCTTTACTGCATCGGCGGTAATGGAATTTTATGATGATTGCCTTACAGAAATAACGGAAAACACAAAAACCGAATTTAAGTATGCCGCCGTATATAAGGTATGTGATAATGTGCCTTACGGTATTTACATTTATCAAAACGCAGTTGAAGCATTTATAGTGCCCAACAGTGCATTTAAGGATAGCCAAGAAAGAAAAGAATTTCTTGAGTTTATTATTGAAAAAACAAATAACTAACTTGGCTTCAAAAAAAACGGCATCTGTCTTAAGGAGGAGTAATACTCTGTGACTAAGAGTAGAATAATACTGATACTTGTACTTGTACTGATTTTCCTGATATTTGCATTGCCGATACCTGATTTTTTGATTGGCTTTATAATATCGTTACGTTGGCTAATTAATGCATTTGATGGGCAGGCACATATGATAGAGCGAGTTATGTCTATGTTTGCTGTGGCAATATCAGCTACGTATGTTGTGTCGTTTGCCGTTTCCGTGTTACTTACGTTAAGGCATAAAAAAATAACCGTAAGGACGTTTATACCTTTGTTTCATGTAGCTGTTTCGTTGCTGTTCTTTGTTGCACTCAAGCCGGCGATGGGGTATGTGGACAGGGTAAGTAATATGTTCGCTTTTGAAAAAAATGATTTTACCGTCATATATGAAGAAGATACCCATGGCGGTTTTATCGGAGACGGAAGATATATTCTTATTCTTGACTGTTCGGAAAATAAAGATAAAGCCAAAGAAAACATTAATAAATGGCACTATATGTCAAGCCGTGAGAATGTCACCGAGGGTACTGCTGACAATAGCGACAGCATTTACAGTGGATACTTTCCGCAGGAGTATTCGGAAAAAGTCAGTAACGGACGGTATATTTTCAAAAACAGAACCGATTACGGTGATGATGATGATGATGATGATGATGCTCCCTGTGAAACAGACAGAGTCGTCAGAAATTACTCTATTGCAGTTTATGATTCAGATAATGATTTGTATTATTACTATGCAAGTGATACATAAAATTGAGAATAAAAAAGGAGAAAGATATGTACTTAATTTCACCACATATAAAGCAGTATAAAGCAAACCTCCACAGCCACAGTTGCCTTTCCGACGGCGTAAAAACACCAAAGGAATTAAAGGAAATGTATAAGTCACACGGCTACTCGGTTTTGGCTGTTACAGACCATGAAGTGCCGAAAAACCATTCGGCTCTCAGCGACGAAGATTTCATTATGATAACAGGCTATGAAGCATACGTGCGTACCGATAAAAACTATGTGTATGACGTGTATGCAAAGGAAATCCACATGAACTTCTTTGCAAAAGAGCCTGAAAACGAGACTTATATCTGCTATAACCCCAAGGGCTGTAAGTATATTCCAAAGGAAGATTTGCAGCATTATAAATTTGCAGGCTCTCAAAGACAGAGAGACTATACCGAAGAGTATATCAATGAGTTTATAAAGACGGCAAAGGAAAACGGCTATATCGTGTCCTATAACCACCCTTGGTGGTCTATGGAAGCGGAAAGCGACGTTATGCAATATGACGGCTTTTTCAGTATGGAAATGTGTAATTACGGAAGCTACGTTACAAGCAGAATAGAGTATAATGCCGCACTTTACGACAAATTGCTGCTTGCAGGAAAACGCATTGCATGCCACGGTTCGGACGATAATCATAACCGCTATCCCGAGGACTCACCCGAATTTGACTCCTTCGGTGCATTTACCGTGATAATGCCCGATGACTTTTCCTATAAAGGTATAATAGGTGCTATGGAAAAGGGAAGTATGTACTCGTCTATGGGACCTGTCTTTAAGGAGGTTTCAATGGACGGAAATAAGCTTCACATAGAATGCTCGCCCGTTCAGAGAATTACAGTATTTACAGGTAATAAGTCACCTCTCAGAAAGCTTTGTAACAGAGACGATACCACAACCTTTGCCGATTTTGAAATAGATGACAGAGCAAGGTTTGTCCGTGTATCAATAAGCGATAAGTACGGCAATGCCGCCGATACACGAGGCTTTTTCAGAGATGAATTGGAGTTTTGATATAGCTTAATATACGTTGTGTAATGAGAGGCTTTTGGCTTTGCGAGTTGTAAACGGAGCGAAAGCTCAATCAATTGGGAGGAAACAGACGTGAGCGGTAAAAAGAAGCTAATGCTGGTAGGTGACAGCATCGCCTTTGAATACGGTCCTCATCTTATGAAGATGATTGATGAAAAGTATGTAATGTATGAAAAAGAGGGCAGAGAAGCGGCGGCACAGAATCTTGACGTTGCCGTTGGCGGAAACGCAGGCGACAGTAAGAATGTTGTAAAATTCGTAAAGCAGATGGTAAGCGAAGGCAGATTTAATTTTGACCTTTTCCTGTTTAACTGCGGACTTCACGATTTAAAGAGAAATAAGCCCGACAGAGCACTTCAGGTACCTCTTGAAGATTACGAGGCAAATCTTCGTGAGGTGGTTACCATTTGTAAAGAAAAAAATGTTCCTGCGGTGTTTGTGAATATTACGCCTATTCTTGACACAAGATACGGCGAAGATGCCGAGTTTATCAGAAAGAACGAGGACGTTGTCGCATATAATGCCGTTGCAGAAAAGATAATGCAGGAAAACGGTATTCCCGTAATAGACCTTAACGGCTATACACTATCTCTCGGTCAGCTTTCCACAACAATGCGTGACCACGCACATTACTATGTTGATGTTCAGCAAAAGCAGGCTCGGTATATAGCGGACTGTATAATGAAATAAATCGGATAAAATAATTACGGCTGCATCGGTGGTGTACGATGCAGCCGTTTTTGTGCTTTTGATGTTCTGAATTATTGGTTGTCAGCCATAATTTCCATTTCAATGTGGAACTTTCTGCTTGAAAGGTCTGTGTTATCGGTGATTGTAACACGTCCCCAACCTGATTCGTTGACTTCCTCGTTGCCCTTGAGTCGAGGATAGGGGTGGTTTTCGCCGGCAAGCATAAATTCCTTGCCTTTGCCGCCGATAACCTCAAGGCTGAAGCTTTTGGGCTCAATAATTGTGCATACAAGCTTTGTTTTGCCGTTGTGCATGATTATCATATTACCCTCAACCTCAGGCTCACTGTAAGCGTGAAGGTGAAGCTGAGTAATGTAGCTCTTGTCCTTTAAGTCGATGATGTCCTCAACAATAAACTTTCCTTTTTGTCCGTCATTGGGAAGCAGGCACATATTTCTAACATAGCTGTTTACTCTGTCCTCATAGTATTTTGAAAGATCGCCGCAAAGCTCAACCTTTTCGTCGGTTTCCGTGTGGGACAGCACCTTGCCACGCTGATAGATTTCCTTAAGCTCCTTTAACGTCTGAGGCTCAAAGCTGTAGTTGTAAACTATCTGACCGCCGTCATATTTTGGCTCGGGGTTGTGTCTGTTCCATATTTCAACGTCCTTGCCCACCATGTCGGGCTCAGAAATTGTGACACAGTTGTGTGCTGTGGTTCTGAGTAAATAATTGTAATGATGCTCACAGCCAAACCAGTTGTAGTAACCGCTGTCGCCTGTCAGCATGCCGTCACAGTAGATTTCAAAGTGACCGCCGTCATAATGGTCGTGACCGCCTGTCCACATTTCACCGATTTTCATGACAACGCAAGTCTTGGTGTCCCTGTCGTTGTAAACGGTAACGCCTGCCGGATGACCATAGTAAATTGCTTTAGCAGGTGCTTCACACTCTGCAACAGGAGTAAGTCTGTTCCAAATCATGTAAAGGGCAGGGGTAAATGTACCTTCGCCGTATGAGCCGTCTATGTAATAATCTCTGCCAAGCTTTTCAGGCATAAAATACTCACGTCTGTAGTTGTCAAAGTGGTAGTTTCTGTAAATTGACTTACCTGTCATTGCACCTGCAAAAAACATGGGAACGGTAAGGGGAGCTGTCATGGAGTAACAGTAACGGGTTTCGGCGCATTTGCCTTCATAGAAGCAGTCGCCAAGCCTCATAAGCTCTCCGTCGCCACGAACAAGCTGAAGGAAGCTTTCTGCCGTGTCCTCAAAGTTTTCGTCAAAGACCTTGCCGCAGCCCATTGACATAAATAAAAGCTGGCAGAATGCGGCATAGCAATATCTGTACGCACCGTAAGCAGGTCCCTGAAGCTGAAAACGTCCCTTGAAGAAATATTCGTATGTGGGAATGTACTCGTCTATAATTCTGCCTGCACAGAAATCATAAATGTCAGGTCTTTCATCGTAAACTGCAATACCGAGAGCGAGAGCGTCACGTAATAGCTGTGCCTCGGTGCCGTGACCTGAAATGGGAGTCTGTTTCGCAGGAGGATATCCCATTTCCAAGGTTTCTGACAGAATGGTTTCGCACTTGTTGATGAGATACTGCTTTTTCTCATCGGAAAGACAGTCATACAGCCAGTCATAAATCTGAGCAGTTAAAAACACCACGTGACCGCCGAAGCGAGCCTTCATAATATCGTACTTGTCCTTGTCGTAATTGTCAAGTAAAAGCGAAATTGCATCAATTACCTCTTTTGCAAGCTCCTCATCACCGTCAAGAACAGCCTTGAGCGCTTTTGCCTCGATGCACATACATATTCTCAAGTTGTAAAGTCCTGATTTTATAGCCTCGTCAAAGTCGGAAAGTCTCATTCCGATAAGCTCTTTGTAGTGAATAAGAGCAAATTTTGACTCGGCAAGCTCAAAATTCTTCTTGATTCTCGGTATGTCAGATTTTCTGAACATAAGTCTTGGATGTTCATTGGGAGGGATTATATTGGGTTTATTATAGGGTGAAGTAATCATAAGAATGCCTCCTTTAAATTTTTGCTTGCTGCAAAAGTAACTGAGTGGTTATTTTTATTATAACACACAATTAATTGTTTGTCAAGTGTTAAATTTCAATATCTAAAAAAACAAGGCGGTGAGTTTATTTGTGCGACATTAACTTTTACGACATTTCAAGTGAGATGTGTCGTATACGGAAATATGCTCCTCTTTTTGATGTTGACAGTGTTTTTTTTAAATGCTACACTATAAACGGAGAGAGCAACATTACAAATTGAAAGAGAGGATTTAAAATGTATTTCAGAGAACACAATATTTTTAAATCGGAGGGAACAAATCACTACCGTATTCCGTCTATAATGGTAGATAATGACGGAAATGTAATTGCTTTCTGCAATAACCGAAAGAATTCCATAGAAGATCACGTTGAGGAAGCTGACCTTGTTTGCTGTGTAAGAGATGCCGAAACGGGAAAATGGGGAGATGTCAAAACAATCTGCTCCGAAGAAAAAATCGCTTGCACCATCTGCAATGCCATTTATGATAAGCAGACAGGCGAGGGTATGTGCTTTGTAAGATATGAGCTTGCTTTCAAGGAATTCGGTGAAATCACACCTGAGGAAAAGGCAGAAAATGAAAGAAGACGTGCCGAATATGGCAAAAAGTGCGGCACTTTCATAATGTCAACAACGGACGCCGGAAAGACCTTTACCAAAAGACCTTTTGTGTGCAAAAATAATATAGACGTGGAATTTGAAGGAAGCAGATCAAGCGGTCACGGCTCAGCACCGGGCGTTCAGCTTGTATCGGGAAAATATAAGGGCAGACTTCTTTTGCCTACCAGAATTACAACTCAAAGATGCGTTAACGGATTTGAAGATTTGCAGAAATATGCTTATAATACTTCAGTATACAGCGATGACCACGGCAAAACATGGACTTGTAGCGGAACTGTTCAGGTAGGAACAGGTGAGGGAACACTTATGGAATGCTGTGACGGAAGCATATATTATAATTCACGAGCATATTTTGCAGATACAAAGCGAAGAATTGCACATTCCTATGACGGCGGTGAAAGCTATACGGATTATTCCGTTGACGAATTTCTTCTTGAAGAAGAAAAGTGCGGCTGTAATGCAGGTCTTCTCCATATTGACATTGAGCAGATGAAGGACAGCGATAAGGCACTTTTGCCCGACGGAGCACAGTCGGTTACCATTTTCACAAATCCCAGAAGTCTTCTCGGCTTTGGAATGAGATGTAATATGACAGCCTGCTACAGCTTTGATGAAGGTAAAACCTGGAGCGGTACAAAGTGTATATGGGGAGGCGGAGCTTCCTACAGTGCTATGTGCTATTGTGAAAAGACGGGAAGAGTACATATGCTTTATGAGAAGGGTAACGGCGATTGCTGTGAATTCGGTCTTTCTGCTTGTGAATTTGACCTTGACTGGCTTCTCAGTAAGTGATATAATAGAAGTACGGTAAAAAACTGAATATTTTATGAGGAGGTATGTTTATGAAAAAACTTAAACTTTTTCTGCTTGCAGGTGTGCTTCTTTTAAGCTCCTGTAATGCTCCCGGCTTGCCTGAAGATCAGGGACCGCCTGTGTTTAAGATACAGGGAGACCTGCCTGAAATCGGGCAGTTTTCGGGAAAAGAGCAGTATTCAAGATTTTTCAGTGAGTATACCTCCGAATTTATTCCCTCCGATGAGTACGGCAAAGTAATTCCCTTTATCGGCTCAACAAAGGAATACTACACACCCAAAAGAGACAGGGAGGAGTACGACTATTTCGCTTCGTCAAAATACGATTCCTTTGGTTTTTGTACCCCTGACGGCAAAATCGTTATGGATGCCAACGAGAATATAAATTATGTGGGACATACCGTGACGGACGACGGCTTTGGATACTATACATATTCGGTAATGCCCGAGCAAAATGAAGATTCCATTCCCGATGACGTGTATATCGGAAATACTACCTATTTTCTGCCCGAAAGCGGAAAGTGGATACTTGAGCTGCCGAGAGGCTCATGGGCAGGTGTTGCAGGTAACGGTGTAATTACCGTTTTGTGGGTGTCCGAGGATAATGACGAACCGTATCCTTCACCCGATTGTCTGCGGCTTTATGACTATGACGGAAATCTCATAAGCGAGATAAAGGGTGAGGAAGGCGCAGAGCCGATGTCCTCCAACGGTATGCTTCTTGTAAGACAGTATAAAGACGGCGAAAACTCGGCAAGGTTTATAGATATAAACGGCAAAACTGTGCTGGGACCTTA
This sequence comes from Eubacteriales bacterium, assembly GCA_045539625.1. Taxonomy (GTDB): domain Bacteria; phylum Bacillota; class Clostridia; order Oscillospirales; family CAG-382; genus UMGS1387. The sequence continues at coordinate 7,873 of JAZQFS010000054.1, read as the reverse complement.
TGAAAGTGCAAACAGCTTTATGGGTAAGGGAATAGCAACAGTCAAGGAATACGGTGACGGCTGTTATTTTATTGACACAAACGGAAATCATATTAATGAAGAAAGCTATGACTCAATAGGACAGATTTTTGATGAGTCCGATATCGTGGGCTACAGAGCTTTTCGTGACGAAAGTGTAAACGTCAGCGATATTTATGACCTTGATGCAAATCTTGTGTGTACCATAACATCTCCCGGACGCTACTGCTCGGTGCATATAACCGATGACGGCGACGTTTACTCCAGCTACTATGAGGACGGCGAGATTTATGTTGACGCCGAGGGTAACAGAATAGTAAGCAGTGAGTTTGGCGTTGAAGCAAACAGATACTCTCCCACACCAAACCTTCTTGTGCACCGAAACGAAGAGGACGCAAGCGGCGTGATTTTCGATTATGACGGAAATACGGTAGCTGTGCTTGACAGCATTGAATACCTTAATAGCGTAAGCAAAGATGAAAGGTTTATCTGCTATTCTTCGGGAAATGTTGACTATCAGTGGAACGAGCTGACACAGGAAAATATTATCACCGATACCTCAAAAACCCATGTTTACGATACCAAGGAAAAAAAGGAAATACTTAGCTTTAACGGCTCGGGCAATTGTGCCTTTGCAGGGGAAAATGACAGATATATCATAGTAACCCTGTATGATGCAACCGAAATGTTCTCAGATTCCTCAAGGAATTATATGTACGATACCGTAAAGGGCGAAATGCTTTTTGAAAACTGCCTTAATATCAGGCCATATTTTATCGGTGAAAAGTATTATTACCTTGTTTCCACTGCCAATAAATCTACGCTGTACGATGAAAATTTAAATGTAATTCTCAGAACCATCAACGAATAACCATGAAAGGAAAATGCTTTATGAAAAAATTGTTTGCTTGTTTATTAGTTCTTACACTTGCCGCAGCTCTGTGCCTTTCTTCCTGCGTGACAAAGGAGCAAAAGGGCGAAGGCTTTGAATTTACTGTGGAAAATTATCCCAAGATGGGCGGAAGCCTTGCAAATCTTCCTCTTGGTGAAGCGGTGACGGCAACGGTGCTTGGCATTGACAGAGAAACCGCCTCCGAAATGATAGTCTTTGAAGGCTCAACCACAGATAACTATGAAGCACTTGTTGACGGCACCTTCGATATACTTTTGGCATATGAAATGGGCGACGATGCAAAGGCATATTGCCAAGAAAAGGGCGTGGAGCTTGAATATACCGCAATCGGTGCAGATGCGCTTGTGTTTATCTGCAGTCTTGAAAACGGCGTTGAAAACCTTACAACAGAGCAGATTAAGGAAATATATAAGGGCAATATCACAAATTGGAGCGAGGTAGGCGGAGAAGATCACCCCATTATCCCTTACCAGAGAAATAAAGACAGCGGAAGCCAGACACTTTTTGATAAGCTTGTAAACTTGGGAGATGAGCTGATGGAAGCACCTAGCGATATTAAAATCGGCTCTATGATAGGTCTTCTTGAAGCGGTTGCAGACTACGATAACTCAAAGGACGCTCTGGGCTATACCGTTTACTATTATCTTACAAATATGGAAGGCGATAAGCTGAACACAAGTAGGCTTCTTGCGGTTGACGGCGTACAGCCAACAAATGAAGCAATTGCAAGCGGCGAGTATCCCTTTGTCAATGATTTTTACGTTGTAATACGTAAGGACGCAGCCGAGGACTCTCCCGAAAGAATCCTTTATAACTGGATAAAGTCGGAGCAGGGTAAAGAGCTTGCAGAAAGAGAAAACTACGTTGTAAAGCCTTAAATCAGGTGATATGTCAGCCGTCTTCGTGAAAATCGGGGACGGCTGTTGTTAATTCTGTTCGAATTGTTAATAAATTCCTTATTTCCATTGACAAAGGGGTAAGGCTGTGATATAATAATATAAACTATTTTGTAATTAAAGCGTTTGGAGATGGGAAAATGAACGAAAACAAAATTGAAGTCAGACAGATGCAGTTGCAGGATCTTGTGTCGCTTATGCTGTCAAAGTTTTACATAATCCTTATACTTGCCCTTGCGGGTGCGGTGTTAATGTTTGCAAGTGTAAAGTATTTTACACCCGATGCATATGTTTCCGAGGGTGCACTTGTTGTCAGCAATATTACCGATGATATACTTGAATCAAAGAAGTATTTTACAAGCTCTGATATGGATTCTTCAAGATCACTCAGTGCTTCCTGTAATGAACTGCTTTTAAGACGCGGCTTCTTTGAAATGGTAAGTGAGGATATCGGAGGAAAGTATTCCTCAAATCAGCTTAAAAAAATGGTGGCAATATCTTCTGTCAATGAAACAGAAGTGCTCAGTGTTGCGGCAGTTGCAGGCTCAAAGGAAGACGCTTTCCTTATATGTGACAGTGTAATCGAAAATGCCCCCCTTTGGATAGAAAGTATATATGATTTAGGCGTTGTCAAAAAGGCTGACGAAGCATATTATCCTGACGGACCTGTGTCGAAGAATACAAGCGCAAAGGTGCTTATAGGCTTTTTTGCAGGTGCGGTTGTGGGTGCACTCATCATACTTGTTGCCAACTTTTTTGACGATAAAATAAAACGCGGAGCAGATGTTACCGAAAGATATAACATTCCTGTTCTCGGTGAATTCAATCTGTGAGGTGGCATAATGAGTAACGTAAAAAAGCATAAAAGTATAAGCCCGGCAAATCTTGCAAGAATTCTTTCGGATAAATCCGATTTTGCAACCACCGAAACCTATAAGTCTGTGAGAACAAATATTATGTTCTCTCTTCCCAAATCGGATAAGGCAAAGATGATAACAGTATCAAGTGCCTGTCCCGGTGAAGGCAAGACAACAACTGCAATTAACCTTGCTATAACCTTTGCACAGACGGGCGTGCGGACTCTTATTGTTGACTGCGACCTTCGCAAGAGCCGTGTTCACAGATATCTCGGACTTGAAAGGGGAGTGGGACTTTCAAATGTGCTTTGTGGCTTTGCTTCCTTCAATGATGCAGTAAGACGCAATGTTCGTCCCAATCTTGACTGCCTGACGTCAGGCGAGCTTCCTCCAAATCCTTCCGAGCTTCTCGTTTCAAAGGAATTTCAGAATTTCATCAATAATATTTCCGAATGTTATGATTATGTGATTCTTGATACTCCTCCCATGAATGTTGTAACCGATGCCGTGGTTGTGTCAAAGGCTACAACGGGACTTGTAATCGTACTGAGAAGAGGCATTTCAACTTTCAATATGATGGATAAAGTTGTGGAATCCGTTTCCAACTCCGACATTAATGTGCTTGGTGTCATTTTCCTTGGCAGCAATGAGAAAAAGCGTCCCTATAAATATAGCTATAAGAATAGATATATCTACGAATATAACGATAATTCCGACAGTTCAAACGAGTAATAATGATTGATATTCATACTCATTGCCTGCCTTTTGTAGATGACGGAGCCGACAGCCTTGAAACAGGGCTTGAAATGCTTAAAAGTGCAAAGCTGAACGGAGCTCATACCGTTGCGGCAACCCCCCATTTTTATACGGGAAAAATTGATGTTGACAGCTTTCTCAGTAAAAGAAACGATGCTCTGAGTCTTGTGACAGAGAGCATTTTGAAGCAGGAATATGACTATCCCCGCATTGTAACGGGAGCAGAGGTCTATATAAACAGTGATATTTCCGAAATGGAAAACATAAAAAAGCTGTGCTATGATAACACCGACTATATGCTTCTGGAAATTGCAAACGGAGTTGAGACTTCATCACTGTCCGAGTGGATATATAACCTTACGATTATTGGTGTAAAGCCGATAATTGCACACATTGACAGATATGCCGAATATAAGAAAATAATGCAGGAGCTGTGCGGAATAGACGTTGTGTATCAGCTTAATGCCTCGGAATTCTGCGGATGTTGGTCTATGGGTGATGTAAAGGATATAATGAAAAGACATAATAAATTTGTGGTGTCCTCGGATATGCATAACCTTGAAAAAAGGCCGTTTAATATGCACAAGGCTTTTGAAAAAGCAAAAAAGCACTTTGCGTCTATGGCTGATATAATGTTTGAAGAAGGAGCAAAAAAAATACTGGAAAACAAACCTTTTGAATTTTAAGGAGTGTTTTTTATGAGGAGAATTTTATTTGCACTTGTTTGTGTGCTTTTTGTTGCAGGCTGTAATCAAAAGAAGCTGCCTGTAATTCCCGAAGAAGAGCATGTACACTCAATAAGCGAAGACGAAATCATAGAGTATTGCGAAACAACGCTGTATTTTCCCGACGAAGAAGCAATGTACCTTGTGCCTGAGTCACGTCAGTTGAGAGCTGACCTTAACGACACTCAAAAGGCAGGGGAAATTCTGAAAATGCTTTTTGACGGACCTCGTACAGATAATCTTTATCCTTCTCTGAAAGGAGATTGCAGGATAAATTCCGTCGTAATTTGTGACGGCACGTGTACGGTGGATTTTTCATCCGACTTTGTTTTAAACAATATCGGCGGCTCTGCACAGGAAAGCTTTGCAATAGGCTCGGTTGTAAAATCACTTTGCGGCTTGGATTCGGTTGAACGTGTAAAAATCAACATCGACGGTGAAGAAAATGCCGAGTTTGGCGGACATTTTATGCTTGATGCTCCCTTTTCAGAGAATACTTTTTCTTATGTAACTCAATAATTTAAGGCTGCCTTGTGCAGCCTTTTGTTTTTATGATACCGTAAGCATTGCCGCTGCAGATAATATAAACAGCAGTACGGCAAATGCACATATCAGAATAATCAGTAATTTCTGACGTTTCTTTTTAACGCTCATTATATCACCTTTTTATCATAGCTTTGCTCGTAAATGTTTGAATTATTCAACCGTGCCGATAAAAGACAAGGAGCAGTTTTGCCTGCTCCTATTGTTATGCTTATTTATCTTGAAGAAAATCGTAGTCAATTTTCATATCTCTGTAAAAATATGCCTTGTCACGTTCATTGATTTGGCGCAGAACTCTGCATGGGTTGCCCACCGCAACCACGTTTGCGGGAATGTCACGTGTAACAACGCTTCCTGCACCGATTACCGTGTTGTCGCCGATTGTGACACCCGGAAGTATTACCGCACCTGCACCTATCCAACAGTTTTTGCCGATTGTTACGGGAAGATTGTACTGGTAGCCTTTTTCACGCAGCTCGGGTAAAACGGGGTGACCTCCCGTTGCAATTATTACATTGGGCGCAAGCATTGTGCAGTCTCCCACGTAAATGTGAGTGTCGTCCACTAAAGTCAGGTTGAAATTTGCATAGACGTTTTTGCCGAAATGCACGTGCTTTCCTGCCCAGTTCGCATGAAGTGGCGGCTCAATGTAACAGCCTTCACCGATTTCTGCAAACATTTCCTTTAAAAGCTCGGCTCTTTCCTTTAGCTGAGAAGGTCGTGTTGCGTTAAAATCGTATAACCTTTCAAGGCATTTAAACTGCTCTTTCATTATGCTTTCGTCTGCGGGGTTGTAAACCTTTTTTGAATGTAAAGAGTCGTACGGATTCATTTGTGCCACCTCTGAAATTGTGTTAAATTTGATTTAAAAAAGTTGATTATCCTTAGTTTCCATACAATATTAGCATAAAAAAAGGCGAAAAGCAATATAAATAACAACATTAAATAAAATTTCTTATTATGTACATAATCTAATAATATATTGATGATAAAATTGTACTGAATACAGGAGGTGGCTGTCGTGATTTATTTTTTAACCTTTCTTGAGGGAATAATTTCCTTTATCTCACCATGTATGCTGCCTCTGCTGCCTGTGTATATATCATATTTTGCGGCAGGAGACGGAGCAAAAAGGAAGACGGCACTTCGTGTTGCGTTCTTTGTAATGGGATTTACGGCAGTGTTTACCTTGCTTGGTGTTTTTGCAGGACTTGCAGGCACTCTTCGGGATAAATACGAAACGGCGGTAAATGTTGTTACGGGACTTGTTGTGGTGGTGCTGGGACTTTCTTATCTTGAAATTGTGCGCATACCGTTTTTTAAGGGATTTACTGCAGTGAAAAAAGGTGCGACGGCACTGTCGGCGTTTGTTTTCGGCGTTGTGTTCTCGGTAAGCCTTTCGCCCTGTGTGGGAGCATTTCTCGGAAGTGCACTTATGCTTGCGGCAGGAACGGGAGGAGCAGTTAAAGGCGCAGTAATGCTTTTGTGCTACTCGCTGGGACTCGGCATACCCCTTGCAATTTCCGCTTTTGTGTTGGATAGACTGAAAAACGTCTTTGGCTTCATAAAGAAAAATTATAAGGTTATCAATACCGTGTGCGGTGTATTTCTTGTAGTAATAGGTATTTGTATGTGCTTTGGACTTATGTCAAAGCTGTTGATACTTGTTTCGTGAGGTGAATATGAATAAAAAAGCTCTTTTAACCGTAATATCTTTGGCTGCACTTGTTGCTGTGATTGGAACAGCAGCATTACTGTATAATTATTTGTCGCAAAATGCAGATCTTGACGAGCTGTATGTGGCTTCACCTGATAATATAAACCCGACACAGCAGGGAAGCGATGACACAAACAAGCCGTCGTCTCAGCCTGATAGCTCAAAAAATGATGAAGCTGCAGCTGATGATGCCGAAAAAATCCAAACAGCACCCGATTTTGTGGTGTATGATAAGGACGGGAACGAGGTTTCTCTAAATTCCATGCTTGGAAAGCCTGTGGTTATGAATTTCTGGGCGACATGGTGCGGTCCGTGTAAATCAGAACTGCCTGCTTTTGAAGAAATGTATGCTAAATATAAGAATGACGTAAACTTTATGATGATAAATGTTACTGACGGAGAGAGCCAGACACGGGAAATCGTGGATAAATTCGTTGACGATTACGGCTATTCGTTCCCTGTATACTATGATGAAACCATTCAGGCTTCTTATATTTACGGTGCAAGCTCAATACCGCTGACGGTGTTCGTTTATCCCGACGGTACTCTTTACGGCGGCAGGGTAGGAGCAATGCAAAAAACAGAGCTTGAATACTATATCAAAGACATACTGGAGGCAGGACAATGAAAATAACACTTAACCCCGATAAGGAAATCGTTGCGACAATTAAAGAAGGCTTAAAAAGAACGGGCGGCTACTGTCCCTGTAAAAGAGAACATACAGAAGAAAACAGATGTATGTGCGAAGAGTTTAAGCAGCAGACACAGGATCCGAATTTTGAGGGATATTGTCACTGTATGCTTTACTATAAATCATTAAAGGATTAGGAGGAAACAGATATGGCAGAAGTAAAACTTACAGCAGAAAATTTTGAAGAGGAAGTTCTTAAGAGCGATATTCCCGTAGTGGTTGATTTTTGGGCGACATGGTGCGGTCCCTGTAAAATGATAGCACCTAACCTTGAAGCACTTGCAAAGGCAAATGAAGGAAAAATCAAGGTAGGTAAGGTGAATGTGGATGACGAAGCAATGCTTTCCGTGAAGTTCGGAATTGTCAGCATTCCCACACTTATGCTCTTTAAAGACGGACAGCTTGTTAAGACAGAAGTGGGCTATCTGAATATGCCCCAGCTTGAAGCTTTCGCCGAGGTTTAAAGAAAAATCGGGCTGTAGCAATCTTAACTGTTACAGCCCTGAATTTAGGTATAATCATTGTTTTCGCAGAGGTCGATGCTACATCGGCCTTTTTTGTTTCATAATTTGGAGTATGACTGATTTGTTTAACACGGCGAAAAAATACAGATAAAGCAAAACCATTGTGAAAGTTTAGGTCAAGCCTTTTCAAAGGCTTGCGGTTTCCAAAGGCAGAGCCTTGGTCGCCGTCCGCAGACGGCGAAATTCCTTATGCTTCATAAAGCGCAGGAAAGGTGAATTTACCGTCCTTCAAA